>JBMTDJ010000061.1:0-12889 GCA_049431945.1 Candidatus Nanopelagicales bacterium | reverse complement strand
AGCGTGCCGGTCGCCGCCGCGTGCAAGAGCGTCGCCAACGGCGAGTCCAGGCGTGCGAGCACGACCTGAGTCTCTGGGTCACCGAAGCGCGCGTTGAACTCCACGACACGAAGACCCTTCGAGGTCAGCGCAAGCCCGGCGTAGAGGAGTCCGCTGAACGGTGTGCCGCGCCGCCGCATCTCATCGACGGTCGGCTGCAGAACATCACGCATCGTCGTCTCGACGAGGTCAACGGGCGCCCAGGCCAGCGGGGAGTACGACCCCATGCCACCCGTGTTGGGGCCAGCATCGCCGTCCAGCGCGCGCTTGAAGTCCTGCGCAGGTTGCAGCGGCACGACCGTCAGGCCATCGGTGACGGCGAAGAGCGAGACCTCGGGACCATCGAGGAACTCCTCCACCACGACGGCTGATCCAGCATCCAGACATGCTCGCGCGTGATCAAGCGCGACCGCGCGATCCTCGGTGACGACCACCCCCTTGCCCGCCGCGAGCCCATCGTCCTTGACGACGTACGGCGCACCGAGTTCATCCAGCGCGGTCTGGACCTCGGGGAGGGTGCGGCAGACGAATGGCCGAGCGGTCGGGACGCCCGCTGCCGCCATCACGTCCTTGGCGAATGCCTTGCTGCCCTCGAGTTGTGCTGCCTGGGCGCTTGGCCCGAAGCAGGCGATGCCGCGGGCGCGCACGGCATCGGCGACGCCAGCCACGAGCGGAGCCTCAGGGCCGATGACGACAAGGTCGACGCCCAGGGATACGGCGAGATCGGCCACCGCCGAGCCGTCGAGTGGGTCGATCGGATGCGGCCGCGCGTCCTGGGCGATTCCGGCATTGCCCGGGGCGATATGCACGTCGTTCACCTGAGCGTCACGTCGCAGGGCACGCACCAGGGCGTGCTCGCGCGCACCGGAGCCGACCACCAAGACGATCACAAGTCGAGAGCCTAGTCGCGCCTGGTGAGACACCTCCGACCTGCAACGTACGATGTGCCGGTGATGCGGGTCTGGCGCGCAACCGCGCTGGTGTCGGGGGCTGCTCTCCTCTCGGGGTGCGGCCTGCTGCCCTTCGGCTCCTCGAGCCCCAGCCCGACGCCGAGCCCGACTGAGACCATGCCCGCATCCGCGTGCGCGGCTGGCGACTCGGTGACTCCCCCGGACATCTCCGAGCTCACCGCCAACGGCGTCGCGGCGGAGCGCGTCACCACCCCGCTTGTCGTCCCCTACCTCGGGCTCGAAGGCGGCACGGCAGAGCGGCCGATGGCCATGCGCCTGGAGGTCGTCACCTCGACCAGCGGCTCACCCGTGAGGTTCCGCGCGACGGGAGGACTCCTCCTGGAGTCACTCGTCGATGACCCGCTCGGTGAGCCCGAGGTCACCGTCTTCAGCGAAGCGGGTCCAGAGCGCTGCATCGCCGCGGTCTATCTCTTCTCGACCACCGTGGGATCGGTCAACGTGTACGTCGAGGGCCTGAACTCCGCGACCGCGGTGTTCCCCGTCGTCACTTCACGCGAGGCCGCCCGCAACGTCTCACTGTCGGTCACCGAGACGAGCGTGGACTCGGGCGAGAGCTTCGAGGCTCTCGTGTCCGTGACCGATGTCTTCGGCAACCCCATCGAGAACGCCGGCGTCGACCTCTCGCTGCCGCCCAAGGGACCTGGCCGCTTCATCACCGGCGCCAACACCTTTACGGTGCTTACCGATCCCAAGGGTCGGGCCTCGGTCGAGATCCAGACGCGCAGGGGCGGGACCCTCACGGTGCGGGCCAAGGGCGATCTCGCCGCGTGCGGCCCGCTCGAGAACCAGTACGACTGCCCAGCCGATCGACCTGTGCCCGGTTTCGAGCCAGCGACGGGTGCACAGAAGGCGCGAGTGCGCGTGGTCGAGCCGACGGTCACCGTGACATCCCCCTCCGCAGGTACGGCGTACAGCACCGGTCAGCTCTTCGATGTGGACGGCACGACCACCGGCGTCCGGGAGGGCACGGCCGTGGCCCTCGTCGCCGGTGATGCGCTCCTCGGCACCAGCACCGTCAAGGCCAACGGCAGTTTTGCGTTCCGCGATGTGGTGGCCCAGAAGGGCGGCAGCGGAGATCTCGGCTACGTCGTCAAGGTGGGCGACCTCAAGCCGGTCTCGCTCGACATCAGCGTGCGAACCTTTTCGATCGTCGCCTATAAGCGCGTCTCGCAGGGCCTGCGTTTCCGCGTCGCCGCAGGCGCCTGGTCAACCGGAACGATCATCGAGCTCACTCGCGACGGCGCCCCGGTGAGCAAGATCGAGGTCACCTCGCCCGGCAGCGACGTCGTGCTCTTCGCGCCCGATCAGCCCGGCTTCTACCAGGTGCAGGTGAGCACCTCGCGGGGAATCGTCTACGGGCTCGAGGTGCAGCCCGTCCTCTAGCCGGCTCAGCCCGCGTAGTGCTGATCGGTGATCGAGAGCACCTCGTCGAGGATCGCCAGGCCCTCCTTGGCCTCCGCATCGGTGACCGTGCACGGCGGCACGACGTGCGTGCGGTTGAAGTTGACGAAGGGCATCAGCCCGCGCTTCTTGCACTCGGCCGTGAATTCGACCATGGCCGGCGATGTGCCCCCGTACGGCGCGAGGGGCTCCTTGGTCGCCCGATCCGAGACGAGGTCGAGCGCCCAGAAGACACCGAGTCCACGCACCTCGCCGATGACAGGGTGACGCTCGGCGAGGTCACGAAGTCCTGGGCCGAGTACGTCGGTGCCGATGCGCTTGGCGTTGTCGATGATGCCCTCCTCCGTCATCGCATCGATGGACGCGACGATGGATGCCGCAGCGAGCGGGTGGCCAGAGTAGGTCAGTCCTCCGGGGAAGACACGATCGTCGAAGGTCGCCGCGATGTCGCCCGAGATGACGACGCCACCGACCGGGACGTATCCGGAGTTGGAGCCCTTGGCGAAGACGATGAGATCGGGCTCGGCCGGCCAGTTCTGCCACGCGAACCACTCGCCCGTGCGACCGAAGCCACTCATCGTCTCGTCGGCGATCCAGACGATCTCGTACTTGTCGCACAGGGCTCGCAGGCCCTCGAGATAGCCCGGCGGCGGCACGAGCACTCCCGCGGTGCCGACGACGGACTCGAGCAGGATCGCGCCGATGGTGCCGGGGCCCTCGAACTTGATGACCTCCTCAAGGTGCTGCAGCGCACGCTCGCTCTCCTGCTCCGGGGAGTCGGACCAGAAGGGTGAGCGGTAGGGGAAGGGGCCAAAGAAGTGGACCTGCTGGGAGGCGTACTCATTGGGCCAACGTCGCGGATCACCCGTCGCCTGGATCGCCGCACCGGTATTGCCGTGGTAGCTGCGATACGTCGAGAGCACCTTGTGCTTGTGGGTGTGCAGGCGCGCCATGCGGATGGCGTTCTCGACTGCATCCGCACCGCCATTGGTGAAGAACACCTTCTGGTGACGCTCGCCCGATCGATCGACGATGCGCTTGGCTGCCTCGCCACGCATGTCGTTGGCGTGCTGAGGCGCGATGGTCGACAGTCGCGCCGCCTGCTCCTGGATGGCCTTGACGACCTTGGGGTGCTGATGGCCGATGTTGACGTTGACGAGCTGACTGGAGAAGTCGAGGTAGCGGTTGCCGTCGTAATCCCAGAAGTAGCTGCCCTCGGCCGCAGCGATAGGCAGCGGCTTGATCTGCGCCTGGGCGCTCCATGAGTGGAAGACGTGGGCGCGGTCGAGGTCATAGACGCGCTGGCCCTCGGCGGGATCGGCGGTGAACTCCATGCTGGCTCCTCCTGGTCGTAAACGACGGGATGAGCCTAGACCCGAAGGCGTGGCGGGTCGGCTGAGCCGCCCCTATCGGCCGAGGCGGGCCGCGAGGCGCTCTCGCACACCAGGCCACTCCTCGGCGGTGACGGAGTACATGACCGTGTCGCGCACCGTGCCGTCGGCCCGGCGCTGGTAGCGACGCAGGACACCCTCGTATGTCGCTCCAACCCCGGCGATTGCCCGCTGGGAGCGCTTGTTGCGGATATCGGTCTTGAGCTGCACGCGACCGAAGCCGTGATCGAAGGCCCACTGCATGAGCAGCAACTTGCAGGCGGGGTTGACCGCGGATCCCCACACCGCCGGGGTGTAGACCGTGTGACCGATCTCTAGGCGCGCATCGGGCAGGCTGACCTCGAGGTACGACGTGGTGCCGACGACCGTGCCCGCGTCGCGGACCACCCAGGGCCATCGGCCTGCTGCGGGTGCCTGAGCAAGAACTGCGGCGTACGCCGCGGGGTCACTCGGCCTGCCCGCGACGTGATCCCAGCACGCATCGTGGTCGAGTGCGGCGAAGAGATCGGGGGTGTCCGCAGGTACGTACTGCGACAGCGTGATCGCTCCCAGGCTCAACGTGTGCGGCGGCGGCCACTGTGCCTGCGGCCAAGCCGAATCGTCAGGCCGCGAGTCGGCGGGGATCGTCACGTGCCCAGTGTGACAGGGACGACTCAGCTCATTCCTAGGATGTGTCCGTGGACACGGCGGATCTGACCGAGATCGGACTGGGTGAGATCGCCTTCTGGTCGATCGTCATCATCACAGGGGCGCTGCTCGCCTACCTCGTCTACCGCTCGATGGACCATCCGCTTCTTCGTGTGACCCAGACTCCCGACGGTCCACGCGTCACACGCCGCGACCTCATCCGATACGTCATCGCGACGCCCATCCTCGTCACGGCCTGGTGGATGTTCTTCACTTTGGTGCTCTTCGTCAACGAAAATGCGCTCAATGCTGCTCAACTGGTGATCTTCCCGATTGCACTCATCATCGCCATTCGCACGCTGGCCTTCACCGCGCCACGCGCCGGGCATGAACTCGCCAAGATCATCCCTATCGCGCTGGTTGCCTTCGTGATCCTGGACGGCAGCATCCGTGACTTGGCCGAGATCGACGAGTTGGGCGACCAGGCCGAGTCGATCGACGTGAGTGGGGCAGCGCTGCTGCTGCTCTTCGCGTACGACTACTTGCTCACGGCGATCTGGTACTGGGGATGGGTCCGGTGGGGGAAGCCGCGCTGGGCTGCGCGCTCATCTCGCTAGTGCCACGTCGTCGACCACGTGGCAGCCATTCGGTCGACAGGAGAGGCTGAGGGCAGCCATTCGGTCGACAGGAGAGGCTGAGGGCAGCCATTCGGTCGACAGGACCGAATAGGGCAGCGTGCTCAGGCGAGCATGTCGCGCACGACGATGGTGGCGTCGCGATCCTGGCCGACGCCGATGGCGCTGATCGGCGCACCCGAGAGCTCCTCCAGGTAGCGCACGTACGCCTGGGCGTTGACCGGCAGATCCTCGATCGAGCGCGCGGAGGAGATGTCCTCGGTCCAGCCGGGAACCTCCTCGTAGATCGGCTTCGCATGATGGAAGTCCGTCTGGCTCGCCGGTAGTTCGTCGACGCGCTCGCCCTCGATCTCGTATGCCACGCAGACCGGGATCCGCTCGATGCCCGTGAGCACATCGAGTTTGGTGAGGAAGAAGTCGGTCAGGCCGTTGACGCGCGTGGCGTAGCGCGCGATCGGTGCGTCGAACCACCCGCACCGGCGTGGGCGTCCCGTCGTCACGCCGACCTCACCGCCGACGCTCCGCAGTCGCTCACCCCACTCGTCATGGAGCTCGGTGGGGAATGGTCCCGACCCCACGCGTGTGGTGTAGGCCTTGAGGATGCCGATCACGCGGGTGATTCGCGTCGGGCCGATGCCGCTGCCGGTGCAGGCACCGCCCGCGGTCGGGTTGGAGGACGTCACAAAGGGGTACGTGCCGTGGTCGACGTCGAGGAGCGTGCCCTGGCCGCCCTCGAGGAGCACGGTCTTGCCCGCATCGAGGGCGTTGTTGAGCACGAGGGCGGTGTCAGTCACGTGCGGGCGCATCGGTTCGGCGTACTGCAGCAGTTCCTCGGTGATCGCATCGATGTCGAGCTCGCGTCGATTGAATACCTTGACGAGGGTCTGGTTCTTGTTGACCAGCGCGCCCTCGACCTTCTGACGCAGGATCGACGGATCGAAGAGGTCTTGCACGCGAATGCCAATGCGAGCGACCTTGTCCATGTACGTCGGGCCGATACCGCGACCGGTGGTGCCGATCTTCGCCTTGCCGAGGAATCGCTCGGTCACCTTGTCGAGTGTCACGTGATACGGCGTGATCAGGTGCGCGCTCGCACTGATGAGCAGCCGTGACGTGTCGACACCGCGGGCCTCGAGACCGGCCATCTCCTCGAGGAGGACGGCCGGATCGACGACGACGCCATTGCCGATGACCGGCACCACACCGGGTGACAGGATGCCGCTGGGCAGCAGGTGCAGCGCGTACTTCGCGTCGCCGATGACGACAGTGTGACCCGCGTTGTTGCCGCCCTGGTAGCGCACGACGTAGTCGACGCGACCACCGAGCAGATCGGTGGCCTTGCCCTTGCCCTCATCGCCCCATTGGGCGCCGAGCAGCACGATGGCGGGCATGGGGATCACCTCGGGAGGGAAGGGGGATGACCCCCGCGGCCCACGATGGGCCCGCAAAAGGGTAGCGGCTTGGGCCCGCGACGTCATTTCCCCTCAGGAAGGGTGGTCGCGGCGGCGGAGCTCCTCGACGTACCTCTCCCACGCCTGCGTGTCCGGATCGGCCTCGTCGGTCTCGCGCTTGGCTGCCTCCTCGGCTTCGGCCTCAGCTCGGTAGGCATCGATGCGTCCGCGATAGCGATCGGTGAACCAGCGGGTGAGGTTGCCGTGCTTGCGATACCGATTCCACACGACGATGGCGAAGAGTCCGATGATGGGCCACTGGAAGGTGTAGGCCCACGACCGCTCGACACCCTCCTGGGCGCGACCATATTGATTGATCGTGGCATAGGTGCAGAGCGCGAGCACGAGCACGAGTGGCACGTGCAGGGTAAGGATGTCCTTCCAGCGCTGGCTCATCCGACGCTCACCTTCGGCATCTCCTCGGTCGGTGCCACCAGCGGCGGACGCCGACGCAGGCGAGCAAGCAGCGCGATGCAGGCTAGTCCGACACCGACAGCGAGCAGGATCTGCCAGGTCGTCTCGACCGGGTTCGGGCGCATGGCGAGCCACATCGATGCCGGCCACAGCACGGCGGCGAGGATCAGCGCCGGGACACCGCGCGGACCACTGACCGCCTCGGCGAACGCCCATCCGACGAGCACGAGCGCGATGGAGGCGACCACCGCGGCAACTCCGATGCCCAGCAGGCCCGAGGGCACGACGGCAGCCACGACGTAGGTCGCGACGGCGAGGGCCACGGCGTAGGGCTCGGGGTACGCCGCCGTCATGCGATGCAACCACGCCGGCCTGGCCCCTGACCACACCAAGAGCAGGGGGATCCCAAGCGCCAGCACGGCCAGTGCACCCGCGGTGATGCGATCACCGGCGATCGCTCCGGCCGGAGGCGCCGTGCGCGACAGGGCCACCGAGATGCCGATGGCGATGCCCATGAGCACAACCTCGAAGCCGGCGAAGCGCACGAGCGTCGACCGGCCGACCTCCGTGTCGGCGACGGGGATCACTCGGCGACGCTGGCGCCAACCCATGACGATGAGCGCTGCCAGCAGTATCGCCTTGGCCAGGAGCAAGGTGCCGTACGCCGTCGTGATGAGAGAAGCCACACCGTCGACACGCAAGGAGGCATTGAGCAGGCCGCTCTCGGCGAGAAGGATCACGCAGACCAAGGCGAGCACACTGAAGCGTCGAATCGCCACGCCGCCATCCTGCGGGCGGCGTAGGACGTATGCGCACGTCGCAATCAGCCCCCCGACCCAGACGGCGCCGGCCACCAGATGCACCGCGAGCGAGATCGAGGCTGCCGCGTGTCCGGAGTGCAGGCCCGAGTGACCGACCAGGCCCGTCAGCCCGGCCGCCGTGCCGGCCAGACCGAGCACGATCGCGCCCGTGACCCGTCCCAGGATCGCCCAGCCGAGGAGCGCGACAAGGGCGACGAGGATTATTTGAGCGACGAGGATCCGCCCCAGATCCGTCTGGCTCAGCAGCGACCACACGATCTGTAGGTCTACAGAATCGCTCAGGGGTCGGCCCAGGAGCTCCGAGACCGTCAGCGGGATCTGCGCGATGAGAGCCGCCAGCCACACCAGCGCAGCCAGGGATGCAATCCGCACCAGACGCGAGTCCACGCGAGGCAGAAGCAGGCCTCCGACGACAACGAAACCCAGCACAATCGTCGCGGCGACATCGCGAAGCCAGCGATCCAGCGGCAGCGACCACAGCGTCTGCCACGGTACGACGGGCATCCCCTCGAGGCTCGTCTGCGATAGAGCCCCGAGCGTCGCAAGGATGAGCAGGAGTACCGGGAGCCCGGCGAGGAGGCCGAGCGAGATGCGCGCGGCGGAGGGCGAGTCGATCACTGCCGTCCGGTCACTGGGAGGAGCTGGGGGAGGCCGATGGCGAGGCGGACGGCGATGCGGACCCGGACGGCGATGGGCTCGGCGTCGCCGCATTGGGGTTGACCAGGCTGAACTCGCCGAAGTTCGCCGGGGTCGCGTTGGGGCTTTCCTTGAGGAAGGTCGTGCAGAGGACCCCCAGCAGGATGCTCGCGCAGACCCACACCATCCAGTAGCCGACACCTTTGGCCTGGAAGGGGTTGGCGGAGTCGATGAGCCCCGCGCGTGTGCGATTGACGATCGCGAGCAGCAGGAAGATCACGAGCAGCAGGTGCGCGAACGTCGACGCCGTAAGGAGGAAGACTGCGGAGGCGTAGGAGCCGTTGCTCGGCCCGAAGGGGAACGTCGTGATCTGCCACCACTGCAGCACGAGCGCACCGATCGCGACAACCAGCGCGACGGCGCTCGCACCGACAAGCCCGCCGCGGTGGCCCGAGCGCATGCTCCGGATGCCCATAAACAGCACCACGGTGGCCACCACCGTAAGCAGGAGAATCAGCCAGAAGGGCCAGTCGTCGGCAAACGGCAGCGGCGAGCGGCTCTTGAGTCCGTCGTTATTGTTGAAGGTCTGCTGGTTGGGCGCCCAGCCATTGTTGACGTTGAGGGACCACAGGTAGCAGTAACTGATGATCAGGGCCATCGTCCCGGAGAAGTCCACGACGATGAGGAAGATCAGGCCGAGGCGATTGCGCCGGGCGACGACGGCGACCGACTCGCCGGTGGTGGGTGACAGTGGGGGTGCGCTCATGTCGGAGCCCCCACCTTCTCGTCGTATTCCTTCTCCAGGGTCTTGGGGTCAAGGGGATCGGGTACGCCGTAGTCGTAGGGCAGCTTGGTGACAACCGGCAGGACCGGGAAGTTCTCGAGCGGCACCGGCGTCGCGGTCTGCCAGTCCAGTGTCTGCGCCTGCCACGGATTGCTGGGAGCGCGGTCACCACTGCGCCATGAGGACATGATCGCAGCGAGGAAGATCAGCATGCCGATGCCGATCGTGTAGGCCCCGACCGTGGAGATCCAGTTCGAAATGTTGAACATGTTGTCGAACTGCAGCACGCGGCGTGGCTGGCCCTGCAGGCCCGCGACGAACATCGACCCGAACGTCAACTGGAAGCCGATGAAGGCGGTCCAGAATCCAATGCTGCCGGTGCGCTCGTCGAGGTAGCGGCCGGTCCACTTCGGGAAGTAGTAGGCCACGCCGCCCATGGCACCAAAGAGTGCGACGCCCATGAGCATGTAGTGGAAGTGAGCAGTCACGAACATGTTGCCGTGGAAGAACTGGTCGGCGGGCACATCGGACAGGTAGATGCCGGTGACACCGCCGATCATCTTGTTGAAGATGACGGCGAATACGGCCATCATCGGCAGGCGACTCCAGAAAGTGCCGCGCCACATCGTGCCGATGACGACGAGCACGAGGAAGCCGACGGGGATCGAGATCATCTCGGTGGACAGCATGAACGGGTAGTTCGCCTGGGGCGCCCAGCCGGTCATGTACATGTGGTGCGCCCACACCAGGCCGCTCAGTCCAACCACGCCGACGATGCCCGCGATGGCCATGTAGTAACTGAAGAGCGGCTTGCGCATGAAGACCGGGATCAACTCCAGGATGACCGCCGTGCTGGGGATGAGGATGACGTAGACCTCGGGGTGGCCGAGGAGCCAGAAGAGGTTCTCGTACAGCCAGACGCTGCCGCCCTCGATCGGGTTGAAGAAGGAGGTGTTGATGAGCCGATCGGTCATCGACAGGATCTGCGAGTACATGTAGAAGGGGAAGGCGTAGAGCCCCATCGCGGCCGCGGCGAAGACACCGTAGATGAGGATCGGCGTGCGCGACCAGGTCATCCCCTTCGCGCGCATGGTGAGGACGGTCGTCATGATGTTGACGCTCGCCAGGGCGGTGGATACGGCGAAGACGATGATCGTGGTCTGGTAGCCGATCATCCCGGGTCCGGCCTGTGAATTGAGTGGCTGGTAGACGCTCCAGCCATCGCGGATGCCGCCCACGAGCAAGGACAGGATGAGTGGGGGGACAGCGCAGACGAGCAGCCAGATGCTCAGTGCGTTGAGTCGTGGGAAGGCCATATCGCGCGCGCCGCACATGAGCGGTACGACGAAGTTACCCACAGGTCCGGAGACGATCACGATCATCGCGATGATCATGGCGATGCCGTGCGTGCCCACGAGGGAGTTGTAGAAGTCGGGGTTGAAGACTTCCATCCAGGTGAAGCCGAGCTCGGTGCGGATGAGCATCGCGAGCAGGCCACCGAATCCCAGGATGATCATCGCGACGATCAGGTACTGGATCCCGACCACCTTGTGGTCGGTCGTGAAGCGCCAGTAGCGGAACTTGCCCTGACCCTTGCCCGCCATGAACTCCGCGTCCTCATGCGTGAGGTCGCGACCGAGGAGCCAGCGAATCGGCCCCACGAAGGCGCCCATACCTGCCATGAAGCCGA
This sequence comes from Candidatus Nanopelagicales bacterium, assembly GCA_049431945.1. Classification (GTDB taxonomy): domain Bacteria; phylum Actinomycetota; class Actinomycetes; order S36-B12; family S36-B12; genus Mxb001. Next base: position 2,029 of record JBMTDJ010000061.1, on the reverse strand, counting down.
GGACCCAGCCGACCATCATCGCCCAGAAGGTCGGGTTGGCCGAGGCGCTCGAGAAGTTGGCGGTTTGTGCTCCCGCAGCGAACTGGATGTTCATCAGGTAGCCGAAGACCAGCGCAAGGACGACGCCGGAGATGAGACCGGTGAAGAAGTTGAGGTGGCGCATGATGCCACCCGGCTTGCCGTGCTGCTTCGGCTGCGGGACCTCCACCTGGTGAATCGTCGCGGTACTCATGAGGTCTTCCCTCCGCCGCTCTCACGCATGAACGTGTTGAAGGTCTGGTCGGGCATGACCTCGATCTTGGTCTCCATGTAGGCGTGGTGGAGACCGCAGAGCTCCGCGCAACGGACGTTAAAAGTGCCCAGTTTGTTGGGCGTGACACCCGTCTGCGTGATGGCGCCGGGATTCGCATCGATCTTGATGCCGAGTTCAACCGCCCAGAAATTGTGCACGACGTCGAGCGACGTGACGTTGAACAGGACCGGACGATCCTTGGGCAGGTAGAGCACGTCAGAGGTGACCTTGTCGTACTGCGGGTACTGGAAGGTCCACACCCACTGCTGCCCGGTCACGTTGACGACGAGCGCATCCTCGGTCTTGGGCTGGCCCGTCGCCGATGTCGATCCGTAGGAGTTGGCCGTGATGTCCGCGAGTTCGACCAGGCCCCAGACCACGAGGAAGCCCGCGAGCAGGCTCGAGGTCGCCGTCCACGTGATGACGGCGACGGCATTCGTGCGAATCGCCGGGTTGTCGTTGTTGGGCGGAGTGTCGCCGGACTTCCCCTTCCACCCAAAGAGGCTGTAGACGAGGACGGCGAAAACAAATGACGTGATGGGGATCGACACCAGGGTGAAGACGAAGATCGTCTGCTGGATGTCTTGCATGATGGACGACGCGGGACCGCCCGATTGGTTCATCGCGGCGAGCAGAAGCCAGCACAGTGGCAGCAGCAGGAAGCCAATGACCACGGTGATGATCAGGACATGGCGGACGTAGCGGCGCTGCAGCCACTCTCGCAGCCGGTGCATAGCGGGCGGCCTATTGCTCGGGGCCTCGGGCTCCTCCGACGGGATCATCGTGTCGGCCATCAGACGACCTCGAATGTGCCGGACATCCAGCCGCGCTGCTGCATCGGGCCACCGAACTCCTGGTAGAGGTCACCGCAGGGGAACTCGCAGTTCCAGACGTAGGTGCCGGCGGCTCCGGTCCTGAATGTGAAGGTCACCACCTTGGGGTCGGTCACGTAGGGGTTCGCATTGCCCACGGCGTTGCCGCCGTTGGCGGGCAAGGGCACGGAGAGGAAGAAGTAGGGCTGACCGCTCTCGGGGTACTGGTGGACGGTGAAGGTGTGCCCCACCTTGTCGACGTCCCATTCGGAGACGGTCTTGCCATTGACGGTCATGGTGCCGTCGGCGGTGCCGTGGACCTTGGCCCAGTACGGGTTGAACACCCGTCCGCCGGAGTCGTACTGGGTGATCGTCATGGTGATCAGCGAATTAGCCGGCACCTGAAGGGTGGTGGAGGGCCAGTAGAAGGGCCACCCCTGGCTGGCATAGAGGGCATTGACGCCCTCCATCGGCCCGGCGATCTGATCGGAATTGTTGGGATACACCGCGAGTTCGAGGCTCGCGGAGTTCATCGGGCCATCGGGAGTGTCGACCATGCCGGTGGGCGTTGCAACGAGAAGAGGTGGTTCGCCGCTGGTGGTGCTGGCGAAGACGGCAACCCCGGCGACGACCCCCGCTCCAATGAGCACGGAGACCAATGCGACGAGGAACCTCTTCACATGGCCCCCTGAAGTCGGTGTTCGATCGATGTCAGGCTCCGACCCATGCCGTCAGAGTAGGGGTGATGCACGTCATCGTCACGCACATTGAGTGAATTCATGCTTGGCTCCATCCGCATTCACCTACTCGATCGGCATGCGTCTAAGCGATGGAATTCCCTCGATGGGCGACGAACTCCTATCGTGGAGCCATGGAGTCCTGGGTCCCGGGTGAGGATCTGTGGACCGTCGACCTCTTCATCGCT
>JBMTDJ010000060.1:0-13186 GCA_049431945.1 Candidatus Nanopelagicales bacterium | reverse complement strand
CCTCGACGTCGACCAAACGGCTGCTCCCGGACCTCGACGTCGACCAAACGGCTGCTCCCGGACCTCGACGTCGACCAAACGGCTGCCACATGGTCGACGGATGCCGCTGAGAGCGGTGGCGGCAGCGCCGAACTCGATCGACTCGTGCGCCTTGGCGCGGAGCGTAGGGCCCGTGGCGGTCAGCCGGCCAGAGGCGGCTCTGCCGACCCGCCGGGCCGCTCCGTCCGGTGTCGCAGGTCAACCTCGCGCGAAGTCGTGCTCGCTGTCAGCGGCCGTGTCGGCAGCATCGGCATGTCGGGCTCGGCGACCACCCTGACGGGGAGCGGGCCCGCGCAGGCTGCGCAGACCGAGCACGACGAGCATGAGCCCGACGATCATGGCGCCGACGAGGGTCCAGACCCATGCCCAGGGCGTGGAGTCGCCTGGAGCTTGATCGGCCTCGTTTGCAACGCTGGCTGCCTCCGCCTCCTCGACCAGCGCGGGATCCATCCCGCCTGACGCGTCACCGCCCGTCTGCCCATCGATGGGGGCGGGGCTGTTGTCGATCGGATCGACGAGGTAGCCGACGGGCGTGACCGCACCGACGTTGGCAAATCCCCAGTCCAGCAGGGCCGAGGCCGACGGGTAGATCTCACCGTCGATATTGAGCAAGGTGACGACGAGGGTCGTGCCATCGCGCTCGGCTGCGCCGACAAAGGTGCGTCCGGCCTCGGTCGTCCATCCCGTCTTGACACCGATCGCGCCCTCGTAGCCCTGGATGAAGAGCGGATTCTGAGTCGCAATGGGCATGGTGGGCCGCGGGTCACCGGTCTGGGCAGGCATGTAGCCGGGGAAGTCTTCGACGACTCGGGTATTGACGTATTCGAAGAAGTCCGGACGCGCGAGGCCCTCGCGCGCAATCAACGCGAGGTCGTACGCCGACGTCACCTGTCCTTCGGCCGGTAGGCCACTGGTGTTGACCGCCACGGTGTCGTACGCCTGAAGTCGACGTGCCTCTTCGTTCATCTGAGAAACGCTGAGTTCGAGTCCGCCGTTGGCAGCCGCGAGTGCTGATGCGCAGTCGTTGCCGCTTTGCATCATCAGGCACAGGAAGAGGTCATGGGCCGTGTAGGTCGCGTCCTCGACAAGGCCGACCCGGCTCCCCTCCACGGCGACGTCGTCGTACGTGGTCGTGTAGACGAGATCGGGATCCAGGCGCTGCGTGAGCGTGAGCAGCGTGAGTGTCTTGAGGACCGACGCCGGGGGCCGCTGCACGTGGGGCTCCTTGGCGGCCAGGATCGCACCGCTCTCGAGATCGGCGAGCACCCACGCGGTCACGGGCACGTCGGGAAGTGGATCCGCGGTGGGACCGGGGTCGACGATCACGGCGCTGCCGGTGAGCAGGGGGCCGCCAATCGGTTCCGCCGATGCGCTCGGCATGCCCACCGCGAGCAGGCTGATACCCACGAGCGAGGCGGCCGCGAGAGCGTGGGGACGACGCATGATGGCCTCAGCGTAACGACGGAACGAGGTCCGAGGCGCGATCAAAGGATGCGCCACGCCGTGCTTCAGACGCGGCGGAAGATGAGAGCGCGCTTCACCTGCTGGATGGCCTTGGTGACCTCAATGCCGCGGGGGCAGGCATCGGTGCAGTTGAAGGTCGTGCGGCACCGCCACACGCCCTCCTTCTCGTTGAGGATCTCCAAGCGGGCCTCGGCACCCGCGTCCCGGGAGTCAAAGATGAAGCGGTGAGCGGCGACGATGGCCGCAGGGCCGAAGTACTGGCCGTCCGTCCAGAAAACCGGACACGATGTCGTGCACGCCGCGCAGAGGATGCACTTGGTCGTGTCATCGAAGACGGTGCGCTCCTCGATCGACTGCAGGCGCTCCTTCGTGGGCTCGTGGCCGTCGGTGATGAGGAAGGGCTTCACTGCCCGGTATGCAGCGAAGAAGGGCTCCATGTCGACCACGAGGTCCTTCTCCAAAGGCAGGCCCTTAATGGCCTCGACCGTGATCTCTCCGGTGCCCAGATCCTTGATCAAGGTCTTGCACGCGAGCCGATTTCGACCATTGATGCGCATCGCGTCCGAGCCGCAGATGCCGTGACCGCAGGAACGGCGGAAGGTCAGCGTGCCGTCTTGCTCGCCCTTGATCTTCATGAGCGCATCGAGCACGCGATCGGTCGGGTAGGCCGAGACGACGTATTCCTCCCAATGCGGCTCCTCATCGAGCTCGGGGATGAAGCGGCGGATCTTGAAGGTGACGTCGCGCGGCTCGACACGGTCGGGTGTCTCCGCCGTCGCTGGGCTTTCAAGGGTGGCGGTCATCAGTACTTGCGCTCCATCGGCTGGTAGCGGGTGATCGTGACGGGCTTGTAGTCGACCCGGACGCCGGACTCGTCGCCGGCCCCTGGGATCCGGTAGGCCATGGTGTGGCGCATGAAGTTGACGTCGTCGCGGTTGGGGTAGTCCTCGCGTGCGTGACCGCCGCGTGACTCCTTGCGCTCGAGGGCGCCCACGACCGTCACCTCGGCCAGGTCCAGGAGGAAGCCCAACTCGATGGCCTCGAGGAGGTCGGTATTGAAGCGCGCTCCCTTGTCCTGGACCGCGATGTGGCGGTAGCGCCGACGAAGCTCCTGGATGTCCGTGAGTGCCTGCTTCAAGGTCGCCTCGGTTCGGTAGACCTGCGCGTTGAGGTCCATGGTCTGCTGGAGATCACGACGGATTGCAGCAACGCGCTCTCCCCCCGTGCCTGAGCGCAGCCCCTCGACGAGCGCGATGGTGTAGCCCTGGGGATCATCGGGAAGAGGCACGAAATCATGCGTATTGGCGAAGTCTGCGGCGGCGATACCAGCCCGCCGGCCGAAGACGTTGATGTCGAGCAGGGAGTTGGTGCCGAGTCTGTTGGCGCCGTGCACCGAGACGCACGCGACCTCGCCAGCGGCATAGAGGCCGGGCACGACGGTGTCGTTGTCGCCGAGGACTTCGGTCTCGACATTGGTGGGGATGCCGCCCATCGCGTAGTGGGCCGTGGGAAAGACGGGAACGAGCTCGGTGACCGGGTCGACGCCGAGGTAGGTACGCGCGAACTCCGTGATGTCAGGGAGCTTGGCCTCGATCTGCTCCTTGGGCAGGTGGGTGAGGTCGAGGTAGACGTAGTCCTTGTCGGGACCGGCCCCGCGCCCCTCGCGCACCTCGGCCACCATCGCCCGGGCGACCATGTCGCGGGGCGCGAGATCCTTGATGGTGGGAGCGACCCGCTCCATGAAGCGCTCACCGGTGGCGTTGCGCAGGATCCCGCCCTCGCCACGCGCACCTTCGGTGAGCAGCACGCCCAGCCCGGCCAGGCCGGTCGGATGGAACTGGTAGAACTCCATGTCCTCGAGGGGGAGGCCGCGGCGGTAGGCGATGGCCATGCCGTCACCGGTGAGAGTGTGGGCGTTGGAGGTCGTCTTCCAGACCTTGCCGTAGCCGCCCGTAGCGAAGATGACCGCCTTGGCATGGAAGACGTGGATGGCACCGGTGGCCAGTTCGTAGGCGACGACTCCCGCGGTCTCCTGGCGCCCATCGCGCTCGACGAGGATGAGGTCGAGAACGTAGAACTCGTTGTAGAACTCCACGCCCTCCTTCACGCAGTTCTGGTAGAGCGTCTGGAGGATCATGTGACCGGTGCGGTCGGCGGCGTAGCAGGCGCGACGGACGGCGGCCTCGCCGTGGTTGCGGGTGTGGCCGCCGAATCGACGCTGATCAATGCGTCCCTCGGGGGTGCGATTGAAGGGCAGGCCCATCTTCTCCAGATCGATCACCGCGTCGATGGCCTCGCGGCACATCACCTCGGCAGCATCCTGGTCGACGAGGTAGTCACCGCCCTTGATGGTGTCGAAGGTGTGCCACTCCCAATTGTCCTCTTCGACATTCGCCAGCGCGGCGCACATGCCGCCCTGCGCCGCCCCCGTGTGGCTGCGCGTGGGGTACAGCTTGGTGAGGACCGCCGTGTGGGCGCGCTTGGTGGATTCCAGGGCGGCCCTCATGCCGGCGCCGCCGGCACCCACGATCACGACGTCGTACCTGTGGGTCTGCATGGTGCTCCTAGCCGATGGTCGGGTCGAAGGTGAAGATGACGAGCGTCCCGAGAAGGATGATGAAGGCGGAGGAGACGTAGAGGAGCATCTTGAGCCAGAAGCGGGTCTGGTCGCGCTCCGCGTAGTCGTTGATGATCGTGCGCAGGCCGTTAGTGCCGTGGAGCATGGCGAGCCAGAGCATGGCGAGGTCCCAGACCTGCCAGAAGGGGCTGGCCCAGCGCCCCGCAACGAAGGCGAAGTTGATGCGCTGCACGCCTCCGTCGAGGATGTTCATGATGAAGAGGTGCCCGAGGACGAGGAAGATGAGGACAACACCTGAAATCCTCATGAAGAGCCACGCGTAGAGCTCGAAGTTACTCCGCTGGCGATTGCGACCACTCGAGGAGGTCGAGAGGGCGAAGGAGCGGTCCGCGACGCTCATGGTGTCGCCCCGAAGAGAGCCTCGACGGTATGACGCATCATGTAGTAAGTGCCAGGGATCATCACGATGGCCCAGACTCCCACGATGCCCCAGAGCATCTGACGCTGATAGCGCGGACCGCGTGACCAGAAGTCGACCGCGATGACCCTCAGTCCGTTGAGCGCGTGATAGAGCACGGCGCCGACAAGCCCCACCTCGAGCAGATTGACGATCGGGGTCTTGTACGTAGCGATCACCAGGTCGTAGGCCTCGGGGGAGACCCGGACGAGGGCCGTATCGAGGACGTGGACGTAGAGGAAGAAGAAGACGGCAATACCCGTGATGCGCTGGGCAACCCAGGACCACATGCCTTGACCACCCCGGTAGAGGGTGCCCACTGACACGCTGGCCACGGCTCCTCCTCACCCGCCTACGGTTGTCTCATCGCCTGACTTCGGCCCCGTCACGGTCATGCTAGTGCGCCTGGCTCGCCCCGGCAGGACGGGGTGAGGCAGATCACGCCGGCCGTCGCGCCCTAGTCTGACCGCATGACGACGGAGTCGGGGCTCCCCTTCGCCCCCGTCTACCGGCCGGACGACCTAGACGGCTGGGATGCGGATGCGCGATTGGGTGAGCCAGGGGCCTTCCCCTACACCCGCGGGGTTTACCCGTCCATGTACACCGGCCGCCCCTGGACGATGCGTCAGTACGCCGGGTTCGGCACCGCGGCCGAGTCCAATGAGCGCTATCGGCAGTTGCTCGCCGCTGGGACCACGGGGCTCTCGGTCGCCTTCGATCTGCCGACCCAGATGGGCTACGACTCGGATGCCCCGATCGCACACGGCGAGGTCGGCAAGGTCGGGGTCGCCATCGACACCATCGATGACATGCGCGTGCTGTTCGATCAGATCCCGCTTGATCAGGTGTCGACCTCGATGACGATCAACTCCCCTGCCGCGCTCCTGCTCCTGCTCTATCAGTTGGTTGCCGAAGAGCAGGGCGTCCCGGGCAGCGCGCTCAACGGCACGATCCAGAACGACGTGCTCAAGGAGTACATCGCACGCGGGACCTACATCTATCCGCCGGCTCAGTCCTTGCGGCTGATCACCGACATCTTCTCCTATTGCCGCGAGGAGCTTCCCCGCTGGAACACCATCTCCATCTCCGGCTATCACATGGCGGAGGCAGGGGCGACGCCCGTGCAGGAGATCGCCTTCACCCTCGCCAACGGGGTGGAGTACGTCCGCGCGGCCCTCGCCTCCGGGCAGGACATTGACGAGTTCGCGCCCCGACTCGCCTTCTTCTTTGTGGCGCGCACGACGCTGCTCGAAGAGGTCGCGAAGTTCCGCGCGGCCCGGCGCATCTGGGCTCGCATCATGCGAGATGAGTTCGGTGCCAAGGACCCGAAGTCGATGATGCTGCGTTTCCATACCCAGACTGCCGGCGTTCAGCTCACCGCGCAGCAGCCGGAGGTCAACCTCGTGCGGGTGGCGATCCAAGCCATGGGTGCCGTCCTCGGAGGCACCCAGTCCCTCCACACTAATTCGTTCGACGAAGCGATCGCCCTGCCCACAGAGAAGGCTGCCCGGCTGGCACTGAGAACTCAGCAGGTGCTGGCCTACGAGTCGGATGTGACGCAGACGGTCGATCCCTTCGCCGGGTCATACGCGATCGAGTCGATGACCGATGACATCGAAGCTGCCGTTCTCCAACTCATGGCCCAGGTCGCGGAACGCGGTGGAGCCGTCGCGGCGATCGAGGAGGGCTTCCAGAAGTCCGAGATCGAGAAGTCCGCATACGCCGTCATCCAAGAGATCGACGCGGGGGAGCGAGTCGTCGTCGGTGTGAATCGCTTCACGGTGGAAGACGAGGAGCCCTACGAGCCGCTCCGCGTGGACCCGACCATTGAGGCGGAGCAGCGCGCGCGCCTCGAACGTGTGCGCGCCGAGCGCGATCAGGCGGCGGTCGATGCGGCCCTCGCGCGTGTCCGTGAGGCCGCGGCAGGCACCGACAACCTCCTCTATCCGATGCGGGACGCACTGCGTTCCCGCGCGACAGTCGGTGAGGTGAGCGACGCTCTCCGCGACGTATGGGGCGTCTACACCCCCACGGACGCGTTCTGACCATGGCGGCGGACACGCTCCTCATCCGCCAAGCGCGATTCGCACTGATGCGCGACGAGTCGGGTGACTTCGCCGAGGACGTCGACATTGTCATCGAAGACGGTCGTATCGCCGAGATCGGCCGAGGCATCGCCGACGCGAGCACCACCATCGAAGGACGCGACCTGCTCGTGATGCCGGGCCTGGTCAACCTGCATACCCATCTGGCCATGACGCTCCTGCGCGGGATCGCCGAGGAAGTGGACCTCCAGGGATTCCTCGAACGAGTCTGGGCCGAGGAGGCCCGGCTCATGGATGCCAAGGGCGTCTACACGGGCACGCGCCTGGGAGCCCTGGAAGCGCTGCTCGGTGGTACGACGACCGCGCTCGACATGTATCTCCACCCGCGCCATGCTCATCGCGCGGCAGTTGAGGTGGGTCTGCGCCATGTGACCGGGCCGCTGTTCTTCTCTTTCAGCGGCCCAGACCACTTGGAGTGGGACGAGCGCATGTCGCTTGCGCGCGAATGGCCCGAAACACTCACATCACTGGGTGGCCCATTCGTGCCGCCTGCCCTCATGCCGCACGCTGCCTTCACCGTCGGCGTCGATCATCTGTCCGAGATCGCGGCGCTGGCACGGGAGCAGGGTGCTCTCGTGCACACCCATGCGTCCGAGAATGATCGTGAGAACCACGACACCATTGAGGCCACCGGCATGCGCCCCGTGCCCGCCCTGGACGCCTCGGGGATCCTCGCACTCGGACCGGTGCTCGGTCACGGCGTTCGCCTTGATGAACTCGATCGTGCGCTCGTCGCCGAGACGGGGACAACCGTGGCCCACTGCCCGGGCTCCAACTTGAAACTTGCGAGCGGTGCAGCGGACGTCGTCGGCTACCGCGATCAGGGCATTCGGGTCGGCATCGGCACGGACGGATGCTCATCGAGCAATGACCTGGACATGTTCGCCGCCATGCGGCTGACCGCCAACCTCGCGCGGCTCGTGCGAGATGACCCTGCGGCTCTGTCAGCGCGCGATGTCATACGTGCCGCCACCGTCGAGGGAGCGCTCGCCGTGGGCCTGGGGGACCGGATCGGCACAGTCGAGGTCGGCAAGGAGGCTGATCTCATCGCCATCGATCTGAGCGCCCCGCACCTCGTCCCGATCCACGATCCTTACACCTCCGTGGTTTTCAGCGCTGGCAGGTCCGATGTGCTCCACGTCTTCGTTGCCGGTGAGCCGGTCGTGATCGACCGCCGATCCACGCGCGTCGACCACGGCGAGGTTATGGCTGAGGCTCTGCGCGTCGTTGCCACGGCATAAGCCGCGCCCGCGCGCATCCTCGACCCGTACCCCCGGGTTGCGCATACCCCCTATGCCCCAAGACGGTGCAGCACCGACCTGACGGGGCTGAAGTGACGATTGGGAATGTGAACTTCTTCCGAGCGGCGCAACATTTCGATCACGGGAAGCGGGGCCTGACCGGAAGCACCCCATCCGTGTATAGGTTGACGTCATTGACCATCCTCCGGAACATCGGCGTTGCCGATCCGGAGCCTTCTAAGGAGGATCCATCGTGCGTAAGACGCTCGGTGTTATCGCGGGTATGAGTGCCGCTGCGCTCGCCCTTGCTGCCTGCGGCAGCGCCCCCGACTCGGGAAGCTCGTCGTCTGCGGCCCCCGCGCCTGAGTCGTCCTCGGCCGCTCCGGAGTCGTCGTCAGCTGCGCCAGAGCCTGAGGCTGCATACAAGGCGTGCATGATCTCTGACGCTGGTGGCTTTGACGACCGCTCGTTCAATGAGACGGCGTACGCCGGTCTCATCGCGGCCGAGGCAAGCCAGGGTGTCGAGGTCCTCGCTCTGGAGAGCGCCTCCGACGCTGACTACCAGCCCAACATCAACCAGGCTGTGCAAGAGGGCTGCAACATGATCGTCACCGTCGGCTTCCTGCTTGGCGACGCGACCGATGCCGCGGCCCAGGCCAACCCCGATGTGGACTTCGCCATCGTCGACTACGCCTACGAGGCTCCCTCGGACAACCTCAAGGGCCTGGTCTTCGCGACCGAGCAGTCCTCATTCCTCGCCGGATATCTCGCGGCGGGCATGACCGCTACGGGCGTCGTCGGCACCTACGGCGGCATCCCGATTCCCTCGGTGACCGCCTTCATGAGCGGCTTCTACCAGGGTGTGACCTACTACAACGATGAGAAGGGCACCGACGTCGAGGTCCTCGGTTGGGATCCGGCCGATGTTGAGAAGGGCACCTACGCGGGTGGCTTCGACGATCAGAACAAGGGCAAGCAGATCGCGAAGAACTTCATCCAGCAGGGTGCGGACATCATCTTCCCCGTCGCCGGTCCCGTGGGCCTCGGCAGCGCAGCGGAGGCCCAGGCCGTCGACGGTGTCTCGATCATCTGGGTCGACACCGACGGCTGCATCAGCGCCGAGCAGTACTGCGATGTCTTCCTCACCAGCGTGATGAAGGGCCTGGACGTCGCGGTCGAGGCCAGCATCGCCAGTGGTGTTGACGGCACCTTCAGCAATGAGCTCTACGTCGGCACCCTGGCCAATGGCGGCACCAAGCTTGCGCCGTTCAACCAGTTCGATGGCGACGTCCCCGCCGAGCTCAAGGCGGAGTTGGAGGCAGTCGCGGCTGCCATCATCGACGGGTCCATCACCGTCACGCCGTAACTGACAGTCAGCATTTCCCGGCGCGCCCGGGACGGGAGCACTAGGCTCCCGTCCCGGGCGCGCTGGCATCGCGGGTGAGGCTGAGAGGGGAGAGATGCAGCTCGAACTTCGAGGCATCACGAAACGCTTTGGCGACCTCGTGGCCAATGACGACATCTCCTTGACCATTGAGCCCGGGCAGATTCACGCGCTCCTTGGGGAGAACGGCGCGGGCAAGAGCACGTTGATGAACATCCTCTACGGCCTGCTGCGCCCTGATTCGGGCGAGATCATCGTGGACGGCTCACCTGTTGCCTTCTCGAGCCCGGCTGACGCCATCAAGGTCGGCATCGGCATGGTCCACCAGCACTTCATGCTGGTCCCCGTCTTCACGGTTGCGCAGAACGTCGAACTCGGCGACGAACGCGTCGGGCCCCTCGGCATCCTGAGGGCGTCAGAAGCCGAGGACGCCGTGCGCGAGGTCTCTCAGCGCTTCGGCCTCGAGGTCGATCCGGCTGCGGTAGTCGAAGACCTGCCCGTCGGCATTCAGCAGCGAGTGGAAATCATCAAGGCGCTCACGCGCGATGCATCCTGCCTCATCCTCGATGAGCCCACTGCCGTGCTCACTCCGCAGGAAACCGATGAGCTGCTCACGATCATCCGCGGACTTCGGGACTCGGGCAAGAGCATCGTGTTGATTACGCACAAGCTGAGGGAGGTGCGGGAGGCCGCGGATGTCATCACGGTGATCCGACGGGGACGCGTGGTGGCGACCGCGATCCCTCCGAGCACATCGGAGACCGAGCTCGCGGCACTCATGGTCGGACGTGAGGTGAGTCTCACCGTGGATCGAGGCATGTCATCCCCTGAGGCACCGACCCTGCAGGTGCGCGGTCTCACGGTCTACGACGCGTCTGATCGCGCGGTCGTCGACGACGTCTCCTTCGATGTGCGCGCCGGGGAGATCCTGTGCGTCGCGGGAGTCCAGGGCAATGGCCAGACCGAGCTCGTCGAGGCGCTCATGGGACTCCAAGACCGCGTGGTCGGCGAGATCGAGGTGGCGGGCACCGTCACCTCGCACCCAGAGACCCGGCGGATGCTTAGGCTCGGCGTCGGCTACGTCCCTGAGGACCGCGAGGAGGACGGACTCGTCTCGTCCTTCAGTCTGGCTCAGAACCTTGTGCTCGACACGATCTCCACCCCTCGCTGGAGTCGGCGCGGAGTCGTCGACTACGCCCGGATCGACGCGGGTGCTCGCGAACTACTGGCCCAATTCGACGTTCGCGCACGCGACGCCTACGTCACGGCCGGCACTCTTTCAGGTGGCAACAAGCAGAAGGTTGTCCTGGCCCGTGAACTCTCGCGGGACCTCAGTGTCCTTATTGCCTCGCAGCCCACTCGGGGTCTAGACGTCGGTTCGATTGAGTTCGTCCATCGGCGACTCATCGACGTGCGCGACTCTGGCGTCGCCGTGCTCATCGTCTCGACCGAACTCGACGAGGTCTACGCGCTCGCCGACCGGATCCTCGTGATGTACCAGGGCAGGGTTGCCGGCCTGGTCGGGCGAGATACTCCACGCGATGACCTCGGCATGCTCATGGCGGGGGTGGTGCCGGCATGAGCGAAGACCGCACCGAGGACTCGAGCCCCATCATGGACAGTCGGACGCGCGACACTCTCCATCCACCCGCGGAGCCACCGCCGGGCACGTCCGCGGAGATCCGCCGTTCTGTGCTTGGCATGAACCTGCTCGTCTCGTTCCTGTCCGTCGTCTTGGCCCTGGCCATCGGCGGTGTCCTGATCGTCGTCTCCTCGCCGGAGGTGCTGAGCGCCGCTTACTACTTCTTCGATCGCCCATCCGATACTTTCTCGGCGATTTGGCAGACATTGTCGTCGGCGTACTCCGCTCTCTTCCAGGGTGCGGTCGTCAACTTCAGTGCACTCAGCGAGGGGGACATCTCCAGGGCCTTCTACCCGCTCTCGGAGAGCATCACGATCGCTGCGCCTCTTATCGTCGCGGGCCTCGCCGTGGCCATCCCCTTCCGTGCCGGGCTGTTCAATATCGGTGCCCAGGGGCAGATGACCTTCGCAGCCATCGGGGGAGGCTACGTCGGGTTCGCTCTGGCGCTGCCCGCCGGATTGCACCTGGCAGCATCGATCATCGCCGCGATGGCGTTCGGTGCGCTCTGGGCGGGGATCGCCGGCTTCCTCAAGGCGCGCACGGGCGCCCACGAGGTCATCACCACGATCATGCTGAACTACATCGCCCTCTACCTGTTGAGTTGGGTCCTCAACCAGGACTGGTTCCAGCGCGAGGGTCGCAACGATCCGATCAGCCCGATCCTCCCGGACACCTCCGTCTTCCCGAATCTCTTCGGACCCACGCTGCGAATCCATGCAGGCTTCCTCGTCGCACTGGTCGCGGTCGCAGTGATGTGGTGGGTGCTCAATCGAACGACCCTGGGCTTCCGCATCAACACGGTGGGTGCGAATGCGTCGGCCGCACGCACGGCCGGCATGAATGTGGGACGGACCTGGATCGTCGCGATGCTCCTCGGTGGTGCGATGGCCGGGCTCGCCGTGACCATGAACGTCAACGGCACCGACAAGGTGGTGACAGCCGGCGTCGTAGGGGCCATCGGGTTCGATGCCATCACCGTGGCATTGCTCGGCCGTGCCTCGCCCTTTGGCGTGCTCTGGGCAGGGCTGCTCTTCGGAGCGCTCCGTGCAGGGGGTCTCACGATGCAGGCCCAGACCGGCACGCCGATCGACATCGTCCTCGTGCTTCAGGCGCTCATCGTCCTCTTCATCGCTGCGCCTGCGCTCGTGCGGGCTGTCTTCCGCATCCGAGGCGGAACGAGTGAGGCCATGTCCCTCGCGAAGGGGTGGAACGGATGAGCGCTGTCATGACCCCGATCCCCGAGGCGCCCGCCATCGCGCCGGTCTCTCCGCGCCGCCCGCTGATCATGATTGCGATCGCGGTCGTCCTCGGCGGACTCTTCACCTGGCTGGCCCCTGCCGATCAGGTGACGACGTTCATCTTCAACCTGGGCGAGCAGTTCGTGGAGATCCCGGACTGGGAGGTCAACTCGCGGGTCGCCGCGGGGGCCTTTGCCCTCATGGCCATCGTGGCGGCCGTCGTCGCCTGGCCGCTCCACATGCGCCGTCGCAGTGTCATGTGGCCCGCCTTCTTCATGGGCGTTGCCCTGGTGATGTCTTTCCTATCGTGGGTCGCCGCCGACGAGCGCCTTCCCATCACCGGCTTGCTGCAGGGCTCGCTACTCCTCGCCGTACCTCTCGTCTTCGGTGCGATGGCGGGAGTCCTGTGCGAGCGCGCCGGCGTGATCAACATCAATATCGAGGGTCAATTGCTTGCTGGCGCCTTTATGGGCGCAGTCGTCGGTTCCCTTACGGTCAACGTCTACCTCGGTCTCATCGCTGCCCCGCTGGCGGGAGCACTCATCGGCGTGCTGCTCGCGGTCTTCGCCACGCGCTATTTCGTCGATCAGGTCGTCGTGGGCGTCGTGCTCAACGTCCTCGTCATCGGGCTCACCGGATTCCTCTACAGCCGATTCCTATCCGAGGATGCTGATCGTTGGAACAACCCGCCCCGCCTGCCCAACATCACCATTCCGGTGCTGTCGGAGATCCCCGTCGTCGGACCGGTGATGTTCGAGCAGAATCTCATCGTCTATCTGATGTACATCACCGTCATCCTGGTGCAGGTCGGACTGTTTTCCACGCGATGGGGATTGCGCGTCCGCGCAGTCGGCGAGCACCCTGATGCAGCCGACTCCGTGGGCATCAAGGTGAACTCCGTGCGATTCCGCACGGTCGTCCTCGGCGCTGCCGTCGCCGGGCTCGGCGGTGCCTTCTTCACGCTGGGGTCCGTGGGGGCATTTGGCCGGGAGATGACGGCAGGCAACGGCTTCATCGCGCTGGCGGCTGTCATCTTCG
>JBMTDJ010000059.1:0-13515 GCA_049431945.1 Candidatus Nanopelagicales bacterium | reverse complement strand
GCAAGGATCGCGAACTCACCGCGAGCCAACTGTGCGAGCGCCTCGGCTTCGGTTCCGACGGCCAGTGGACGCCTGTCGGAGACCTCTCGGGCGGTGAACGCAGGCGCCTTCAGCTCACGCGCCTGCTCATGAGCGGGCCTAATGTGCTCATCCTCGATGAGCCCACCAACGACTTCGATGTCGAGACACTCACGGCCCTTGAAGACCTGCTCGACGGCTTCGCCGGCACGCTCATTGTCATTTCTCACGACCGCTACTTCCTGGAGCGAGTCTGTGATGATTTCTACGGACTGCTCGGAGATGCACGATTCACCCACCTCACGGGGGGAGTCGAGGAATATCTCGAGCGGGTGCGATCCCGGCCAGTGTCGGCGAAGTCAGGCGTGGCAATCGCTGACGCGCCTCCGAAGGTGACGGCAAAGCAGCAGCGATTGGATCAGCGGGCGTTGGCCAAGGAGATGGCCAGGATCGAGCGAGCGATCGCGAAGCTCGATGACACCGAGCGCGGCCTGCACGAGCAGATGGCCGAGGCTGCGACCGACCATGCTCGGCTCGCCGATCTCAATCGGGAGCTTCAAGAGTCCGAGCGGCGCAAGGCCGAACTCGAAGACGAGTGGATGCGCCTCGCCACCGATCTCGAAGGCTGATCAGTCACCGCTGGCGCAGGGGACGCACAGCACGGCCCAGGGGTGAATCTCAAGCCGACCCTCAGGGATGACTGCGCCGCAGGAGTCGCACTCGCCGTAGGTTCCTTCGTCAAGTTTGACCAGAGCGCGCTCGATCTCTTCGAGCTGTACGAGCATCTGCTCGTGGGCGGCCACCTGAGTGATCCGCTCGACGGCGATGCTCGTGCCGTCGCCCACCCGCTTGCCGAAGGAGATGCCACCTGTCGAGTCGGGCGCAGCGGTGAGTTCCGCCTCGCGTGCTTTGAGCTCTGCCCGCTTGGCCATCAGCGCCTCACGCGCGTCTGCGGTCATGCCCCCAGTGTGCCCGGAAGCGATCGTGGGGTGAGTGACGGGACTTGAACCCGCGACGTCCTGGACCACAACCAGGTGCTCTACCAGCTGAGCTACACCCACCGCGGCTCCCTCACGGGAGCGCCGGGCGAGTCTACGATGCCTATGTCAGGGCGCTGAGCCCGGCACCGAGGCGAGGGACCCAGTGGGAACGCTCACCAGCAAAGTCCTGGCCGCTAGCGCAGGACGCGATCGCGTCATGGACGGGGTCAAGGCCCTCGCGCTCCTCCTCGTCGTGGTGGGTCACTCGCTCGCGTGGACGGCCACGGGGAGTGGCTCGGTCGTCAACACCCTGGACGCCGTACCCGCGGTCTTCCCGCTCACGTGGGTGCTGCAGATCCTTCCGCTCTTCTTCCTCCTCGCCGGCGCGGGGCTCACGCGACTGAGTGGCTCACGCGATGCGCGTGGCTACCTCGCGAGGCTCACGCGACTGGCGGCCCCCGCGCTGCCCCTCATCGCCGTTGCCATGGTGCTCGCAGTGATCGCTCAGTTGCTGGCAGGTGCCGATGTCGGCACGGCGGCGGGACTGCTGCCCGTACAGCTTGTCTGGTTCCTGGGCGTCTACCTGGTGCTCGTCGCCATCGCACCGCTGCTCGTCCGCTTCAGCGGATGGTGGGCCGTCGCCGTATGGCTGGCCGTCATCCTCGGGGTCGATCTCCTGCGTATCCATGTGGCCGAAGCCTTCGGATGGGCCAACCTCATCCTCGTCTGGGGGCTCTTCGCCGCGCTCGGCACGCGCCTGGAGCGCCTGCGCGCACTCCCGCGGGCAACGCTGGCCGTTGGGGCCGTCGCGACAGCGGCAGCGGCGATCCTCGCGATCGTCGTGGGCCCCTACAGCCCCGCCCTCATCTCCACGGACGCCGTGGAGGGAATCAGCAACCTCGCCCCACCCACGATCGTCCTTGCGCTCGTGGGTCTCGCGCAGATCTGCGTTCTGCTGCTCCTGTGGCCGTGGCTGCAGAGGCTGTTGGGCCGGGATCGGCTGTGGGTGCCGGTCGCGATCTTCGCGAGTCGCGCCATGGAGATCTACCTGTGGCACATGCTCGTCTTCACCCTCGCGATCGCCGGGGTGATCGCCCTCGGCACCGCGCCCGCTGCCCTGGGGCTGCTGTGGTGGGTGCAGCACATTGCGGTCGCTGTCGTCGTGCTCGCCGTCGTGTGGTTCGCCGCGCCCGCGTTGGGTCGCCTCGCGAGAAGACTGGCCGGAGTGCTGGGTCGCCTCTCACCGCGCCTGGGCCTTGGGACCGCCTGGGCCCGTGTGCTGCTCGTCGTCGCCGGCGTCGCGCTGCTGTGCGTCTCGGAGTCGGGGGTCTCGCAGCCGATTACGCCGCGGATCGTGGTGCTCTTCCCCTACATCCCGCTTGTCGCGCTTGCATTGCTATGCGTCATCGTCGGCTTGGCGACGAAGGCGTCAGCCGTGGTCGACGACGTGCCCGGCGGCGGTGGCTCGCGCTGACTCGGTGTCCGGTCCCGGAGGAGGCACGAAGACTGCGTCGCGGTAGTAGCGCAGCTCCGCGATGGATTCGCGGATATCGCCGAGGGCGCGATGGTTGCCCTTCTTCTCCGGGGAGTTGAAGTACGCGCGGGGATACCAGCGGCGCGCGATCTCCTTGACGGAGGAGACGTCCACGAGTCGGTAGTGCAGGTGGGCGTCGAGCTCGGGCATGTCCCGGGCGAGGAACCCGCGATCGACGTAGACGCTCGAGCCGGCCAGGGGTGACTTGCGGGCCTCGGGCACGTGCTGGTGGACATAGGCCATCACCTGCTCCTGGGCCTCGGCCAAGGAGACCCCCGACGGAATGAGGTCGAGCAGGCCGGAGTCCGTGTGCATGTTGACGACGACCTCATCCATCCCTTCGAGAATCGACAGATCATCAGGGCGAATGATGATGCTGACGCCCTCATCCAGCTCCGTAAGGTCGGCGTCGGTCACGATCACGGCGATCTCGACGAGCTGGTCCTTGGCCAGGTCCAGGCCCGTCATCTCGCAGTCGATCCAGACGAGTCGATCCTGCGCGGCCATGAGGAGAGGCTACCCTCGCGGCATCACGCCGTCCGCGTCGCCCGGATGGCATGCGGGCGAAGCGGAGGGAGAGGCCATGGCCAGGAGCGGACACCCCGGAATCTTCGTCCCGCCGATCCTCGTCGGGCTGATCTTCGTGATCCTTGTCGCGGACTACGCGACGGGGGCTGGCTTCGGATGGCTGCAGGTTGCGGGGTTCGTCATCGGGCTGGGCACGCTGACCTTCACGTTCTTCGACATGCTCGTGCGGGATATCCGCCATACCCACCTGCACCCGATCGGATTGCGAGCGATCGTCCTTGGTGTCATGGTGCTCGAGGTGCTCGGGCTGTTCTCCATTACCTACCTGGCGATCGCCAGCCAGCCGGGCCAGATGAACGGTCTTGAGACACCTCTCGATGCGCTCTACTTCACGATGACGACACTCATGACCATTGGCTTCGGCGATATCTCGGCCGGGAGCCAACTGGCTCGAGGGACGGTGCTCATCCAGATGTTCTTCAGCGTGCTGGTGCTGTCAGCGTCGGTCCGCCTGCTCTCCAGCCTGACGCGCAGCATCACGCGGACGGCGGGCCACCATCCCGAGGCGCAGGAGCACTGACGTCAGTCGCGCGCGACCCAATCGACAAGGTCGGCGGCGGTGAGGAGCGCGATAGGGCGCCCTGCCTCGGTGACGATCGGCAGTGCATCCACGGCGTAGCGCGCCATGCGGCTGGCGGCCTCTTGGGTTGGGGTCTCATCGGTGATGCTGCCAGGCGAGGACATCACGTCGGACACGTGGCGACCGACGAGATGATGCTCGGTGAGGGGCAGGTCGGTGAGGATCGCCCGATCGCTCAACACGCCGAGAGTGTTGCCCCGCTCATCGACGACCGCGAGGTGGCGCATGCCCGAGACGAACATGAGCTGCCACGCATCCCACAGAGTGTCGCCGCCCCCGATAGTCATGACGGGGGAGTGGCGAAGGTCGGCCACTGTAGGCGCCGGATCGACGTGTACGCCGGTCATGTGACCTCCTCGTCGGGGCCAATGACGGCGACCGGCACCTTGGCGCGATGGAGCACTCCCTGGCTCACCGAGCCAAGCAGTGCGCCGAGGAACTCGCCGCGCCCACGGGTGCCGAGTGCAATGAGCGCCGCGTCCTTGCTGGCCTCGAGGATCGCTCGAGCCGACTGTCCCTTGGTCACGACTTCCTCGACGGTGACGGTCGGATGACGCTCGCGCTGTCCGGCGAGCGATTCGGCGAAGGCGCGCTGCTCGGCCGCTTCGAATTCCTCGACGTCGAAGGGCGGTGGTCCGCTCGGGGCTGCGATGACGTCGTAGGCCGGCACCTCCCAGGCATGTACGGCGCGCACGGACCAACCGCGGCGGTCCGCCATCTCGAAGGCGAAGTCGAGTGCAGCGAGCGACAGTGGCGAACCGTCTATGCCAACGACAATCGTCGAAGCTGCGGGATCCGGCTCCTTGCGGATGACGACGACCGGGCAGGCTGCACTACTGGCCACCTGCACGCCGACGGATCCGACGAGGAGGCCGCGGAAGCCGCCCATCCCACGACTGCCCAGGACAACAAGGTTGGCGTTGGCACTCGCCTCGACGAGCACTGAAGCCGGACTGCCGAGCGCGACCTTGACGTGGATATCGAGATCAGAATGTGTCAGTCGCGACTCGTCGGCGCGTCGCTCGGCCGCGACACGTAGGCGCTCCAGCAGGTCATCGATCGCATCGGGGCTGAGGACCGATCCGCCGAACCGCATCCCCTCGAGAGGGACCGTTGTGGCGGCGACGAGCGTCAACGGGATCCGGCGCGAGGCGGCCTCCTGAGCGGCCCAGTCCACAGCGATGCTCGAATGCTCCGAACCGTCGTACCCGACGATGACTCCTGAACCCACGATCGACCTCCTCCCATCATCTCGGCCCGCGAGGGCTTCGATCCAGCATGCAGCACCTGAGGGAAGCATGCGGGGGGACGGAGGTCCAGGTCACCGGGACGAAGGTCCCGAATGCGGGCCTCCATGATCTGAGACCCGGCGTTGAACTTCGAGCGAAAAGCGCCGAAAAGCCGCCGGATCAGCTCGAAGTTGCCACGTCGGGGAAGGGGTCGCACAGATTCCGGACGTTTCGACGCCACGATGGCGGTGAGCGTCGATAACGGGCCGAATCCCGACCGCCGACTCCCCTAGGGTGGACCGATGACCGAGCAGGCCCCCCTGTCCCCCGAGGAAGCGGCGCGCTTCGCCGCCAACGCCGAGGCCATTATCGACAACGTCGCTGGCTTCATCCAGGGCAAGCGCGAGGTGATCTCCTTGGCGGTCACGTGCCTGCTCGCCGAGGGTCACCTCCTCCTCGAGGACGTGCCCGGTGTGGGCAAGACCTCGCTGGCGCGCAGCATCGCGGCGACCCTGGGCATGTCGTGGCATCGCATCCAGTTCACTCCGGACCTGCTGCCAAGCGATGTCACCGGAGTCTCGATCTTCCACCAGGGATCGGGCACATTCGAATTTCATCCCGGCCCGGTCTTCGCCCACGTCGTGCTCGCCGACGAGATCAATCGCGCCTCGCCGCGCACCCAATCCGCGCTGCTCGAGGTGATGGAGGAGCGCACCGTCACCGTCGACGGTGTCACCCATCCCGTGCCGCGGCCCTTCATGGTGCTCGCGACACAGAACCCGATCGAGATGGACGGCACCTTCCCGCTCCCCGAGGCCCAGCTCGATCGTTTCCTCATGTCGGTCTCCATCGGCTACCCCGATCTCGAGGCAGAGGTCCGCGTGCTGGTCAACAGTCACCGCGGCATGAACGTCGATGAGCTGACCGCCGTGGGCAGCGCCGACGACATCCGTCGCATGGTCGCGCTCGCTCGAGGTGTCCACGTCGATCCGTCCGTCATGGAATACGTCGTGCGCCTGGTCGCCGCGACTCGCACGACACCGGGGGTGCGCCTAGGTGCCAGCCCGCGCGGCAGCGTTGGTCTCCTGCGCGCGGCGCAGGTCGCGGCCGCTATGGATGGACGCACCTATGTCTCGCCCGTCGACGTGCAGCGCCTTGCGGTGCCCGTGCTCGCCCATCGGCTCGTGCTCGCGGATGTCGAGGCCGACGCGAGCGTGCGCGCTCAGGCGATCGAGCAGGTTGTCGCGGGAGTGCCGGTCGGGTGACCCGTCTCACCGCGCGCGGCTGGGGCGTCGCCGCCGTCACCGTGGCGGCGGCGGGGCTGGGAATCTGGCTCGGCTACCCGGAGGGACTCGGGCTCGCGGCTGGCGCCTTCCTGCTCCTCATCGTCTCGTTCTTCCTCGTCACCGGCGGTGGCCCGGCCTTCGCCCAGGTGATCGCTCCGCCGCGCGTCGAGCGCCTGTCCGACACCGTGGTGCGCGTCGATGTCGAGGCGGCCCGCGCGCATCGGCGTGGCCTTCGGCTCCGTGCCATCGGCGGCGCGTCCCATCCGGTCGTGTGGGACGAGTCCGGCATCCACGCCGATATCCCCGTGCCGACACAGCGTCGCGGACCGGTGAGCCTGGGCCCGTGGGTGCTCGAGCGCGTCGATCCCTGGGGGCTCCTGCGCCGGCAGGTTGGCGAACTCGATGGTGTTGCGCTCCTGGTCGTGCCGCGAGTGCGCGCGGTATCCCTTGCCGCACTGCCGTCGGCGCTCGCGGACTTCGGCGGATCGGCCGAGATGGGCACGACAACATTTGCCACCCTGCGTGAGTACGTGATCGGTGACGAACTCCGACACGTGCACTGGAGATCTTCGGCCAAGACTGGCAAGTTGATGATGCGCCAGTACGTCGACATCACCAGGCCGCGCATCACGCTCGTCCTCGTCACCGAGGATCGCGCCTACACGTCGGCCGATGAGTTCGAGGAGACTGTCGATTTCATCGCCTCCCTTGCCGCGGTGGCCTCCTCCTCGGGTCTCGATGTCGAGGTCGCGACGACAGCGGGAGAGCGCGCGGCCCACGGTGGTGGTAGGTCCACCGCGGTGCTGGACCTGCTCGCGCTCGTCGAGCGCTCATCGTCGGGCGTGGACACGCGCCTGCTGCGGTCCAACCGTGCGACCACGATCGTGATCCGAGGTCAGGGCGTGCTCGGCTGGTGGGATCGGATCCCGGCGGTGTCGGTGATGCGACCATGAGCATGACGCGCAGTCACGCCCGGCCCCGCCTTGAGACCGCGCCAGCGCGCCCTGCCGGGCAGCGCTGGGGCCTCGGAGTCGTCGCTGCGCTACCCGCACTGCTCGTCGCGCTCGCGATGCCGCTCATCGTCGAGGGCAGCCTCACCGGCTTCGTCTACGCGCCCCTGGTCATCGCAGTCATGGCGATCACGATCGCGCTCGGCCGCTGGCCCGGACTCGGTGTCACGGTTGTTGGAATCTTCATCGGGATCCTGGTCGGACCCGGCGGCTATGCCCCGGAGTCGGTGGTCGTCAGCACCCTGCTCAGCGCTGCAATCCTGGGCGGCACCTGGATCGGCCAGGTGCTCGTGCTCGGGCCGCGCCCAGCATCGGCGGCCCTGCCCGCTCTCAGCCTCCTCGCCGGAGCCCTGGCCGCGGGAATGACCGGCACGATCGAGGCGGGCGTGCTCACCGCCTTCACCGGCCTGGCGCTGGCACTCCTGCTCATCCTGCTCGGCCCATGGAACGGCGATGGCGCAGTGCGGCCCGCACGCTGGGCCGAGGTGCTCACGGTCCTGACGATCACCGTCGCGGCGCTGGCGACGTACGCGATCTCCGTCTCGGCTCCACACCAGATTCCGCGCACCATCGATCTCTTCGGTAGGGCTGCTCAGGAGTCGCGTACCGACGGCGGGGTGCCGGATCCCTTCCTCATCGCAGCGCGCTGGCAACTCGATCCCGCAGAGTCCGGGCGCGCACTCTTCACCATCAGCACCGGCCCCGATGCGCCGTTGAATCGTCCGACCTGGGCCACCTTCTCTACCTACAACGGCATCGCATGGATCTCTCCGCCCACCTACGGCGTCCCGGGCGATGACATCCCGCCCGAGGAAGTGGGCGCGCCCGCCGACTCCTACGTCGCGAGCACGCGTGTCACCGTGGGCGTCGGCCTTCCCGGGCAGTGGGTGCCGGTGCCGCAGCGGGTCAGCCAAGTGCTGTCGCCGGTTGCCACGCGCGCGGACCCGGCGACCGGGGTCGTGGCCTCGGTGTCATCGCCGATCGACTACTCCTTCGATGTGCGTTACGCCCTGGCGGTCGCCGATCGCGAGGAGGTCCGGGCGGCGGAGCCGGCCCTGAGCTCGGATCTCGATCCAGCGGTCGCCATCCCCGGACCACTCACCGGCACGATGGCTGCCCTCTCCGATCTGGTCCTCGCCGAGGAGGACGGCACGTGGCAGCGGCTCGTGCGCCTGTCGGAGGAACTCCGTGATCCTCGCTACTCCGCAGCGCCGCCTCAGGCCTTGGCCGCCGGACCGCCTGATCGCTCGTACTCCGGCCTCAATCAGGTGCTGGCCGAAGGCGTGGGCTTCCAGGAGCAGTACGCGGCGATCTGGGCGATCATCGCGCGTTCATGGGGCGTCCCCACCCGACTTGTCATCGGATTCCCACCGGGGGAGGAAGCGGATGCGCCTGGCGTGCGCACGGTGCTCGCATCCCAGGTGAGTGTGTGGGCCGAGGCGCGACTCGAAGGCCTGGGCTGGGTGGCGTTTCAGGGCAGTCCCCAGGACGTCGCGGCAGGACGACCTGCCGTCGTCAGACCGCTGACGCCCGAGGAAGTACCGAGCAGACCCGAGCCGCAGCCGGGGCCGACGGGCGGCGACGCCTCCGGCGGTGATGGCGCGGATGGTGGCGGCTCAGCCGACCAGGGTGGCGAAGCGGAGCAGTCGCCGTCGATCCCCTGGCCGCTCATCGTGCCTGTCATCGTCGCCGTCCTTGCCTTCGCGTGGGTCGCCTATGTCGCGCTGCGTCGGCGGACGGTCCGTCAGCGCCTCCGGTCATCCGAGGACCCGCGCGCCGATGTCGCAGGAGCATGGCGATGGACCAGGCTCCTGCTCGCCGAGTCCTGGTTGGCCCTTCCCCTGTCCTACGCGCCAGCGCCCGACGCCGACTACCCGCCCGATCTGCCCGACGACGTGCAATGGCACGTCGTGACCCTCGCCCGGCTCGCGGGCCCGGCTCTCTACGGGCCCGGACCGGTCGAGCCGGCCGTGGCCGATGAGGCCTGGCGCGTGTCGACCCAGGTGGATCGGGCGATTCGCAAGGTGACGGGGTGGCGAGGGGCGCTGCGGCGGCTCATCACGCCGATCGATCCGGAGAGGACGACCGCCCCCGGGCTGGCGCGGACCCACCGGTGAACGTTGTCGTTTCACTCTGCCGTGGTTCAAGCCTCTCGGAGGGTCCCCCAAACGCGGCAGAGTGAGACGACACCCGTGGCCTCGACTCGACCCCCGGCCCCTGTCGAGCGGGCCCGGCGGGTCGGCTGAGCCACCCCTGTCGGGCGGCCCCGATCCGCGCGTACTCTCCGGGGGTGACTTCCACGGACCAGCAGGCTGTCTTCGCCTTCGGCACCCACCGCACCCCCGCGGAGCGCGAGGAGATTGGCAGGTCCGCGCGCGAGACTCTCTCGCGCAAGGGTCAGGCGACCTATCAGCCCGCGGCGAACCGCCCCGATCCCATCTCCTTGCTCGAGGGCCAGGAGCGGTCGCGGGTGGCCGACCTCCTGCCTTTGCGCCACGAGCGCATGGGAGCCAGCGCGTTCACCTTCTATCGAGGCAGCGCGATCATCATGGCGAGCGATCTCGGCGCCCAGCCGAGTTCCGGACTCCAGGCACAGCTGTGCGGAGATGCGCACCTGTCCAACCTCGGCCTCTTCGCCGCTCCGGACCGAGTACCCGTCTTCGATGTCAACGACTTCGACGAGACCAATCCCGGACCCTTCGACTGGGATGTCAAGCGTCTCGCGGCATCCTTCGTGCTAGCCGCTCAGGACAATGGATACGCCAAGGAGATCATCGGCGATGCTGCCCTTGCCAGCGCCCGCCAGTATCGGCTGTCCATGGCGACGTACTCGCGCATGAGCGAGATCGACATCTGGTACGACCGTGTCGATCCGTCGACACTCGATGCCTGGGCGCAACGCAGCGACAGCAAGGGTGCGCAGAAGCAGGTGCGTCGCACCGTCGCCAAGGCGCAGGCCCGCACGACGTGGACCGCGGTCAACAAGCTCACCGAAGTGGTCGATGGTCAGCGCCGCTTCGTTGACCAGCCCCCGGTGGTCGTCCGCGTACCGGATGACTCGACCGCGCGCCAGTTCGTGGTCTCCGCGCTGCCCGGCTACCTGGAGTCGCTCGCGCCCGATCGCCGCGATCTGCTCGAGCGCTACGAGGTCATCGACGTAGGTCACAAGGTGGTTGGCGTCGGCAGTGTCGGCCTCCTTGCGTGGGTGCTCCTACTTCAGGGGCGTGACGTTGACGACCTGCTTGTCCTGCAGGTGAAGCAAGCTCAGCACTCGGTCCTGGAGCCCTACACGGCACCATCCTCGTACACCCAGATGGGGGAGAGGGTCGTCGAGGGCCAGCGCCTTATGCAGGCGGCAAGCGACTCGTTCCTGGGCTGGGTGACCGGCAGGCTCGGACGCGAGTACTACGTCAGGCAGCTCCGTGACATGAAGTGGAGCCCGGACATCTCGCGATTCGCGCCTGACCGCCTCAACTCGTACGCCGAACTCTGCGGGCATGCACTCGCGCGCGCCCATGCGCGGACGGGTGACGCCATCGCGATCTCCGCGTACCTGGGGCGATCCACGGCATTCGACGACGCCATCCGGTCGTTCTCCCTGTCGTACGCCGATCAGGTCCATGCGGACTACTCCGCCTTCCAAGAGGCCATCGCCTCCGGTCGTCTCGTGAGCGGTGAGACATCGACAGACTCGGAGCATTTCCATGAACTGCTCCGCAATCCCACGCCGCCGCCGGCATAGGTTGATCCGTATGGACACCGAAGTCGTCGTCATCGGGGGTGGGGCCGCGGGTACCTCGACCGTCAGGGAGCTCGCCCGGCGCGGCCATGACGTCGTCCTGCTCGAGAGGTTCGCGCGTGGACATGCCTGGGGCTCATCTCACGGTTCGACGCGCATTTTCCGGGTCGCGTACCGCGAGGCCCTCTACTCCCGTCTCGCTGCCGAGGCCATCCCTTTGTGGCGTGACCTGGAGAGGGATTCGGGTGAGAACCTGCTCGAGCAGACCGGGCAGCTCGATCACGGCTTCGCGCCCGCGATCAACGAGATCGAGTCGACGCTGCGGGCGGGCGGCTGGTCCTTCGATCGCCTCTCTCCCCAGGAGGCGTGCCAGCGCTGGCCCGGCATGGTCTTTGACGAGGCGGTCATCTACTCGCCCGACGGCGGGCGCGTGTTTGCCGATCGGACCATCGCGGCGCTACTGCGACTCGCCGAGGGCGACGGTGCCGACCTGCGATTCGAGCAGCCGGCTCTCGCCGTCGAGCCGATCGGCGACGGCGTGCGCGTGAGCACTTCTGTCGGCGAGGTGACCGCCCGCGTCGCGGTCGTCGCCGCGGGCGGATGGCTGCCTGACCTGCCTGGTCTCGATGGCTTCGGCATTGCGCTGCCGCGCCTTCAGGTCACCGCCCAGGCGCCCGTGCACTTTTCGATCAGGCCGGGCTACTCCTTCCCGTCGTTCGTCCACCACGAAGGGTCTGATGCTGTCGACCACACCTTCGCCTACGGCGCTTACGGGCTCGAGTCGCCGGGCGAGGGAGTGAAGGTGGGCCTGGACACCATGGACGTCGTCGACGATCTCGATGCCCGGACCCTCGACGTACCCGACGCGTCGATCGAGCGGGCGGCGGAGTACGCCCACCGCTGGCTGCCCGGCGCCGACACGCGTGTCGCCTCGGCCGTATCGTGCCTGTTCACCATGACCGATGACAGTCACTTCATCCTTGATCGCCGGGGTCCCGTGGTCGTGATGTCTCCCTGTTCGGGGCACGGATTCAAGTTCACGCCCGTCCTGGGCCGGATCGGTGCCGACGTAGCGCTGGGAGCCCACACCTGGGCTCCCGAGTGGCGACTCCCGGTCTGATCGGCCGCGCCCGACTAGCTTGGGGCCGTACCTCCGGGGATGAGATTGATCGCGCGGCTAAGGGTGACGACGATGGTCACCAGCGCTGTGGAGGACTGGATCGTGAAGAGCACCTTCACTCGGTGAGACAGCGGCATGGTGTCCGTGGGGCTGAAGGCGATGATGTTCGTGTACGCCGTGAAGAGGTAGTCGATCAGCGATGGCCTCCATGACTCCATCGCATCCATGCCCTGCTGCGGGAAGAGGAAGTCCTGCGCGGTGGTGTCACCGCTCATCCGCGCGACGGGCCCGCCGGAGTCGATCCACCAGTAGACAAGGCCAAAACTCAGCACGTTCACGGCGAGCACCGCGAATCCGGCGAAGAGCAGCGCCGCCCCGGACTCAGTGAAGCCGTTGACGAGGTTGATGAGGAGCAGAGTGGCGTTCATGACACTCGCGAGGACGAGGAAGATGAGGAACGCCGTCATCGTGCCGGTGACGATTCGCTCGTGCGAGCCGGCGACGAGGTAGAGAACTCCGACGATGGGGATGCCAATGATCTCGATGAAGGGCACGAGCCAGGTGGGGCCGATGGTGACGACGTCGGGTAGCGGCAACTGGATTGCCACGATGATGACGACGATGATCGCGACCCAGATCAGTTCCACACGAAGCTTGCGGCGCCCCGCAGCGCTGAGCCGAGCCACCGGTTGGCTCGAGGGTGTGGACGTCGACACGCCCCGAACCTAGCGGCTGCCGGGTGACGAGGACCTTGGAATCTCGGTAGACGTTGAGCCGCGGTAGACACCTACTCGCCCAGCGGGGACGATGGCGCCATGCCGAAGTGGGTCATCGCCGTGGGTGCCGGAGCCCTTCTGGCGCTTCTGGTCGCGGCCGGCATCTGGGCATCGCGAGCCGAGAGTGAGTCAGGCGCTGCGGCGATGAGCCTTAACTCGTCCGCGACTGCTGACCCCACGCGACCGGTGACGCCCACACCTACCCCGACTCCCGAGATTATTCTGTGGGCGAGCGACGTGTGCGCGGCACGCGATGGCCTCATCGCCAGTGTGGTCGAGGTTGCGGGGTCCTTGGAGTACGACCCGGATGATCCGGCCTCGATCGGAGAGCAGTTCCAGCAGCAGGTCCCCGGGCAACTCAATGGAGTGGATGCTGCCGCGAGCGCACTCGGTACCGCACTCGGCGGGATCCCCGTCGACTATGTCGATGCGGCCGTCGTCATCCCCGTCCTCCAGCAGCGGCTCATCACCCTCGAAGCAGCGAAGGATGAGGCACTCGGACATGTGGAGGCGGCCCAGGGGGCTGGCAATCCGGTGTCCGCGGGCGTCGAGTGGCTCCAAGCGGCGGCGTCAGCGAAGGGCGCCTACGACGCGGCCCTACTCGTCAAGGACTCGGTGGACGAGCTGGTTGCTTCCGCAGACGGCGATATCCGCG
>JBMTDJ010000058.1:0-13587 GCA_049431945.1 Candidatus Nanopelagicales bacterium | reverse complement strand
CCAGGCGCGGGTGGAAGGGAGTGGTGCGCAGCATCGGACCTCCATCGGCCGCCGGGTATGCGGTGTGCCGGGCGGCGGGGGGCGCCGCCCGGCACGTACGGCAGCCTAGGACGCTGTTGGACAAGTGCGCAATAGGGATTAACGTATTCGCATGCCGCGCATGAGCCCCGACGATCGACGCGCTGCGATCGTGGCCGCGACCCGCGCGGTCATGGGCAGTCGCGGCATCGGCGGCACGACCGTCCGCGATGTCGCGGCTGAGCTGGGCGCCTCGAGTGGGCTCATCCACCACTACTACGCCTCGATGGACGACCTCCTCGCGGAGACGTTCGAGGAGGTCGCGACGGAAGACCTCGAGGAGATGCGAGCGGCTCTCGCGGCGGCCGAAGGCGCCGTAGACCAACTGGTCGTGTTCTTCGACGTGTACGCGCGGGACGACGACTCGGGTATCCAGGTATGGCTCGATGCGTGGGCCGAAGCTGCCCGACGCCCGGCCCTCCAGCGCATCTCGCGCCGACTCAACGAGGAGTGGCAGGCGCTGCTGTCCGGAATCCTTCGTCGCGGTGTTGCGGACGGCAAGCTGGTGTGTGCCGATCCCGATGCCGTTGCCTGGCGGATCCTGTCGCTGCTCGATGGACTGGCCCTGCAGGTGGTGGCGCACGGCGACGTGATCTCGATTCACGAGGCCGATGCATGGGCACGGGCCGGTGCGGAGCGCGAGGTGGGCCTACCCGAGGGGAGCCTGACGCGGGGGGAGCCCCGTGCTGGGACGTCATCACCGATGCGGGTGGTGCCCCGCATCCCGTAGGCCTAGCCTGCTGTCATGGCCGATCCGATCTCCGTTGCATCGCTCGGAGCGGTCGTCCGGGCACACCGCAAGGCGAGCGGCCTCAGCCAGAAGGATCTCGCCAGGGCCGCCGGGGTCTCACGTGCCACGTTGAACTACCTCGAGAGCGGACGCGAGGACATGGAGATCGGAGCGAGCAAGCTCCTCGCCCTCCTCGACGTCCTCGGGATTGCCGTGGCTGTGTCGACTGAGGTCGAGCGCTCCGCGGATGAGGCTGCCGTCGCAGCGGCCCTCGCGGGCCTGGGCAAGAGTGCCGACCTCAAGGAGGGCGATCTCATGGAGGCCCTGGCCTCGGGGCGTACCCCCGGGGCCGAGGACGGGATCCGAGCCTTCCTCAGCGGGGCGCCTGCGGGGGCGGGCCCAGCGGCGGTGCGACTGGCCGCTGCCCGATCGGGCAACCCGCCCAAGGAGATCGCCCGCAACGGTCGGTCGCTCGCGAAGGCCCTGCACGTGGCATGTCCGGTCTGGCTGGGTGGTGGATAGGGTCTCTGACGTGGGCTGATACCCGGTAGGGCCCCACACGCTCGTGTTCGCTGTCGATTGTGGTCGACATGCGACCGCATAAAATGTCGAGCCTGTTTGACACCGCGTCGACTGTTGTTTACCTTATGTTCATGTTCACTGATCGGGTACGTCGAGCTCTCGCGGCCATGACCCGCCGCGTCGATGTCTGGCCCGACACCCTCGTGCTGCGAGCCATGCAGGGCACCGAGCACGGCCGCGCCCACGCGAGCGCCGGCCGCGGCTGAGGTCCCCGTCCGGCCTAACCGACTGGGCCGCGACCCTCGAGCTTGGGATGCATCGGCTCCGGGCCGTCGTCCAAGAGCTCCTCGGGCAGGATCTCCTTCTCCACATCCGACGCGTGGATCGTGTGGGTCATCGCCCACAGCGCCCAGGAGGCGAACGCGATCACGGAGCCACCCACGGCGATCCACGCGAGCACTGTCGGCAGCCTGGTCAGGTAGTACATCCCGAAGGCCATGCCGGCCGACATGGGGATCGTGACGACCCAGGCGAGGAGCATCTCGCCGACGACGCGCCAGTTCGCGCCCTTGCCTGAGCCGATGCCGGCACCCACGACGGACGACGCGGCCGCGTGCGTGGTGGAGATGGGAGCGCCGAGGCTGGTGGCACCGAAGATGGCCGACACCGCGCCGATGTTGGCGGCGACACCCGTGTTGGCATAGAGCGTGGTGATCTTCAGCCCCATCGTCTCGATGATCTTCCAGCCACCCCAGAGCGTGCCAAGCGCAATCGCGCCGTACGCCGCCAGCGCCACCCACTCGGGCACCACGACGTTCTTGCCGGTCTCATCCATCGTTGTGTAGCCCGCACCGAGAAGCAGGGCAGCGATCACGCCCATGGTCTTCTGGGCGTCGTTTGCCCCGTGGCCGAAGGACAGGGCGGCGGCCGACACGACCTGGGCCCCCTTGAATACCGGATGATTGTCATGCCACTTCGTCGCCCGCTGCACGAGGTAGACGAGGTAGACAGCGATGAAGGCGATGGACAGCGCGGCCACTGGCGAGGCGATAATGCCGATAGCCGCCTTGCTCACGCTGCCCCAGTCGATAGCCGCAAGGCCGCCAGCGGCGAGACCCGCTCCGACCAGGCCACCGATGATCGCGTGAGATGACGACGAGGGCATGCCGATATTCCATGTGATGTAGTTCCACGCAATCGCTGCGAAGAGCGCAGCGAAGATGACTGCCAGCGTCGCCTTCTCCGCATTGACTGTCTTGGCCACGGTATTGGCCACCGCTGTGCCCACCACGAAGTACGCGACGAAGTTGAAGAACGCGGAGAAGGCAGGAGCCCACTTGGCTGGCAGTGCGCGCGTGGCGACGACGGTTGCCACGGCGTTCGCCGCATCATGGAAGCCGTTGGTGAAGTCGAAGATGAGCGCAAGGGCGACGATGAGAATGATCGCGACCAGGATCGGGTCCACAGGAGCTCTCTCTCGCGTGCATCGGGCCCCGCCGGACGACGGGCGTTCATCGAGAGGATTCTCGCCGTTCACCTGGGTGCGTCCGCGCGTGGGTGCAGGCGTTCACCTGCTGTTCACCTTATTGATGGCTCCCGGTCGCCTAGCCTGGGTCGTGACGTCTCCCACCACCGCACCCACCCCGAGCACGCGCCGTCGCTGGCCCTGGATCGGTCCCTGCTCGATGGCCTCGCCCCGGATTACTAGAGCGGATTGCTCCACGCACGATTCCCGTGCTCGTCCACGATGACGACCCGTCGGTAGCGGCGTTCGGCCGCTCCTTCGACGAAGGCTCTCGTGATGAGCCCTCGTCCGTCCGTTTCCAGGATCTGTCCCATACGACGGCCACCGCGACCGACCGTGACGCACGCGCCGAACTCCTCCTCAGTCTGGAGGCGAATGGAACTCGCCGGGGAACACGTGATCTCCATGCCCCCGTCATGATCGGAGACGTCGTAGATGCTGGGACCATGCGAGAAGTAGGAAGCCCCAGTCCGTAGGGCATCAAGCACGGCTGCCGGTGACCTCTCGGCCACGTTGAGCATGGTCCACGCAGTCCCTAGCTCGAAGAGCGGGTAATGCTGATCATCCGTAGCGATCCCGAACACCTCGCGACCTTCGCCAAGGAGCAGGTCCCACCAGGGTGAGGAGTCCCCGCGGCCGCACTCGAGTTCCGCCGACCCGTTGAAGACCTCAACTCCCGTGAAGCCTTCCATCTGGGTGAGTTCCTGAGTGGGAAGTTGATTCCAGTACGGGTGGGCGACGTAGGTGATCGCCCCTTGGCTCGCAGCCCACGTCGTCCCCTCCGAGAGAGAGGGGAAGGTGCGGACTTCGTAGTTGTCTTCCTCGCTGAAGTACCAGTTTGCTCGATCGCCACCCGGATCCTCAGGAAGCTCGGTCAGCCCGTAGACGAGGAACTCACCGGACTGACGCGGGTAAATCGGGGCGATCATGTCGAAACCGAGTTCGGCACCGGGCACCAGGATGATGTCGTCACGAGCGCTCGGCTGCGTGAGGCGCCAGTGATCGGTGATCGCGACGATGTCGAACCCTGCCTCGACATAAGACTGCACGAGCCGATCAGGCGCGAGAGTGCCGTCACTCACGGTCGAGTGGGTATGGAGTGCTGCTTTCAGCCACTCGCCGTCACTGTGAAATGGGTTCATGCGATCAACCTTGTCTGAGTCGTGGGTCGAGCGTCTCTTCCAGTGCATAGCCAAGCAGTGTGAATGACAGCGTCACCAGGATGACGCAGACCCCCGGGGGGATGATCCACCACCAGTAGCCGTTGGACATGGCACCGGACACGAATGCTTCCTCGATGATCCTGCCCCATGACATCGAGGTGGGATCACCCAGTCCGAGAAGTGAGAGCGTGGTCTCGGAGAGGATCGCGATGGCAACTGTCAGCACGCCCTGGGCGATGATGATCGGAGAAACCTCTGGCAAGACGTACTTCCCGAGGATCCGAGCGTTCGTGGCTCCGAGGGCCCGTGCCCGCTCAATGAAGGGTTGTTCCCGCACGGACAATGTCTGGGCCCGCACGAGTCGAGCAGTAAGCGCCCATGACGTGACCGCGATGACGACGATGACGTTGAGCAGGGTCGGTCCGAGAATGGCCGCCAGGACGATCGCCAGAACCAGCCAGGGGATGACCAGGAACCAGTCCGTTAAAGCCGTGAGTACCGTCCCCAAAGGCCTACCCGCGTAGTAGCCGGCCAGGATGCCCATGGCAGCGCCAATGATGACGGCCCCGAGCGTCGCAAGGACCCCGACGGTCAAGGAGACGCGTGCACCGACGAGCAGGAGTTGCACTACCGATCTCCCGAATAGGTCAGTACCCAAGGGCACAGCAGCGCTGGGGGGCTGAGTGGGCTGGCCGGGTGCGAAAGCGGGATCAATATCGTCGCTGTCTACGAGTAGTGGCGCAAGCAGCGCAGCGAGAGTGAAGAAGGCGAGTATCGCGAGGCCGATCATGCCACGCTTGTTGCGGCGGAAGATCCGCCAGAACTCGCCAAGGCTACGGCGCCGACGGGCCCAGGTGAGCGAAGTCATGTCGCGCCCACTCGTGGGTCGAGGAGTCCGTAGGTGACATCGGCGACGAGACTCGCGAAGATCACGGCCGCGCTGCTGATGAGGAACACGCCCTGAAGCACGGGGTAGTCGAGAGTTTGGATCGCCTCGTAGGTGAGCAACCCGATGCCCGGCCACGAGAACACCGTCTCGATCACAATGGCGCCACCCAAGATGAATCCGACACTGATCACGACGAGCGTGAATATCGGGAGGATGGCGTTCGGAACTGCGTGACGGCGCCGGACGTCAGGATCGGTGAGTCCCTTCGCCCGCGCGAGATCGATGTAGGGCTGCGCCTTGACCTCCATCATGCTTGAGCGCATCACGATGAGGAACTGGCCCACATAGCCCAGGGCGAGGGCCAACACAGGGAGCGCGAGGTGCATGGCGACGTCCGTGGTCCCGCTGCTGGTCGACGATGAGTAGCCCCCCGCCGGGAACCACCCCAGAAGCCCGGCGAAGAGGATCAGCAGGAGCATCCCGAGCCAACCTTCGGGGGTCGAGTAGAGGACCATCGAGGTGTAGAGGCTTCCCGAGTCGAATCGGCTACCCCGTCGCCATCCGCCGCGGATGCCCGCGAGAACGCCGATCCCGGCCGCAAGGATCGTGCCGATACCCACGAGGAGCAATGTGGGCCACATGCGCGATAGGATCAATTCCCACACGGGCAACCCCGAAATCAGTGACACGCCGAGATTTCCGCTGATGGTTTCGCGGACATACACACCAAATTGCGTGATGAGTGGCTGATCCAGGCCGAACGCGACCCTCTGCAGCTCGAGTGCTTCCGGCGACAGTCTCTGGCTTCGTGCCAGTAAGGCGATGGGGTCGCCCGGCATGATGCGAAAGAGGAAGAAGTTCACCGTGAAGATGAAGGCCAGGGTGAGCAGTGCCCAGCCGGTACGGCGGGCAATGAACTCAAGTCTTTCGGAGCGGGTCAGTGTGTGTCCGGTCGATCTTCAGTGCCGCGACGCCTCATCACGATGACGGCGACGCCACCGAGGATGATCAGAGCAGCGATCCCCCACAGCCACACCGGCGGCCCACTCGTGCTGGTCGACGAGGGCTCGCCAGCGGTCGTAGCCGCGTCACCTCCTGAGTCGCCCGATGCCGGCTGGGCAGATGCTGATGCTGCGGGATCGGTCAACTGAGCCGGTCGCGCTGACACCATGCCGGTGTAGGAGTACGACGGGGTGAGGTAGCCGTCACCAGCCGGAACCGGTGTGAGATCAGCGACGATGTCTGTCCGGTAGGCGGTCAACGAATTCGGGTATGCCAAGACAATCGACGGGACCTGGTCGTAGACGTACTGCTGTGCTTCTCGGACGAGGCGGAGGCGCTCATCCTGGTCCAAGGTTGATGCCTGTTGTGCCACAAGGTCGTCGTACGTCGCATCTCTCCAGCAGCCGTCGCTGAGATCACCGCACTGCTCCGAGGTGAACACCGAGAGTTGATAGTTCGGATCAGGGTCACCCGTCCAGTACCAGATGTAGGCATCGAAGTTGCCTGACTGCTGCAGGTCGTACATCTTGCCGGCGCTGACCGGCTGAGCCTTGACCTCAATGCCGATTTGGCTGAGGTAGGACGCAATGAGCTGCCCTGCGATGTCGCTTCCCGGGGTGTCATTCGAGGTGGGCATGCGGATGACCAGTGGCTGGCCGGTCTGCGGGTCAACGCGGATGCCGTCGCCGCCGCGCGTGTAGCCGGCTTCGTCCAGTATCGCGTTGGCCTGATCGGGGTCGTAGGGAGTCACCTGATCGTCGGGAATATCAAGGTGCCAGTACACCGAGAGCGGTCGCACGATTGTTTCGCCTGGGCTTGCGGCACCCTGATACGCCTTCTCCACGATCGCCTGCTTGTCGATAGCGAGCACGATCGCCTGGCGAACACGCAGGTCTTTCAGTGCGGGAAGGGGGTTCGCGGCGGGGTCCTGGCCACCGAAGTTGAATGCCAGATTCACCCAGGAGTCGGCGGTGATCTTCTGAACCGCGACGTTTGGTATCGCCTCGACCGCAGGGAGAAGCGCGCTCTCAAGGCCGTCAGCGATGGCGATCTCGCCGTTCTTCAGCGCCTGAACCATAGCTTCCTGGTTGGTGTACAGGCGGAAGACGATCCGCTCATAGGCAGGCTCGGTCCCCCAGAAGTTGGGGTTACGTTCGAACGTCCAGCTCTGTCCCGGGACTGCCTCGGTCATGATGTAGGGACCGGATGCGACGTTGGGCAGGACCGCCGCCTGCTTGATCTCCTTGTTGGTCTTCCCGATGTACGCGCCCCACACGTGTTCGGGGACGATGTAGACCCACGGTGGTACGTCCATACCGCGAGTCGGTTCCGGCGAATTCCACACGATGGTTCGGTCATCGGGCGTCTCGAAGGTCGACCCCTTAGGGAAGTAGCTGGTGAAGTAGGAGAACCCCTGGTCGATCACGAACCGATAGGTGAACGCGACGTCACGTGACGTCAGCGGGGTGCCATCGCTCCATTTCAGTCCCTCTCGCAACGTACAGGTCCACGCTGTGTAGTCGGCGTTGTGCTCGCACGATTCGGCAAGGCTTGGGGAAGCGCTGAGATCTTCATCCGAAAACTTCATCAGCATGTCGTACTGGAGGGTGACGGCGCTCCACTCGCTTGTGGAATTGACTGCCCAAATGTTCGGGTTGTCGATCCCTACCGTCATCCCGATGGTGAGCGTCGTGGCGTCATCCGCTGCCCATGCCGATGATCCCCAACCACCGACGAAGACGGCTCCGGATAGCGCTGCGGCTGCGATGGCAACGGCTGACAGTGGGCGATGGACGGACATGCTGCCTCCCCGAGTCCTCGATCGGGTCAGTATGGCGCGAAACATGAAGGCCGGGCCCAAATCACGTGAAGTCTTCACCTCTCTGTCACGCAGCGGCCACCCTCATTGAGCGGTGGCGCCCACGAGGTGGAGCGGTGGCTCACCCCCTAGGTGCTGCACGTGCTCGGAGAGTTCCACGGCGAGGTCGCCGACCGTAATCCCTTGGCGGGCGTGTGCGAGGAGGTAGGCGTCCCCCAATCCGTCACCCACCACCACGGTGGGTCGCTCAACGCCTTCCTCGGAGAGCAAAGCCAGTTTGCTCGCAGCGAAAGCCACGGGCCCTCCGGCGAAGGGCGTGATCACCAAGCCGTGTGAGTCGGGTTCGGCACCCGAAAGATAGGGGATTCCACGTGACACGAGGTCGCGGTCAATCCGGGGCACGCCGTGTTCGCTGAGCAGGGTCGTGACGCCCCAGACGTTCGCCAGGTCGAGTTCCGCGACGTGATGACGCCGCAGAAGTGGATTGATCACGGTGTGAGTGAATCGTCTCACGCACCATGCCACGCCGGCACTGACGATGCGCACGTCAAAGTCCATGCGCCGCATGCCGATCAGGAGATCACATACCTCCTGCCGTAGCGTGAGCGATGGCGTCGCTTGGTCAGTAGCGCGTACCAGCTCGGCCAACGACGACCCGGCGAATATCTGGGCCAAGAGAAGAGCGCCGGGATAGTGACCCCACGGCACGACAGTCGATGCGCTATCGGCGACAGCCCGGTAGTACTCCATCGGGGCATCGTCAAATGACAGGCCGCCAAGTGACGGCCACTCAGGGTGGTCGGGCAACGACCGGTTGTCGACGCACCACTGGAAGACCGCTTCCGAGATGTCTTCGTGGATCAGGGTCCCATCGAAGTCGAAGATCGCCACTCGGCCCGGTGTATCCGCCAAGACTTCAAGAATCGCGGACACGCTGCGCGATGGATAGTTCACGCCGACAGGCTAATAGCCGCAGCCGTGTTCGCGTCCCTTTCGTGAATCCAGTGACCGCATCCCTGTTCACAACACGCGATTCCTGATCCCGAGGAGGCCAGATCGCCTTCGTGACCGAGTGCTCTCGCCTAGCCTGGGCTCGTGACGTCTCCCACCACCGCACCCGCGCCCGTGAAGCGCCGTCGCTGGCCCTGGATCATCGGCATCATCGCCATCGTCCTCGTGCTGGTCCTCGCGACCTTGTCGTCGTTCCTGCAGTGGACGGTCAAGCGCAGCTGGCCCGAGACCTCGGGGACGGTTGAGGTGACCGGGCTCGCCGCACCGGTCGACGTCGTCCGGGACGAACTCGGCATCCCGACGATCTACGGAGACAGTCTCGCCGACCTGATGTATGCCCAGGGATACGTGCACGCCCAGGACCGCTTCTGGGAGATGGACGTGCGCCGCCACATCACCGCGGGGCGCCTGTCGGAAATGTTTGGCAAGAGCCAGGTACCCACTGATGCCTTCCTGCGCACGCTCGGATGGCGGCGCATCGCTGAGCAGGAGGTGCCGATGCTCAATGACACCTCGCGTCTGATGCTCGAGTCATATGCGGCAGGTGTCAACGCCTACCTCGCTGACCGACCCAAGGCGGACATCAGCCTGGAGTACTCCGTGCTCGGTCTCACCAATCCGTCGTACACGATCGAGCAGTGGACTCCCGCTGATTCTGTCGCGTGGCTCAAGGCGCTTGCGTGGGACCTGCGGGGCAACATGACCGACGAGATCTACCGGGTCGTGCTGGCCGCGGCGACGTCCGTGGACCAGGCCGAGCAGGTCTTCCCGCCGTATCCCTACGACCGTCACCGCCCGATCGTCAAGGGCGGCACAGTCGGCAATGCGGGATTCCAGCCAGCGGTCACGACGACGGCCGCCGCCGCAGCGATGCAGGTCGCTCCGGGTGAAGTCGAGGGCATCGCCGAGACTCTGCAGGGCGTGCTCGCCGCGGCGAATTTGCTCGATCGCTGGCTCGGGCCCGACGGCAAAGGCATCGGCTCCAACTCCTGGGCGGTCGACGGGCGCTACACGTCGACGGGCAAGCCGATCCTCGCCAACGATCCGCACCTCGCGCCGAGCATGCCGAGCCTGTGGTACCAGGCGAATCTGCGCTGCCGCGACGTGTCGCCGGAGTGTCCGGTGGCCGTCGGCGGCTGGACCATGGCTGGGCTGCCCGGAGTCTTCATCGGCCACACCGATCGCTTCGCCTGGGGATTCACCAACACCGGTCCCGACGTCACCGATCTCGTGCTCACCAAGGTGGAGGGAGACGCCTACGAGTACGACGGCGAGCTCGTGCCGCTGGATGTGCGCACCGAACGCATTGACGTTGCCGGCGGTGATCCGGTCGACATCACTATCCGCTCGACCGAGTCCGGTCCGATCATCTCCGAGGTCCTTGAAGCCGGGGAGAACTACGTGACGATCGGTGCGGAGGCACCCGTCCCGGCTCCGGGATACGCCGACGTCGGTGATCCGGGGAGCGACTACGCCGTCGCCCTGAGGTGGACTGCCCTTCAGCCGGGCACGACGTTCGATGCCTTCGCCCTGCTCAACAGCGCGCAGGACTTCACCGCGTTCCGTGAGGTGGCGCGGATCCTCGAGGTGCCTGCCCAGAACCTGCTCTACGCCGACATCGACGGCAACATCGGCTATCAGATGCCGGGCGTCATCCCGATTCGCAAGGGATACGACGGCAAATGGCCCGTCCCTGGGTGGTCCAGCGAACTCGGGTGGGACGGCAGCATCCCGTTTGAGGACCTTCCGTGGGCGTACAACCCGCCGGAGGGATGGATCGTCACGGCCAATCAGGCCGTCGTCGGCAAGGACTACCCGTACTTCATCACCGACGACTGGTCGTACGGCGCACGCAGCCAGCGCATCGTCGACCTCATTACCGCGCAGATCGACGAGGGTAGGGCCTTCACGATCGCGGACATGCAGGCCCTGCAGATGGACAACTGGAGCGAGAACGCCGACTTCCTCGTCCCGCGTATCTCTGGTATGCCGGTGCAGGAAGCGACGAAGGCAGGAATGGCGCTCCTGCCAAGTTGGGACTACCAGCAGGGCATCGACTCGGCGCCCGCGGCGTATTTCAATGCCTTCTGGCGTCAGCTCATCACGCGCATGTTCGACTCCAAGACCGGCACGGACATCACCTCGGCGAGCGGTGACGACCAGTTCTTCGAGGTCATTCGCACCCTGTGGGATTCGCCTGACGACCCGTGGTGGGATGACCCGCTCACGGCTGAGACCGAAGGCCGAGATGCCGTGATCACCGCCAGTCTCGATGCGGCGTACCAGGACATGGTCGACCTGCAGGGCAGCGAACCCGGGTCGTGGCGCTGGGGTGCCCTTCACACGCTTCTGCTCCAGCACGGAACCCTGGGAGCCTCGGGAATCGCGCCGATTGAGGCGCTGTTCAATCGTGGGCCGATCGACACTGCGGGCGGCAGCGGCATCGTCAACGCGACAGGTTGGACGCCGAGCGATGGATTCGAGGTCACCTGGGTCCCGAGCATGCGCCAGGTGGTGGATCTCTCCGACTTCGACAACTCCACGTGGGTCAACCTCACCGGCAACAGCGGTCATGCCTTCAATCCGAACTATGAGGACCAGGTCGACTCGTGGCAGTCAGGGTCGCAGTTCGGGTGGGCCTGGAGCGCGGAGGCGATCGATCAGTCGGCCGAGGCGATGCTCACGCTGACGCCGGCCGACTAGCGCGTTCGGCTGGGGGTCGGCGTAGTCCCGCGGCGTACAGCGCAAGCACGACTTCGCGGCTGGTGACAACGATCGCGCCCTCCTCAATTGCTACGGGCCGTGCCTCGGCGGGAATGTCGTAGTGGTCGCCGGAGAAGGCGCGCCGCGGGATGCCGATCCACTCGGCGAACGCGTGGAGCTCGTCGAGTGAGTGGTCACTGATGAGGTGGCACCACCAGCGATCGCGCCATCTCCAGTGCGCTTCGTCGAGGAGCAGTGCCACGGGGCGAGGCTAGCCGTCCGCGCCCACCCAGCACAGCGCCCCCAGGAGCGTCCGCACGGGCAGAGCGTAGGGGATGGGTGATCGGCTGAATTGCGGCGAGCGTTCGCGAATCTCGCCTATTCTGGCCGCATGCGCTCAGTCCTCGCTCCTGTCATCACAGGCACCGCAGCCATCACTCTCGTCGCGTGCGGCGGCGGGAGCGCGACGGTGGCGGAGAGTTCCGCCACCGCAACGTCCGAGGCGGCATCAACATCAGCGGCGCCCTCATCGTCGGCGGCTGCGACTGAGTCATCAGCGGCCCCCGCTCCCACGGGCCCCGTCTTCACCGACGTCGTCGATGATGCGCTCGCGCCCTACGCCGGACTTGTCGGGTCGGCCGCCGGAGCCGCCGATCTCGGATCGGTGCTGCCGGCGTTCGATGGTGATGTGCCGCTGCCCTCCGGTTCGATCGTGGGCGCGGGGCGCCTGGTTGAGCAGTGGGGTGCAACCCTCGACTCGGTGCAAAAGATCGGCCTCGACTCGGCCCCCTCCAAGTCCGAGCTCGAGGCCTACGGCGCGGCGGCTCCGACTGGCTGGGCGTACAACTCCATCTCGACCACCGATTCGAGCGCATCCCTTGTGATGACGCGCGATGCCGACGGTCTGCGGATCGTCTACAAGTCCTCGACCGACCCGCGCCCAGGAGAACCGCCGGCGGAATTCTGGCTCGAGTCCGATGCCACGGAGATGCCCCAGCCCGTGTGGGTTGCGACCTTGCCGGTCCCCGCTGGTGGGGAACTCCTCTCCGTCGGGGAGGGGGTCGGGGAGATCGAAATCAACTACTTCCCCGCTGCCCAGGGCCTGGTCACCGCTACGTGGCGGTTCGACGCCGATCAACTCGAGGCATTGCAGGAGTTCTACGCCGGGGGAGCGCTGGAGGCATCGGGCTTCGCGCTCGTCGATCCGGATGCGATCCGCATCGGGGCGTCGTACTTCGATGTCACCGCAGGGGACTGGACCGGACAGGTGATCGTGGGTGAGCTCATGCAGGGCGAGGAGTCCTTCGCCACAGTCCAGTGGTTCCTTACGCGAGCCTGACGAGTCGCACATGAAGGACCTCAGCCCATTGCGCCGCACGATCGGTCTCGTGCTCATCATGATCGGCGGCTTCTGGGCCGCGCTCTCTCTGGGCTTCCTCGAGGAGAGCTTCATGACCGGCCAGCCCGTGTACACCGTGATCGGCGTGGCGCTGGTCGTCGCGGGGGTGCTCGTGCTTGTCATCAAGCCCAAGGCGGGTCCGCCGGAAGCGAAGGACGGCTAGGGCCAATGTCAGCTCGGGGAGTCCTATCGCGTCGCCTCGACACCCATCACGCCGTGCTTGGGCACTGAGGGTAGGCGTCCAAGGCCGCGTCGGTAGAGCACCAGCAGCACCACGCCGATGAGCGGCTGGAGGATGTCGCTGGGGATCGCCCAGACATTGTTCGGCGCCGTGTTGCCGTCGGAGTAATACGACATGACATGCCCGATGGCGTCGCCCCAGAAGGCGATGGCGATGGCGACGACGGCCGCGGTCATCCAGCGATCGCGCATCCAGAAGGATCCGATAGCGAGTACGGCGAGCACGAGATCACCGAAGCCGACCTCCCACTGGAACATGCTCTGGGCGTAGCCGATGGATTCCGCGATCTGGCCCGAGGTGGGGCCGAGGTGCCCGACGACGCCGATGATGCCCCAGACTCCAAACCACACGAGGTTCCACAGCAGCGCGATCTCGACGAAGCGCGCTCCTGTGCGGCGCGACGGGTGGCGGTCGACCAGGACGTTGATGGCGACGCCGAGAATGAAGATGACCCAGGGTGTGATGAAGAAGAACATGCTGCCTCCGGTGCGCCGAGCCGATGCTG
>JBMTDJ010000057.1:0-13663 GCA_049431945.1 Candidatus Nanopelagicales bacterium | reverse complement strand
GGATCGCGACGTCCGCGCCCGACTCCTCGATCCACGCCGAGGCATCGGCGCTCAGCGCGCCGCAGAGGATGAGCGCGCGGCTAGGCAGTCGCTTTCGAAGGGGCTCCGCCCCTTCGAGGAGCGACCTAGGGGAAGGCGAGCTCATCGACGAAGCGATCGTTGAAGTCTGTGCGGTCTGACAGCTCGACGTAGTGGATCTCCTCGAGCAGCGCGTGCGCGCCGTGGCGCTCGGAGTCCGACAGCAGCGCCATCTTGGCGCCCTCGCCCGCGACATTGCCCGCGCTGACGATCCGCATCACCGGGATCTGCGGCACCAGGCCGATGCCGATGGCGCTGCGCGCGGAGAGATAGGTGCCGAAGGACCCCGCCAGCAGCACCTGTTGGATCTCCGACTCCTCGACGCCGAACTCCTCCAGCAGCAGCTTCCATCCGGTGGAGATCGCCGCCTTGGCGAACTGCAACTCGCGCACATCGCGCTGGCTGAGGAAGACATCACTGCCCTCAGCGGACTCCCCGGCGGTGGCGAGGACGAAGAGCCGCTCCCCGTCGCGCTCGACGAAGCGGCTTGCGAGGTCGGGGCGCATCTCGGCGATCCGCTCATCGGAGAGGAAGCGACCGGAGGAGTCGAGCAGGCCTGTACGCGCCAGCTCGGCGATGACATCGACCAGGCCCGAGCCGCAGATGCCGATCGGCGCGACGTCGCCGATCACCTGCAACTCGATGCCGTCATCACCGATGGCCACGACCTCGATGGCGCCGGGTGCAGCACGCATGCCACAGCGGATCGATGCTGCCTCGAAGGCTGGGCCGGCGGGAGCCGCGGTGGACATGAGGCGCTCGCCATTTCCCAGCACGATCTCGCAGTTGGTACCGATGTCGATGAAGAGGCGCAGCCGCTTGTCGCGATCCATGCCGGCCGCCAGGACGCCCGCGATGATGTCGCCGCCGACGTACGCGCCGAGGTGCGGGAAAACCATGGCACGCGCTCGCGGATTCACCTGGACCCCCAAGTCCTCCGCCAGCAGGCCGGAGTAGGAGGCGGTGGCCAAGATGAAGGGAGCGACGCCGAGAGGCTCGGGATCGATGCCGAGCACGAGTTGTGCCATGGTCGCATTGCCCGCGAGCGCTACCTCGTAAACGTGGGCCGGGTCGACTCCCGCCTGCTGGCAGACGTCCTGCGTGAGTTCGTTCAGCGTTGTCTGAGCGAGCGCCTGCAGCTTCGGCAATGAGTCCGGCTCGAGCATCGTGGCACTGATGCGACTGATCACGTCGGCGCCGAAGGGCTGCTGCTGGTTCAGCATCGAGGCCACCGCGATGGGCGCGCCGGTGGTCAGGTCCATGAGCGTGGCCACCACCGTGGTGGTGCCCAGGTCATAGGCCACGCCGTAGGACGTGGCGGTCGTATCTCCGGGCTCCACGTCGATGAGTTCGGTGCCGACGATGACGGCCGTCACCTCCCCGTTCGCCGTCCGCATGGTGCGCCCGAGTGTGCGGATCACGCTCGGGT
Source organism: Candidatus Nanopelagicales bacterium (assembly GCA_049431945.1). Lineage (GTDB taxonomy): Bacteria > Actinomycetota > Actinomycetes > S36-B12 > S36-B12 > Mxb001. Next base: position 12,156 of record JBMTDJ010000057.1, on the reverse strand, counting down.
CGACCGTGAGCTCGAGGTCATCGACGGCATCGAGCACCCGCTGCACGTCGGACCGCTGGTCCGACAGGGTCGCATCGGTGAGCTGGATGAAGCGCTTTTGCACGGCGGGGCGCAGGATCACCTGGCGGCCTACGCCTACTGTCGCCGCCTTGGGCCTGGTCGTGAGCTCGGGGACGTCGACCGTGAGATCGCCCATCGCCATTGCCATGCAGGCAAGGCGCCAACCCTCGTCGAGCTGCTCGGCGGTGAACGCGCGCTGGTCCAGGGCCGTGATCGGCAGGCTGGCGTTGAGCACCTTCACCTTGCACTTCTTGCAGGTGCCATGGCCGCCGCACGTGGAGTCGACGGGGACGCCGTTCCACAGCGCCGCGTCGAACACGCTCACGCCGCTCGGCACGCGTACCGACTTGCCCGCGGGCTGGAAGGTCAGGCTGACACGGGCCGGCCCGGTATGGCCCGGCGGGTCGGCGGAGCCGCCCCTGTCGGGCTCGCCGGTCGCGTCATCGAGCGCCGTCATGCCTGAGCGGCCACCTCGGCGGCCTGAGCGGCTGCCAGCTTGGCGCGGTGGGCCGCGATCCAGGTAGCGCCCCACTCGTCGTTGCCCATCATGAGGTCAGCACCCTTGACCGCGGTGATGATCTGCGGGGTGCGCGCGTCCATGATCGCGCTGGTGAGCCCGGCCTTCATCGCCATCGGCAGGAAGACGGCGTTGAGGGTGTGGCGATCGGGCATACCGAAGGACACGTTGGACGCACCGAGCGTGGTGTTGACACCGATCTCGGTGGAGATCAAGTGGATCGCCTCCATCGTCTTCATCGCGAGGGTGTGGTCGGCACCGATGGGCATAGCCAGGGGGTCGACGACGATGTCTTCGATCGGGATGCCGAACTCCTCGGTCGCGATGCCGACGAGTTGCTTGGCGAGCTCCAGGCGGCGGTGCGGATCCTCCGGGATCGCCTCCTCGTCGTTCGGCAGCGCGATGACGGCGGCGCCGTATCGCTTGACCAGGGGCAGGATCGCGTCGATGCGCTCGCGCTCCATCGTGACGGAGTTGACCAGGGCCTTGCCTTCGTACGCCGCGAGGCCGGACTCGAGGGCCTCGACGACCGAGGAGTCGATGCACAGGGGCACATCGGTGAGCGACTGCACGAGACGTACAGCGTCACCGAGGAGCTTGACCTCGTCGACGAGGGGGGCGCCCATGTTGACGTCGAGCATCATCGCCCCGCCCGCGATCTGCTGCGCCACGTCGATCTCGACGGCCGAGAGGTCCTCGACGCGCAGCTGCTCCTGGAACTTCTTGCGACCCGTGGGATTGATCCGCTCGCCGATGATGCAGAACGGCTGATCGGGACCGATCGTCACGGACGCGGTCGCGGAGCGAAGGACGGTGTGCATGGGACTCCTATCCCGAGGTGGTGCCGGCGGCGGACGCCACCGGGTCAGAGGTCGATGCGAAGGCCGGACCGATGCCGAGATCGCGTACAAGCCGCTCCAGTGAGCCGTCGTGGCGGAAGTCGGTGAGGTGGATGCCCGAGACGCCCGGGAGCGAGAGTGCGTGGCGGCTGAGTTCGAGGGTGAGCTGGTAGGACTCCTCGGCAATCGCGTCCTTGTCACCGGCTCCCGCGACACGGGCGATCATGTCCGCCGGGATGGAGATGCCGGGCACCGACTCGTCCATGAAGGACAGCGCCTTCGCGGACTTGGTCAGCACGACGGTCGGAAGTAGCGCGGTGGTGCGAGTGACCCCGTGCTCAACGCAGCCGGCGACGAAGGATTCCAGGCGCTCGGGGTAGTAGCCGATCTGAAGCTGGAGGAATCGAGCTCCAGCCTCGGCCTTCTTGAGTGCGCGCAGCACGCGGTAGTCCAGTGGAGGGGCGAAGGGATTCTCCACAGCGCCGACGAAGAGCGCGGGCGGCTGCTTGATGGCGCGGCCCGACAGGTAATGCCCCTCGGCGAGACCACTGGCCACCTTGACCAGTTGCGTGCTGTCGAGGTCGAAGACGCGGCGTGCCTCGGGCTCGTCGCCCGCCGTCACGTCGTCGCCAGTGAGGCAGGCGATGTTCTCGATGCCAAAGAGGCTCGCGCCCATGATGTCCGCCTGCATCGCGATGCGGTTCTTGTCGCGGCAGACCACCTGCATGATCGGCTCGAGCCCGAACTGCGACATCGCAATGGCGATAGACGTGTTGGACGCGTGTGCATGCGCTGCAGGATTGTCCGTCGCGTTCACCGCGTCGACAAAGGGCCGCAGTTCATCGGCCGCCTTCTCGACAGCGGCGAGACCTCCGCCGTCAATGCTGGGGAACTCCGCCGTGACGACAGGGCGTGATCCCTCCTCGAGGAGGGTGGCGAGGCGGCTCATGAGTGAAAGCCCTCCGGGAGAGTGGTGGGCTCATCGACCTCGACCATGCTCGCGCCGGGCACGGCGGAGAAGCGCTCCTGGGCCGCGCCCTGCCAGCCTGCTGGCGTACGCCGGTCGCGTCCGTTGATGAGGTTGATCCACGACGAGGTGCCCTTGAGGCGATTGTCGACCGGAGGCCGGAGGTCGTTGAACTCCTCCTCCCACATGTGCGGGTTGAGCGGCGAATGCGAGCGCTCCTCGGCCTTGACCCACACACAGCGCATCTCCGGCTTGACCTCGCAGTGCCCGTCCTCGCGCACTCCGCCGCACGGGCCGTTGCGCAGGGTCTTGGGGCAGGTCATCGGGCACGTCATGCCTGTCGAGTGCAGCACGCACTGTCCGCACATGCGGCAGTCCCACACGGGCTGCTTGACCACGTGCTCGAGGAGTGGGAGGAGCTTGGGCACGGTCAGCCGGCTCGCTTCGCCGCGACGAATTCCTTAGCCCTGCGGACCGCTGTGGCGGCGTCGGCGGCGTAGCCGTCGGCCCCGCACACGTCGGCGTACTCCTGGGTGACCGGGGCCCCGCCGACCATGATGACGACCTTGTCGCGCAGTCCAGCCTTCTCGATGGCATTGATGTTCGCCTTGAACATCGGCATCGTCGTGGTGAGGAAGGCAGACATCCCGACGATGTCGGGCTGGTGCTCCTCGATGGCCTCGACGAACTTCTCCGGCGGCACTTGGACGCCCAGATCGATGACGGTGAAGCCCGCGCCCTCGAGCATGATGTTCACGAGGTTCTTGCCGATGTCATGGACGTCGCCCTTGACCGTCCCCATGAGGAAGGTGCCGACGCTTTCGACCCCGGTCTGAGCGAGCAACGGCCGAAGTACGTCGAGTGCGCCAGCCATCGCCTTGCCGGCGATGAGCATCTCGGGGACGAACCAGTCGCCGCGCTCGAATCTCGCGCCGACTTCCTCGAGCGACGGGATCAACGCCTCGAAGAGCATGCGCTCCGGTGGCAGGCCGCTGTCGAGGCCGGCCTGGGTGAGCTCGAGCACGGCGGGCTTGTTGCCCACCATCGTCTCGTCGTAGAGGCCCTTGAGGATCTCGTCCGGAGTCATGCCGCTCCTGCCTTTCGTGGGTTCTCGGCCTTCCGTGGGTTATCGGATCGCGCGGTGGTGAGGGCAGTGCTGATCTGGTCGGCCGTGGCGCGCACCGACTGCGCGACCAGAGGGAGTTCGCTAGCGCTCAGGCGAACGGTGGGACCGGAAACCGAGACGGCGGCAACCACGCTGTCGTCGGCAGAACGGATGGGGGCCGCAACGGCGACCAGGCCGGGCTCGAGTTCGGAGTCGACGATGGCGATTCCCTCCCGGCGGACGCGCTCGAGGGCGTCGTTGAGTTCCGTGCGGGACGTGATGGTGCGCTCGGTGAGACGCGGCAGGCGCCCAGGGGGCAGGGGAGTGCCGTAGGCGAGGAAGACGCGGCCAAGGGCGCTGCAGTGGAAGGGGACGGGGCGGTCGAGCCAGTTGACCGCACCGAGGAGGTATGTCGAGTCCACCTGAGCGATCTGGCGCACTTCGCGGCCGACGGGCACGGCGAGATTGACCGTCTCGCCCGTCACTGCTCCCAACTCGTCGAGGAAAGGTTGAGCCATGCGGAGCAGGTCGTCCTCGGGGCGCACGGACAGGGCGTAGTCGGTAATGGCGGCTCCGGGCTGCCAGGCGCCCGAAGCCGTGCGCTGGAGGAGGCCGTTGCGTTCCAGGCTCGTGGTGAGCCGCGACAGCGTGCTCTTGGGGAGTTCGGTGCGGGCGATCAGGTCGGCGAAGGTCACCGGCTCAGTCGAGCCGAGAACAGCGATGAGTACGGCGGAGGCGCGGTCGACCGCCTGTGTGCCGACGACGGCTGCCATGGGGCCACCTCCCGTCCGCATGTCGCGTTCCCAGAGTTCCACAATATGGAACCCAACTTCCAAAAGTGGAGTGTAGGATCATCGAACCCACCGGTCAAGGCGAATCCGGTCACGGACTATCGGGAGAGTCGATGTTCGAGAACACCATGCCGCGTTACGAGATCCTCTCCGAGGAGTCGATGGCCGTACTGGACAAGGGTTGGCGTCGCATCGTCTCTGAACTCGGGATCGAGTTCATGAAGCCTGAGGCCGTCGAGCTCTTCAAGGCGGCCGGCATGCGCACGGATGGCGACAAGGTGTTCTTCGACCCGGAGTTCATCCTCGAGCAGATCGCCAAGGCGCCCCGCGAGTTCGACATTCAGGCGCGCAATCCCGACAACACCGTGCACATCGGGGGCAACTCGATGGTGTTCTCGAGTGTCTACGGGCCGCCGTTCGTCCGCCAGGGTGACGTCCGTCGGGATGCGATGATGGAGGACTACCGCAACTTCGCGAAGCTCGCCCAGTCCTTCAGTGCAATGGACAGCGTCGGCGGTGTCGTGTGCGAGCCGAGCGATGCGCCTTTGGACTCCCGTCACCTCGACATGCTCTACGCCGCCATGACGCTCACCGACAAGATCTACATGGGCAATGTCGTCAGCGGCACTCGGGCGCTGGACACGATCCGCATGAGCGAGATCCTCTTCGGCGGACGTGAGGCGATCGAGCAGACACCCGCGTGCTTCTCGCTGATCAACTGCAACTCCCCGCTGCGCTGGGACGATCGCATGCTGGAGGCGCAGTTCGAGTACGCCAAGGCGATGCAGCCGGTCGTCCTCACGCCCTTCCTCCTCATGGGAGCCATGTCGCCGGTGTCCATCCCGTCGACCCTGGCCCAGCAGATGGCCGAGGCGCTCACGGGCATCGCACTCACCCAGCTCGTCCGGCCGGGAGCTCCCGTGATCTTCGGCAGCTTCCTGTCGAACATCGACATGCAGTCCGGCTCGCCTCAGTTCGGCACTCCCGAGTCCGCGATCGGCCTGCTGTGCACCGGGCAGATCGCACGGCACTTCGGGCTGCCGTTCCGCTCCGGCGGCGGGCTCAACTCATCACAGGTCCCCGACGCCCAGGCAGCCTTCGAGTCGCTCATGACGATGCTCCCCACATTCCTCGCCGGAACCAACGTCGTCATGCACACCGCCGGCTGGCTTGAGGGCGGCCTCGTGGCGAGCTATGAGAAGTACGTCATCGACGTGCAGATGCTGGAGTCGCTCCAGAAGGAGTTCACCCCCGTGAACTTCACCGAGGAGGAGCTAGCCTTCGGCGCCCACGAAGAGGTCGGTGCCGGTGGGCACTTCCTCGGTGCTGAGCACACCATGGAGCGTTTCCGCACGTGCTTCTACCGGCCGTTCCTATGGAACTCCGACAACTTCGAGCGCTGGATGCGTCTCGGTGGCCGCGACACCGTGGAACGTGCACGGGAGATATATGAGAAGAAGCTTGAGGACTACGAGCAGCCGCCGCTCGACGATGCAATCCGCGCGGAACTTGAAGAGTATGTCGTCCGCCGTCGCGCTGAACTCGGGGACTGACGCGGCGCGCGTCGCCTAGGGTGTCGGCATGCCAAGGGGTTACGACTACATCATCGTCGGCGGTGGCTCTGCGGGATCCGCGCTCGCTGCACGTCTGACCGAGGATGCGTCCACCACGGTCCTGCTACTGGAGGCCGGTCGTCCGGACTACCCGTTCGACGTGTACGTCCACATGCCCGCGGCGCTGACCTTTCCCATCGGCAACCCGCTCTACGACTGGATGTACTCGTCCCAGCCTGAGCCGCATATGAACGGTAGGCGGGTCACCCATGGCCGGGGCAAGATCCTCGGGGGCTCGAGCAGCATCAACGGCATGATCTTCCAGCGCGGCAACCCGATGGACTACGAGCGCTGGGCCGCAGATCCGGGCATGGAGACGTGGGACTACGCCCACTGCCTGCCGTACTTCAAGAAGATGGAGGACTGCCGGGCTGGCGCCGATGAGTGGCGGGGCAAGGATGGTCCGCTGATCCTCGAGCGCGGCGAGACTCGCAATCCGCTCTTCGCCGCCTTCTTCTCCGCGGTGCAGGAGGCCGGTCACGAACTGACATCCGATGTCAATGGCTATAAGCAGGAGGGCTTCGCCGCGTTCGATCGCAACGTCCATAACGGCCGGCGCTACTCCGCGACCAAGGCCTACCTCCGGCCCGCGATGTCGCGTCCGAATCTCACGGTGAAGACCCGCGCCCACGTGACACGCGTCGTCATGGACACATCGTCGGGCACACCGCGCGCGACGGGCGTCGAGGTTTCCATCGGTGGCAAGCGCCCGGTCCGCGTGCGCGGCTCCGAGGTGATCCTCGCGGGCGGCGCCTTCAACTCACCTCAGTTACTCCAGCTCTCGGGCATCGGCAACGCCGATCACCTCAGCTCCGTGGGTGTCACGCCTGTGCACAATCTGCCGGGCGTTGGCGAGAACCTCCAGGACCACCTCGAGGTCTACGTCCAGCACTCGTGCACGCAGCCGGTGTCGCTCAACCCCAACCTGCAGTTCTGGCGTCGTCCGATCATCGGTGCCCAGTGGCTCTTCCTGCGCTCAGGGCCGGGGGCGTCCAACCATTTCGAGGCCGGTGGCTTCATCCGGAGTAACGAGGACGTCGACTATCCCAACCTGATGTACCACTTCCTCCCGATCGCCGTCCGCTACGACGGGACGGCACCCGAGAGCGGCCATGGCTACCAGGTGCACATCGGGCCGATGTACTCCGATGCTCGCGGCAAGCTCTGGATCACCAGCGCGGATCCGATGGCGCCGCCGTCCTTCGTCTTCAACTACCTGTCCACGGATCAGGACCGGCGCGAGTGGGTAGAAGCGATCCGCAAGACCCGCGAGATCCTCGCGCAGCCGGCGTTCGCCCCCTACAGCGGTGGAGAGATTTCACCCGGACCCGAGGTCGAGACCGACGAGCAGATCCTCGACTGGGTGCGCAAGGACGGCGAGACGGCGTACCACCCCTCGTGCACCGCACGGATGGGCATCGATGACATGTCGGTGATCGATCCCCTCACGATGCGAGTGCACGGGACCGACGGTCTGCGCGTGGTCGATGCCTCGGTCATGCCGTACGTCACGAACGGCAACATCTATGCGCCCACGATGATGATCGCCGAGAAGGCAGCAGACATCATCAAGGGAGCGACGCCCCTGCCTCCGGACCCTGCTCCGTTCTACCGCCATCGCAAGGAGGCACCTGCCCATGCCTGACCTCTTCATTGACGGCGCCTGGGTTGCCGCGGCCGAGGGCGGCACGCGGGAGATCCGGTGCCCGGCCGATGGCGAGATCGTGCGCGTGGTCGATGAGGCGACGGCGGTCGATACCGAGCGCGCCATCGAGGCGGCGCGGCGTGCGTTCGATGATGGACGCTGGTCGAGCGTTCCCGTGGTCGAGCGCGGCAGGCTCCTCGCCCGTGTCGCAGATCTGCTGGAACGCGATGTCGAGGAGATCGCGCGCGCCGAGTCGCTGGACACCGGCAAGCGCCTCGTCGAGTCGAGGTATGACGTGGGTGATGTCGCCTCATCGTTCCGCTACTTCGCCGGGCTCGCCGCGGGAGACTCGATCGGCGGGCGAGTCGTGGACCCGGGCAATGACAACGTGCGCTCGAGGATCGACTACTCGCCCGTCGGTGTCTGCGGCCTGATCACACCGTGGAACTACCCGCTGCTTCAGGCGGCGTGGAAGGTCGCACCCGCGCTGGCCGCAGGCTGCAGCTTCGTGCTCAAGCCGAGTGAGATGACCCCGAGCACCACGATCCATCTCGTGCGCATCCTCGAGGAGGCCGGGCTGCCGGCGGGAGTCGCCAATCTCATCCTGGGTGCTGGGGCCACGGCAGGGGCCCCGTTGGCCACGCACCCCGCCGTGGACATGGTGTCCTTCACCGGCGGCATCATCACGGGCCGACGCATCATGGCCGAGGCTGCGGCATCGGTGAAGAAGGTCGCACTCGAACTCGGTGGCAAGAATCCCAACATCATCTTTGCCGACGCCGATCTCGATGCCGCGATCGACAACGCACTGACGGCGGTGTTCCTCCACAGCGGTCAGGTCTGCTCGGCGGGCGCTCGCCTGCTCGTTGAGGAGTCGATCCACGACCGCGTCGTCGACGAAATCGTTCAGCGGGCACAGCGAATCCGACTCGGAGGTCCATTCGATCCTCAAGCGGAGACCGGACCGCTCATCTCCCCGCAGCATCGAGCGAAGATCGAGGCCTACGTTGCTGGGGCACTTGCCGAGGGCGCTGTGCTCCGCTGCGGAGGAAGTGCGCCGGATCCGGTCGAACACCCCACCTTGGCCAACGGTTGCTACTACCTTCCTACCGTGCTCGACAACTGCCGCACCGACATGACGTGTGTGCAGGATGAGTCCTTCGGACCCGTGCTCACGGTCGAGACATTTCGCACCGAGGCGGAGGCCATCTCACTCGGCAACGACACGATCTACGGCCTTGCTGGCGCTGTATGGACCTCCGACGCGGGCAAGGCAGAACGCGTCGCGGCGGCCCTGCGCCACGGCACTATCTGGATCAACGACTTCCACCCCTACCTGCCGCAGGCGGAGTGGGGTGGTTTCAAGCAGTCCGGCGTCGGTCGGGAGCTTGGCCCCACCGGGCTGCACGAGTATCTCGAGGCCAAGCATGTGTATCGCAATCTCGCACCGGCACCGAGCGGCTGGTTCTCGGAAGGAGACTAGGGATGACGACCACGACGGGGGCACCCGCTATCTCGGTACGCGACCTGTGGAAGGTCTTCGGGCCGAAGGCCGACTCGATCGTCGGCACCCCCTTCGCTGACCTGAGCCGGGACGACCTGCTTGCGGAGACGGGATGCACCGCGGCGGTGCGCGATGTGACGTTCGATGTCGCTGAAGGCGAAGTCTTCGTCGTCATGGGCCTGTCGGGTTCGGGCAAGTCCACGCTCGTGCGATGCCTCACGCGCCTGATCGAGTCCACCGCGGGAGAGGTGATCATCGAGGGAGAGGACATCCTCAAGGCCAATGACAAGCAGCTGCGCCATCTCAGGCGCACCGAGTTCTCCATGGTGTTCCAGCACTTCGGGCTGCTGCCTCATCGCAAGGTCATCGACAACATCGCCTATCCGCTGGAGATCCAGGGGGTCAAGAAGGATGACCGCTACAACCGGGCGGAGGAAGTCATCCAGTTGGTCGGCCTGGCCGGCTACGCGACCGCCTACCCCGAGCAGCTCTCCGGTGGCATGCAGCAGCGCGTGGGCCTCGCCCGCGCCCTCGTCGTCAACCCCGATGTGATGTTCCTCGATGAACCGTTCAGCGCCCTTGACCCGCTCATCAGGCGCGATATGCAGGACGAGGTCATCCGGCTGCATCGCGAGCTCGGCAAGACAATGGTGTTTATCACCCACGATCTCAGCGAGGCCATGAAGCTCGGTGATCGCATCGCGATCATGCGCGACGGTGCGGTGGTGCAGATGGGCACCGCGATGGACCTTGTGCTGCACCCCGCGGACGCGTACGTCGAGGACTTCCTTCGCGACATTCCGAAAAGTCACGTCCTCACACTCGAGACGATCGCTCGACCCCTGCGTGACGGGGAGTCCGGAGACGGACCGATCGTGGCTGGCGACACCATCGTCAAGGAGGCCACTCCCGCGATCATCGATTCAGTGCCCCCGGTACGCGTGCATAAGGGGGACGCCCTCGTGGGCTACGTAGGCAGTGACGACGTGCTCGCGCTCATTGCCGGTGATCGCGACTCGGAGCTGGGCGACTAGTCATGGACATCAAGGCCGTCCTTCGTCTGCGGTGGGTGCAGGCACTCATCGTTCTGGTCGTGTGGATTGGAACGGCGACGGCGTTCAAGGGAGTGCAAACCCAGGAACTGTCGACGTCGACGGACTCGCCGTTCACAGCGATCATGCGCGATGCTGCTGCGGCCATTCGCGGCAACCGTACGGAGAGTTTCGTCTTCGTCTACATCTTCAATCCCATCCGCACCGTGATCTCGGGCTTCATCGAGATCTTCATGGGGATCATCGCCGTCCCCGCGCAGGGCAATGTCATCCCGCTCCTGGGCTGGTTCGGCACGCTCGCGGTCATCGGCTTCATCGTCTACGCCGCGTCGACGCTGCGTATGGCCCTGGTGAGCATGGCTCTGCTCCTGCTGTGCGGGATGCTTGGCATGTGGCTCCTCACCATGGAGACCCTGGCGATGACGATCGGTGCGGTCGTCCTGTCGTTGGCGATTGCCCTGCCGCTCGGAGTGTGGGCCGGGCTCAACGACCGCGTGATGAAGGTCCTACGGCCGTGGCTCGACCTCGCCCAGGTGCTCCCCACGCTCGTCTATCTCGCGCCCCTCGCGCTTGTCTTCCTCATTGGCATCGCGTCGGCGACGATCGCGACGATGATCTACTCGATCCCCATCTGCATCCGCATCACGGCGCATGCCATCAAGTCGCTCAAGGCCGGCCCCATCGAGGCCGCTGAGTCTTCCGGCTCCACCCGCTGGCAGTTGCTTACCAAGGTGCAACTCCCCATGGCCAAGAGCACGATCATCCTCGCGGTCAATCAGACGACGCTCGCTGCGCTGTCCTTTGTCGTCATCGCCGCGCTCATCGGGGCCCCGGGCCTTGGCAAGCCTGTCATCGAGGCGCTCACCATCCGCAATGTGGGGGACGGGGTCGTCGCCGGCCTTGCTGTCGTGCTCCTGGCCATCATGCTCGATCGCTCGACGACGGCCGCGGTCAATCGCGACAAGTCCGGTTACGCCGCCGCCGACGCCGCGAAGGTGAGACGCCGCATAGGCCTCGCGGTTTTCGGGGTCTTCACGCTCGTGGCCATCTACCTGTCGCGCTACGTCCTCGAGTTCGCGATCTTCCCTGAGCAATTGATATTCAAGGAGCCGGTCGCCGAGGCGGCGAACGCCTTGTCCGAGTGGATCACCGACAACCTCGGGTTCCTTACCGTGACGGGCAGCGAGCAGTTCACCATCTGGGTGCTCAATCCGCTGCAGGACGTCCTCGCCAACAGCCCCTGGTGGCTCACCCTGATCGCCATCACCTTGCTTGCCTTCATCCTCGCGGGACGCACGGTCGGGATCCTGGTCTTCGTCCTCCTCGTGCTCGTCATGGGCACGGGCCTGTGGAATGACACCATGCTCACGCTGTCGATGACGCTCATTGCCACCGGATTCGTCGTCCTGATCGGCCTCGTCCTCGGCGTCTGGGCTGGTCGGAGCACGCGCGTCGAGAAGTTCCTCAAACCCTTCCTCGATGCCGGACAGACCATGCCCGCATTCGTCTATCTCGTCCCAGTTCTGGCGCTCTTCGGTCCCACACGCTTCGCGGCCATCGTTCTTGGCGTGGTCTATGCCGCACCGGTGGTCATCCGGGTGGTGGCCGACGGCGTGCGCAAGGTCCCGAAAGAGTCCGTCGAGGCCGCCATCTCCGCCGGCTCGACCACGCTCCAGGTGATCACCAAGGTGCAGTTGCCGATTTCACGTCGCGCCATCCTCCTCGGTGTCAACCAGGGGCTCATCTTCGTGCTCGCCGTTGTCGTCATCGGCGGCTTCGTGGGCGCTGGCGGCCTGGGCTACCTCGTCATCGTTGGGCAGTCCAAGCCCGAGCTCGCGGGCAAGGGCCTTGCCGCCGGAATCGCGATCGTGCTCCTCGGCATCATCCTCGATCGAATTGCCCAAGGTAGGCCCCAGAAGTCACCCCAGGGGCACCATTAGCGATACCTATCCGTTACCAACTTCGGGCGTCTTCAGACAGAAGCGCCACCTACGATAACCGCAGTAATTGACCTTCCCGGGAGGAAGAATGAAACGAGTAGGAAAGGGCGCAGGCCTCGTGGT
>JBMTDJ010000056.1:0-13675 GCA_049431945.1 Candidatus Nanopelagicales bacterium | reverse complement strand
TGGGGGCAGATGCCCCCACCCCACACGTAGTACGTGCACATCGGCATCTGACCGAGCCACACCGACGGCAGGGGAGGGAATATGGGCGCCTACGTCGTGCGACGCGTGCTCATCATGATCCTGCTCCTGCTCCTTCTCACCCTGACCGTCTTCGTGCTCTTCAGTCTCCTGCCCGCGGACGTGGCTCGGCTGACCTGCGGCAAGATCTGCACGGATCAGACGATCGAGCTCAACCGCGCTCGTCTGGGCTTGGATAAGTCGGTGTGGGAGCAGTACTGGATCTTCCTCACGGGCCTTTTCTTCGGGCGCACCTATGGCGTCGGACCGGGAGCGGTCGTGTGCGAGGCGCCGTGTCTGGGCTACTCGTTCACCAAGAACGAGCCTGTCCTCCAGCTCATCCTCGACCGGCTGCCCGCCACAATTTTCCTCGCGCTGGGCGCCTTCGTGATCTTCCTCATCGGGGGCGTGGCCGTGGGTGTCTACAGCGCCCTGCGCCGCGGCCGCTGGCAGGACAAGACCGTGATGGGCATTTCGCTTGTCGGCTACTCGCTGCCGTCGTTCTTCATCGGCCTCGTCGTCATCTACTTCGTCATCATCCGCTGGAAGATCTTGCCATTCCCGCAGTATGTGCAGCCATGGGACGACCCGGTGCGTTTCCTCCAGACGATGATCCTTCCGTGGTTGGTCCTGGCCATCCTCTACGCCGCGTTCTACACGCGCCTCACCCGGAGTCAGATGCTCGAGACGCTCAATGAGGACTACATTCGCACCGCGCGTGCCAAGGGACTCCCTGAGCGAGTCGTTGTCCGCAAGCACGCGTTGCGCGCGGGGCTCACGCCTATCGTCACTGCGGCGGGACTGGACTTCGCTGGCCTCCTCGGCGGCGCCATCATCCTCGAGACGATCTTCAGCCTCCCGGGCCTGGGCAGTCTCGCGGTGGCTGCCGTGCTCGATCCCGATCTCGCGGTCCTCGTCGGGGTCACGTTGATCACGGCCGTATTCATCATCGTGGCTAACCTCGTCGTCGACGTGCTGTACGCCGTCATCGATCCGCGGGTGAGGCCGTCGTGAGCGCCTTCCTCGAGGTCGACGATCTCGCCGTGTCCTTCCCGACGGAGGACGGCGTGGTCAAGGCCGTCGCGGGCTCGTCCTTCTCGGTGTCACAGGGCCACACGCTGGCCATCGTCGGAGAGTCAGGATCGGGCAAGAGCGTGACGGCGCAGGCCATCATGGGCCTGCTCAATCGCGGCTATGCGGATATCACCGGTCGCATCGTCTTCGACGGGACCGACCTGCTCGCTCTCGACGACGACGAGGTGCGCCGCATGCGCGGCGCATCGATGGCGATGATCTTCCAGGACCCGCTGTCGAGCCTGCACCCGTTCTACCGCATCGGTGATCAACTCGCGGAAGCAGTGCGAGTGCACAACAAGGTGAGCAAGTCCGAGGCGCATGCTCGTGCGGTCGATGCCCTGCATCGGGTGGGCATCCCATCCCCGGACAAGCGTGCCAACGACTACCCCCACCAGCTCTCGGGCGGCATGCGCCAGCGTGTGATGATCGCCATGGCCCTGATTAACTCGCCGAGTTTGCTCATTGCGGACGAGCCGACCACCGCACTCGACGTCACGGTGCAGGCGCAGATCACGGAGTTGATGTCCGAGCTCCAGCGAGAGACAGGGACGACCCTCATCATCATCACCCACGACCTCGGCGTCGTGGCCGATATGGCCGACGAGGTCTGCGTGATGTATGGCGGACGTGTCGTGGAGTACGCACCGGTCCGCGATATCTACTACTCCCCGCAGCACCCCTACACCCAGGGTCTGCTCGCCTCCGTGCCCCGCCTGGCCACTGACCGAGTGGATCGACTTGATCCCATCCCCGGCAACCCACCGTCGCTTATCAATCTGCCGAGCGGCTGCGTATTCCACCCTCGCTGCGGGCAACGGGAGGACGTACCCGGTGACCTATGTCGCCAGGCTGAGCCCATGCTCGTCGACGCTGGACGCGATCACCTCGTCCGCTGCTACCTGGCAGATCAGGCAGGTGCACGATGAACGATCGCGTGCTCGAGGTCGAGGATCTCAAGGTCTACTTCCCCCACAAGTCACGCGGGGTCTTCCCGCGCACGATCGGCCAGATCAAGGCGGTCGATGGAGTCAGCTTCGATGTCGGGGCAGCCCAGACACTGGGCCTGGTGGGGGAGAGCGGATGCGGCAAGTCCACGACGGGCCGGGCGATTCTGCGGTTGGTCGATCCCACGGCCGGCCGAGTCGTCATCAACGGCACCGACGTCGCCGGCCTCTCTCGCCGGGCAATGCGCCCGGTGCGCCAGCAGGCGCAGATGATCTTCCAGGACCCCTACAACGCTCTCAATCCACGGCAGACAGTTGGCGCGATCCTTGCTGCGCCGTTCCGCATCCAGAAGGTCGACCCTCCGGGTGGCGTGAAGCAGGCCGTGCGCGAACTCATGGATCGTGTCGGGCTCAACCCCGAGCACGTCAATCGCTATCCGTACGAGTTCTCCGGCGGCCAGCGCCAGCGGATCGGCATCGCCCGTGCGATCGCCCTGCGGCCCAAGCTCATCATCTGCGATGAGCCGGTGTCGGCTCTGGATGTCTCGATCCAGGCGCAGATCCTCAATCTGCTGCAGGACCTGCAGTCTGATTTCGGTGTCTCGTATCTCTTCATCGCCCACGACCTCGCTGTTGTCCGACAGATCGCTCAGCGGGTGGCGGTGATGTATCTCGGTCACATCGTGGAGATGGCGACTCGAGAAGACCTCTTCGCGCATCCGCTCCACCCCTATACGCACGCGCTCATGTCCGCGGTTCCCGTGCCGGATCCTCGCGTGCAGATCGAACGCGAGCGGATCGTGCTTGGCGGTGACCTGCCGAGCCCGCTCGATCCGCCGCCGGGATGCGTCTTCCACACGCGCTGCTTCATCGCCCAGGAGCGCTGCCGCACCGAGAAGCCTGAACTCCGCGAATTCGCGCCGGGCCACACGGTGGCTTGCCACTTCCCGATCACCGAGCCACTCAGCGGCGGAGTCATCCACGGCCCCGACTCAGGTCTCGTCGAACCGGGGGATGGCGCGCCAGGCTATTTCTCCGAGTCCATCACTGACCTAGGCGCCGTGGGGACTACGCGCCTGGATTCTGGCGAACCGGGCGACGGGATCTAGTCGGTCCGCAGCGCCTGATCGAAGAAATCGACCTCGGCACGCAGGAGGTTCTCGGCAACGACCTCCTGCGGAGTCATATGCGTGACGCCGGTCAAGGGGAGCACTGCGTGGGGCTTGCCCGAGGCGAGCAGGGCTGACGACAGTTGCAGCGTGTGCGCGACGACGACGTTGTCGTCCGCCAGGCCGTGGATGATGAGAAGCGGCCTCGTGAGGCCTGCTGCGAGTGGCAGCAGGGACGACCGCTCGTAGGCGTCCGGGTCCTCCTGGGGCAGGCCGAGATAGCGCTCGGTGTAGCCGGTGTCGTACAGCCGCCACTCCGTGACGGGCGCGCCGGCGACAGCCGCATGGAAGACGTCGGGCCTGCGCAGCACTGCCAGGGCCGCGAGATAGCCACCGAAGGACCAGCCGCGGATCCCGACGCGCGTGACGTCGACATCGTCCGGATACGCCACGGCGACCGCCTCGAGCGCCGCGACCTGGTCCTCCAGGGCCGGGGTCGCGAGGTCCCCGCGCACGGCGCGGTCCCACGCCGGTCCGCGCCCAGGTGTGCCCCGGCCATCGGCGACGATCACGCAGTACCCCTGGTCGGCCAGCCACTGATCGGTGCCGTAGGCCAGCCCCGCGGCGATCACGCGCCTGGCGTGCGGGCCGCCGTACGGCGACATGATCACCGGCAGGCGGCGTGACCCGGGGACGTGGCTCGAAGGGAAGAGAACCGCGACGTCGACGTCGCTGTCCTTGAGGAGGTGGACGCGCGGCTCGATGATCGGCTTCTCCGCCATGGAGGCGATGCCAGCGATCCGTGATCCGCCCTGCCAGACGTCGACCTCGGTGGCCGTGGACTTCATTCGCATCGTCGAGGTGAGGGTGATGCTGCCTGCACGCACACCATGGATCACGGCGTCATCGCGGCCGAGCACGCTCTCGATGCTGCCGTCATAGCCGATCCGGACCAGGTTCGGATACGTCGGGTCCGTGGCCGCGACGACGAGTGCGTCATCGTCTCCCGCGTCGACGAGCGACTCCACCTGGAGTCCTTGCGGCGATAGGGGAATGTCATCCACGACAAGCCGATAGGTGTCAGCGGAGCGATCGGCGACGATCTCCACGAGGCCACCTAACGGCGTGCGCGTCGGCACGCCGGGCATTAACTCCACCCATTCCGGATCGGTGCGCTCGCGCACCATCCGGGCCGCCCCCGTTGCCGGATCAACCTCGAGGATCACCTGACGGCGCTGATCCCGGGAGAGCAGGGTCACCAGCGGGTGGCCGGTCTCGGGGACGGCGACTCGCGCCAGGTAGGGCAGGTCAGCGTGATCCCACTCGATCTCGACACGCGGCCCGCCATCGATCGGCACGAGCCATAGCGACACGTCCGCATTTGCCCGTCCGGCCGCCGGATAGCGATGTGCTCGCGCGGGCTGGTCAGGATGGGCGGGGTCGGCGATCCACCACTGCTCGACCGGGGAGTCATCGACGCGCTCGACGAGCAAGCCTGTGCCGTCGGCGAGCCACCAGTAGCCACGGACCCTGTCAAACTCCTCCGCGGCGATGAAGTCGGCAAGCCCCCAGGTGATCTCGTCTGCATCCGATGCGCACACGACCCGCGCCGGTCCGCCTTCGAGGGGTGCGACCCAGAGGGAACGGTCGCTGACGTAGGCGACATGGGTGCCCGTGGGGTCTGGGCGGGGATCGATGACGGGGCCCGGAGCGGCCAGCATGCGTGCTGGCTGATCGGTGTCGAGACTGCTCGCATACGGCGCGCCCGAGAGCGCGAAGACGGCGACGCTGCGGTCGCGATCGGTGGCGTAGTCGGTGATGCCGGCGCTCACCTCGCGCATGCGCTCGCGTCGGGCGCGCTCCTCCGGAGGAAGCGATTCGGCATCCTGCAGCAGATCGCTCGGATCGACGACGCACGCCTCCTTGCCGGTCGTCAGGTCGAGGGACCACAGACAGGTGACGGGGTCCGATCCGCCATGCGAGCGCAGGAAGAACACGCGCTGTCGCTCCGTGTCGATGGTGAAGGAGCGCGGTGCGCCGAGACGGAAGCCGCGCGTGCGGGCTCGCTGGCGTGGGTAGGTCTCGTCGCTCCGGGGCTGGGTCACGCGCCTATCCTGCCGGAGGCTCCGGCGGTGCCGCACTACCCTGTGCGCATGACCGACCGGCGCATCCTCCTCGTGCACGCCCATCCAGATGACGAGACCATCGGCACCGGGGCCGTGATGGCCAGGTACGTCGATGCTGGCGTGGGTGTCACCCTCGTGACGTGCACCCTCGGCGAGGAGGGCGAGATCCTGGTCCCGGGCCTTGAGCACCTCGCCTCGGACAGGGAGGATCGGCTCGGCGAGCATCGCCAGGGCGAACTCGCTGAAGCGATGGGGATCCTCGGTGTCACTGACTGGCGCCTCCTGGGCGCACCGGGGCGCTACCGCGACTCGGGTATGGCCGGCACGGGCGCGAATGACCGCGAGGGGGCCTTCTGGCGCAGCGACCTGCTCGAGGCGGCCGCGCACCTCGTGGGGGTGATTCGCGAGGTACGTCCCCAGGTCCTCGTCACCTACGACGACTTCGGCGGATACGGCCATCCCGATCACATCCAGGCTCACCGAGTCGCGATGTACGCGGCAACGCTGGCATCGGCGCGGACCTTCCGTCCGGATCTGGGTGAGCCCTGGGACATCGCCAAGATCTACTGGACGGCGTTCCCTCGCAGCATTGTCAGAGAGGGCATTGAGAAGCTGCGAGCGGCAGGGGAGACGACGGGATTCGCCGAGATGGATCCCGACGACATCCCGTTCGCGATCGAGGATGAGCTCGTGACGACCGCGGTACGTGCTCCCGAGCACCTCGAACGCAAACTCGATGCCCTGCGGGCCCATGCCACCCAGGTCACCGTGGACGGAGGGTTCTTCGCCCTCGCCGACAACGTCGGCGCCGAGGCCTTCGGCACGGAGTACTTCCGGCTCGTCAAGGGTGCCCCCGCGGGACCCTTCGATGGTGCCGGCCGAGAGACCGATCTCTTCGCCGGCCTGTGATCGCGTGCGTGTCCTGGGGTTGATCGGCTGCGTCGCCGCTGGTGTCGTCATCGGCATCGTGGGGGCGTTTCTCCAGGGTGCGCGCCTGGTCATCGCCGGCACCGTCATCCCCTGGGGGCTCGTGGTGTCCCTGATTGCGCTCGTCGTCCTTGTGCGCGCGGCTGTCGACCTCACCGGGCTTCGCTGGGGCGGATGGCTGCTGCTCCTTGCGTGGATCGGCGTCACCGTGGCGTTCGCCGCGGAACTTCCCTCCGGTGACCTCGTCATCTCAGCAGGCGGCAGGCAGATGGCGTATCTCCTCGGGGGCGTTATCGTCGGCGCGGCGGCCGCCACCGTGCCCGCCATCGAACGGCTGCGCCGAATCTAGGAGCAGCCTGTGAATGTGCCTCCGCCTGCGCATAGGGCGCCGCTGGAGAGCCAGGCGCGGCCCCTGTGACGCGCGACACGGGTCCCTCTCGTCGGGCGTCGGCCCGCTCCGTGCACTTAGCATGATGGGGCAAGCCGGGCGGCGGTCGATGCGGCTGTCCTGACGGAGGATGCGACAGGACGCCGTCCTGCAGCGGATCACGACGAATGGAGAGCAGGTGTCGGACGAGGAGCGGCCCGTGGGCACCGCCACTCCTCGGCGCGGACTGCTCGTTGCCCTCGGAGTCCTCGCCGGTGCCCTTGCGTTCTACCTGGGGATGATCCTGGGGTCATCGAGCGACATCCCGGCGAACACCAGCGTCCTCGGGGTTTCCATCGGCGGCATGTCGCGAGCCGAAGCGGTGGCGACCCTCGATCGCTCCATCACGCCGCGCTCGCTTGAGCCGATCTCCGTGTCGGCATTCGACACATCCGAGGAGCTCTTCCCGGCCGAATCCGGGATGGCCTTCGATCCCATCGCGACCGTGGACGCTGCTGAGGGGCGCCTGCTCAACCCCTTGTCCCTCGTCATGCGACTGTTCGGCCCACGCGAGATCGACCCTGTCGTGACGATCGACGACGCGCTTCTCATCGAACGCATCGATTCCTTCGCTGACCTGGTCCGCAAGGACATCGTCGAGCCAACCGTGCATTACGAGGACATGACCCCGGTGCTCACAGCGGCGTCGGACGGTCGTGACATCGACATCACCGCCGCGGTGGAGGCGCTAGCCACGTCGTACCTCGACACCACGGGCCCTGTGGCGCTGCAGGAGGTCGTCCTCGAGCCCGCGGTGACCAACGCGGAGGCCGAGGAGTTCGTGGCCGGTCCGGCCACGATCGCGGTATCCGCGCCGGTGACGATCGAGGTTGAGGACACCGCCCCGCAGGTGCCCGCCGAGGCCATCGCTGAGGCGACGCACTATCTCGTCGAGGGGGAGCAGCTGGCTCCTCAGATCGACGGGGCGATCCTGCACCAGTCCATCGCCGAGGAGCTCGACCCCATCGAGGAGCCGGGCAACAACGCCACGTTCGAGATCGATTCCAACAACGTCCCTGTCGTCGTCCCGTCCCGGGTGGGTCGCGGCGTGAGCGACGAAGTGCTCGCTGCAGCCGTGAGCAACGCCATGTTTGCCGAGGGGGAAGATCGAGTGGCATCGGCACCGGTGACCGTGCGCGATCCGGTCCTCACGACGGAGGATGCGCTGGAGCTGGGCGTGATTGAGGAGATCTCGAGCTTCACTCAGCAGGTGAATTACGCCGAGTACCTCGCCCATAATCTGGCCGTCGCATCGGAGTACATCGACGGCACACTGCTCCTTCCGGGTGATGTCTTCTCCATGAACGAGAAGACGGAGAATCGCAATCCTGAGGGTGGCTACATGGAGGGTTGGGTCATCGGCCCGGGCGGAATCTTCCAGAAGGCACTCGGCGGTGGACTCTCCGCGGCGACGACGACCATGTGGTCGGCTGCCTTCTACGGCGGGCTCGAGCCGGTCGAGGTTCAGGCGCACTCGGTGTACATCTCGCGCTACGTCCCGGGCCTTGAGGCCACCGTTGCATGGGACGGCTTCGACATGAAGTTCCGCAATGACACGCCCTACGGTGTGTTCATCACCGCGGAGTCGGATGAGACATCCATGACCGTCCGCATGTACAGCACCAAGATCTACACCGCGATCGAGGCAGAGGTCGGGGAGCGCTACTACGTCACGAAGAACCGCACGATCTACAACGAGTCCTCCGAGTGCTCGGGCCAGACCGGCGGCCCCGGATTCACGATCGACGTCGACCGCATCTTCTACGACGGTGACGAGGAAGTGCGTCGGGAGACGTTCACCACGACCTACCGCCCCGCGCCACAGGTCATCTGCGGGGCCAAGCCCGAGAAGGACAAGGACAAGGACGACGAGGGTGGCGACCCCTCGCCCTCGCCGACCCCCGAGCCGACCGAGGAGCCGCCAGCGGACTCCGGCGGCGGCCCAGACGACGGCTCCGGCGATGGATCGGTCGAGGGCGAAGCAGTCTCACTGCGGGCCCTTGGTCCCATCCGCGGGACGTCGCGGGCCTAGCGGCCCTGCCGTGGCGATACGGTGGCTCCGGCGTCATCCGGCGCCAGGCCGACTCTGGTCGCCAAGCGGGACTGCTTCCCCGTCCCGACGGCGACCTCGATCGGTCCGCTGCGAGCGGCACTACGCCGCCTGATCTCGAAAGGCCGTGCGGTGACCTACGTCATCACCTTTGCCTGCGTGGACGTCAAGGACAAGTCCTGCATCGAGGAGTGCCCCGTCGACTGCATTTACGAGGGCGACCGCATGCTCTACATCCAGCCCGACGAATGCGTCGACTGCGGTGCATGCGAGCCGGTCTGCCCGGTCGAGGCAATCTACTACGAGGATGACGTCCCCGAGGAGTGGTCCGACTACACCGCGGCCAATGCCGAATTCTTCTCCGATCTCGGCTCGCCCGGTGGCGCAGCCAAGCTCGGTGCGCAGGAATTCGACGCTCCTTTGCTGGCATCCGTGCCGCGCAAGGAGCCGGAGAACTGAGCGAGGCCTCTGCGGGAGCCAGGCTCCCGCTCCCGGATTTCCCGTGGGATCGACTCGCCCCGCTCGCCGCTCGGGTTCGCAGTCACGGCCAGCCTGCTGATCTGTCGATTGGGAGCCCAGTCGATCCCACGCCCGACGTCGTTCAGCGCGCCCTGGCCGATGCTGCTGACTCGCCTGGGTACCCCACCGTGGCTGGGGCCCCTGCCGCCAACAGCGCGTTCGTCGAGTGGCTTCGCCGCCGAGCCGACGTGGTGTCCGAGGATGTCGCTGTCATCCCGTCGATCGGCTCCAAGGAGCTCGTGTCCCTGCTTCCCCTGCTGCTCGGCCTCAGGCAGGGTGACCGTGTCGTCGTGCCCGAGATCGCGTACCCGACGTACGTCGTCGGAGCCCTGGTCGCCGGTTGCGAGGTCATCGTGTCCGATGATCCGGCGTCGGCTGCGGATGCACGCCTGGTCTGGGTGAATACTCCGGGCAATCCGACGGGTCGGGTGATGTCCGCAGATCGCCTGCGCGAATTCGTCACCGCTGCACGGGCAAGTGGCGCGGTCCTTGCCTCGGATGAGTGCTACCTCGAATTCGGCTGGGATGCGCGGCCGGTCTCGGCGATCTCGACGGAGGTCGCGGGCAGCGATGTGACGGGCGTCCTCACCTTGCACTCCCTGTCCAAGCGATCCAACATGGCCGGCTACCGCTATGGGGCGGTGGCGGGTGATCCCGCTCTTGTCGCGCGGCTGCTGGAGATCCGCAAGCACATCGGCCTCATGACGCCGCTGCCCGTGCAGCGGGCTGCGGAAGCAGCCTGGGCCGACGACGAGCACGTCGACGTGCAGCGGTCGCGCTACCTCGGTCGTCGAGCGATCCTGGCGCCGGCCCTGGAGGCCGCTGGCTTCCGTATCGATCACAGCGAGGCGGGCCTGTATCTGTGGGCTACGCGCGACGAGGACTGCTGGCAGACGGCCACCGACCTTGCCGACCGCGGAATCCTGGTCGCGCCCGGGGACTTCTACGGCGAGCGCGGGGCAGGGCACGTCCGCCTGGCGCTGACGGCCCCGGACGAGGTCATCGCTGCCGCCGCCGAGCGCCTCATGGCCTGAGTACCCGGACGTGTCCGCTGCGCCCAGCCGGGATACGGTGGGGCCGCCAGGGCCTGTGGGGGCGACCGCATCCTTCAGGCGCCGCGACGGTTCCAGGATCCCCACGAAGGATCCACGGGCACGGGAGGTAGCTGCGTGAGTGACGTCGTCCTGAGTTACCCGGGAGGCGAACTGCCCCTGGAGCGAGCCCCCTCGACCATCGGGGAGTCGGGCCTGGACATCTCCGCCCTCCTAGCTACCACCGGCGACGTCACCCTCGACCACGGATTCGTCAACACGGCCTCCTGCTCATCCGCGATCACCTACATCGACGGGGACAAGGGCATCCTGCGCTACCGCGGCTATCCCATTGAGCAGCTCGCTGAGCACTCGTCCTACCTCGAGGTCGCCTATCTCCTCATCTACGGCTATCTGCCGACAGGGGATGAGCTGACTGACTTCAAGTCGCGAATCAAGCGCCACACGATGCTGCATGAGGAGTTGCGGGCATTTTTCGATGGATTCCCGCGCGATGCTCATCCGATGCCCGTGCTGTCGTCCGCGGTTTCGGCGCTGTCGACCTTCTATCAGGATTCCCTCGACCCGTTCGATCCCGAGCAGGTCGAGATGAGCACCGTGCGGCTCATGGCGAAGTTGCCGACCCTTGCCGCCTACGCCTACAAGAAGTCGGTGGGCCAGCCATTCATCTACCCCGATAACTCGCTCGGCTTCATCGACAACTTCCTGCGCATGACCTTCGCCGTCCCGGCGGAGGAGTACATCGTCGATCCCGTGCTGTCGAAGACGCTTAACATGCTGCTCCTGCTGCACGCTGATCACGAGCAGAACTGCTCGACCTCGACGGTGCGCCTCGTGGGCTCCTCCCACGCCAATCTCTTCGCGTCGGTGTCCGCCGGGATCAATGCACTCTTCGGCCCGCTGCATGGCGGTGCCAACCAGGCGGTGCTGGAGATGCTCGAAGGCATCCATGCGTCCGGGGGCGGTGTCAACACCTTCATCCGGCAGGTCAAGGACCGCGAGGATGGTGTGAAGCTCATGGGCTTTGGTCATCGCGTCTATAAGAACTATGATCCGCGCGCAGCCATCGTCAAGAAGGCGGCGTATGACGTCTTTGCTGCACTGGATGTCAAAGATCCGTTGCTCGATATTGCGCTGCGACTCGAAGAGGTGGCGCTGGCCGACGACTTCTTCATCTCGCGTCGGCTCTATCCCAACGTAGACTTCTACACCGGGCTGATCTACAAGGCGATGGGCTTCCCCACGCGCATGTTCACTGTGCTCTTCGCGCTCGGTCGGCTACCAGGGTGGATCGCACAGTGGCGAGAGATGATCAACGACCCCGCGACCAAGATCGGCCGGCCGCGCCAGGTCTACATCGGCGACCCGCTGCGCGACTACGTCCCGATCGAGGACCGCACCGCCTAGGCCCTGTCGGTGCACCAGTTCCGCCCGTAATCGACGCTAACGGCGCCGTTAGCGTCGATTACGGGCGGAAGTCGCGTATCGGGTCAGTCAGTGACGTGGAGGGCGGCGTTCAAGCCGCCCCAGGTGCCGGTGCGCGGCACGACCTCGAGTGCGCCGGTCATCGAGTTGCGGCGGAAGAGCAGGTTGGGCACTCCGGACAGCTCGCGGGCCTTGACGACCTCGCCATCAGGGAGGGTTACACGGGCTCCGGCGGTGACGTAGGTGCCCGCCTCGACGACGGAGCCGTCACCAAGGCTGATGCCGATGCCGGCGTTGGCGCCGATGAGACAGCCCTTGCCCACGCTGATGACTTCCTGGCCGCCGCCGGAGAGGGTGCCCATGATCGAGGCACCTCCACCGACGTCGGACCCGTCGCCGACGACGACGCCTGCAGATATTCGCCCCTCCACCATCGACGTGCCCAGCGTGCCGGCATTGAAGTTGACGAAGCCCTCGTGCATCACCACCGTGCCCTCGGCGAGGTGAGCACCGAGTCGCACGCGGTCGGCATCAGCGATGCGCACACCCGACGGCACGACGTAGTCGATCATGCGGGGGAAGCGATCGACACCGAGGACGACGAGGTGCTCGCCATGGGTGCGGGCCCTCAATCGAGCAGATGGCAGATCCTCGACCGCGACCGGCCCGCGGGTCGTCCACGCGACGTTCGGCAGCAGGCCGAAGATGCCGTCGAGATTGATGGTGCGCGGCTGCACGAGTCGGTGCGAGAGCAGGTGCAGGCGCAGGTACGCGTCGGCGACGTCGGCGGGCGGCGCCTGGAGATCGGCGATCACCGTGCGGACCGGTCGCACCTCGACGCCGCGGATGTCATCAGTACGGGTGGCCGCGTCGAGCCCAACTACCGGTGGAGCGGCTTCGCCCAGCGCGGGCTGCGGGTACCAGACGTCGAGGATCGCCCCCGCGCTGAACGTCGCGAGGCCGACCCCGGCTGCCGATGCGGTCATGGTGCGACGCTATCGGATGCAGGGATCGGCCTCGTGGAGCGAGAGTGCCCGCCGGGCATGCCGCGGGCGACCTGTCGGGAGCGGTGGAGCTACTTCTTGATGGCCTCGACGTCCATCTCGAGCTTGATGGTGTCGCTCACGAGGACGCCGCCGGTCTCCAATGCGACGTTCCACACCAGGCCGAATTCCTTGCGACTGATCTCGGCCTTGCCCTCGAACCCGATGCGCGTGCCACCCCAGGGGTCCTGGCTCGTCCCGAGGAGCTCGAACGTGACGTCGACGGACTTGGTCACCCCGTGGATCGTGAGGTCACCGGTGACGATGAACTCGTCGCCATCCTTCTGGGTTACGGCGGTGCTCGTGAAGGTGAGAGTGGGGAACTGCTCGACGTCGAGGAAGTCCGCGGACTTCACGTGTGCGTCACGCTCGTCATTGTTCGTCGAGAAGCTCGAGGCCACGATGGTGAGCCGTGCGGAGGACTTCGCTGGATCGCTACCGTCGAGGTCGAGGGCTCCGGTGAACTCCGAGAAGCCGCCGCGGACCTTGGCCACCATGGTGTGGCGGGCCACGAAGCCGATCGTGGAGTGGGTGGGATCGATCTCCCAGGTGCCGGTGGTCGCGGCGAGGTCGGTGCTCATGGTGGTCCTTTCAGGGACGGGCGGGCCGGCGATCGAGCCATGTAGTTGAGTATTCAACCATACGGATCGACTCGCTTCCACTGGTCCCTGTCGAGTTGCTCGTCCTCACGCCGAGTGGGCAGGTGTGCCCGCCGTGGCCGTAGGCCGCGCCGGGACACCTGCCCACTCATGAAGTGTCGAGGGTTGATCAGACGGCGCTTGCCGAATCCTCGTCGTCGTGCCCGTGGCCGGGTCCGCCGCGACCGGGTCCGCCGCGACCGGGGCCGCCATGTCCCGGGCCATGGCCCTCGCCCATGCCCTCGCCCATGCCCTCGCGCAGCTGCTCGAGTTCCGCAGCC
>JBMTDJ010000055.1:0-13974 GCA_049431945.1 Candidatus Nanopelagicales bacterium | reverse complement strand
GTGATCGGTCCCGCTTCCTACAGCCTGCTGAGGTCGCGGAGGTGGTGTGGTTCCTCGCGCAGCCCACTGCGGCGGGCGTGACCGGCGCCAACTGGTCGATCGACTTCGGCCTCTCGGCCGGGATCTAGTTCACTCAGCGAAGTCACGTGACCTCGGTTTCGGGGATCGGCGAGGCGCGCCTGGCGCGCAAGGACTCTCCGGTCACCACGAGGATGACCCCTCCGAGCACGACCGTGAGACCGACAACGACGTCGCTGGTGATCACCTCGGCGTAGAGCAGCACGCCGAGGATGACGGCCACCGCGGGATTCACGTACGCGTACGTCGAAGCCAGCGAGATCGGCGCGTTGTTGATCAGCCAGGTGAAGGCACTGAAGGCCAGCACCGAGCCGGCGGTGACGAGGAAGATCCACCCG
Organism: Candidatus Nanopelagicales bacterium; assembly: GCA_049431945.1. Lineage (GTDB taxonomy): Bacteria > Actinomycetota > Actinomycetes > S36-B12 > S36-B12 > Mxb001. Next base: position 13,558 of record JBMTDJ010000055.1, on the reverse strand, counting down.
CCCCATGAGCGCGCGGTGATCGCGCCCAGGTCGATGTTCTCCCCCACGATCAGGCTGACGATGAGGAGCGCCAGTCCGCCGCTGAGCAGTTCATACGTCGTCAGCGCAAAGGAGTCCTTCGGCTTGGGCAGGCGTGCAGAGAAGAAGCTGGTCGTCGCCCAGATGGTGCTGGAGATGAGGATCATCAGGCTCCAGAAGACGACATCTGCGTCCGTGCCGGACACCGGACGCGTGCCACCGGGCAACAGCATCCAGCCGATACCGATCAGGCCGACGATGACTCCGACGAGTGTCAGGCGCGAGGGACGATCACCCGTACCGATCCGCCAGAGGACGATAGTCAGCGGCGTCGCGGCGATGATGAGGGCCATGACCCCGGTAGGGACGTAGTCCTGCGCGAGCCCAACCGTGCCGAGCCCGACGGCGAGCAGAGCTACGCCCATAAAACTCGCACTAGCGAATTCCTTCCGGGTGACGCGTAGGGCATTCCAGCCGCGGGTGAGCCCCGTGAGGATGACCATGATGAGGAAGGCAGCGATGAATCGCGTGCCCATCGCGAAGAACGGTGGGATCGACTCGGTCGCGAAGAGGATGCCGATGTACGTCGATCCCCACACGATCCAGACGACGATGAGGTTGAACCACAGGAGTGGGCCTGCGGTCACCTTGGCGGGGGCAATGGCGGACATGGCGAGAGCAGGGTATGAGCAGGCCCTTGTCGTGGCGTCAGCGGGATCGCCACAGCGATGACCAGGCTGCGGCGCAATGGCCGAGCATGATCGAGCAAGTCACGACCAAAGTCCCGGTTGCTGTGGACCGAAGCCGCCCAGGCATCGGCTGTTTGGGCGGTGGCAGCGGTTCTCTTCCTCGGTGCGCTTGCTGCGACCTGGCGCGGTCGTGACGGATGGGCCTTCATCCTCACCTCGGGCACGATCGCCATGGCCGTCGCCTCGCTCTTCGTCGACCTGTGGCCCAATGTCATGGTGAGTTCGATTGATCCGGCATACAACCTCACCGTCTACAACGCTTCCTCGCAGGAGTACACCCTGACGGTGATGACGTGGGTTGCCGTGATCATGACGCCGATCGTGCTCATCTACCAGGGCTGGACGTACTGGGTCTTCCGCAAGCGCATCAGCACGTCGATGATCCCGCCGGAGCCGCAGTCCGGTCGATCCGATGACCGCTTCGCCGGGGCTGCGCAAGGATAGGCACGGCAGACTCCCGATCGGTGAGCCTTCTCGGGCGCCCATCGTCGGGTCAAGCGGCGGGACGGTGCGTCCGGGGGGACCTGCGCCGTCCCGCCCCTTTATCCCGGGACCGAGCATGGGCAGGATGACGACATGAGACCGGTGGACCCCAGGCTGCTGCGCTATGCGCGGAGCACGCGGGGTTTCCTCGCTCTCGCGGTCATTCTCGGTGCGGTCGTCGCTGCGCTTGTCATCGTCCAGGCGCGGCTCCTGTCCACGGTCATCGTCGATGTCGCGCAGGGCCAGGCGACGCTCGCCAGCGTCGCCAGCGTGATCGCGGCGCTTGCGGCTGTCTTCCTTGCTCGCGCGCTGGTGTCGTGGATCGCCGAGGCCGCCGCCTACCGCACGTCGGCAAAGGCGAAGGCGGAGTTGCGCGCGGAGGCGATGGGTCATGTGCTGCGCCTTGGGCCCCTTGGACCCGCGGGTCGCGACCCCGGGGCTGTTGCCGCACTCGTGACGCGTGGGGTCGACGCGCTCGACGCATATTTCGCGCGCTATCTACCGCAGTTGGTCCTGGCGCTCATCGTGCCTCTTGCAGTGCTGGCTACCGTGCTTGGGCAGGACCTGCTGAGCGCACTGATCATCGCGGTCACGTTGCCACTCATCCCCGTCTTCATGATTCTCATCGGCCTCTACACCCGCTCACGCGTCGATCGGCAGTGGGAGACGCTGAGCAGGCTCTCGGGACACTTCCTCGATCTCGTCTCAGGTCTGCCAACCCTCAAGGTGTTCGGTCGCGCCAAGCGGCAGGCGACGGCGATCCGGGCGATGGGCGAGCGCTATCGGAGCACGACGATGGGCGTGCTGCGCATCACCTTCCTGTCGTCATTCGCCCTTGAACTCCTCGCCAGCCTGTCGGTGGCACTCGTCGCGGTCACTGTCGGCGTGCGCCTCGCCGAGGGACAGGTGAGCTTCTCCGTGGCGCTCTTCGTGCTCATCCTCGCGCCCGAGGCCTACCTGCCCATCCGCCTCGTCGGCCAGCACTTCCACGCCGCCGCCGAGGGACTCGGCGCAGCTGAGGAGGTCTTCGGGCTCCTCCAACAGGAAGTACCCACAGGCGGCACGCATATGCCACCCGCGCGTCCGACGATCGAGCTCGACCAGGTGAGCGTGACGTACGCCGGTCGCGAGAATCCGGCCCTGGCACCGACCAGCGCCACCCTGCCCGCGGGGTCGCTCATCGCCCTCGTGGGCGCAAGCGGCGGCGGCAAGTCGACGCTGCTCTCGGTGCTCCTCGGTTTCGTCGCGCCGACGTCTGGACGGGTGAGACTCGACGGGAGTTCCGGCCAAGGGGTGGAACTCGGCGAGGTCGATCTTGCCCGGTGGCGACGGATGCTCGGCTGGGTGCCACAGCATCCTCAACTTGTCGCACCGGGACATCCCTGGCCGGACATTCGCGAGGCGGTGCGACTCGCTGACCCGTCCGTGGACGACACACGTGTGGAGCGCGCACTGGCAGACGCAGGCGTTCTCACCGAAGTGCAGCTCATGCCCGACGGACTGTCGACTCCCGTGGGCGCGATCAGTGCTGGCCAGGCGCGCCGCGTCGCGCTCGCACGCGCACTGCTCACCGACCCGCAGATCCTGCTGCTCGACGAGCCCACTGCCTCACTCGACGGGGTGAGTGAGGAAGCCGTGGTCGAGGCTCTGCGCGCGGCTCGCGACGCGGGACGCACGGTCATCGTCGTGGCCCACCGACCGGCGGTCGTCGACGCCGCTGACATCGTCGTGCACGTCGGCCGTCCTCCTGCGCCGGCTGTCGATGAGCAGAGAGTCGCGACATTGATGAGTCGCACCGCCGTGACGGCCAGGGACTTCTGATGCGCCAGATGTGGCATGCCATGGGCTTGCAGCGGGGCCGCCTGGCGGCGGCGGCCTTCTTCGGTGTGATTGCGGCCGCCAGCACCGTCGCCCTCCTCGGCACGTCGGGTTGGCTCATCTCGTATGCCGCCGAGTTGCCTCCAGTGCTGTCGCTGTCCGTCGCGGCTGTCATGGTCCGCTCCTTCGCTCTCAGCCGGTCGGTATTCCGGTATCTCGAGCGGCTCGTGGGGCACGACGCAGCGTTCCGCGGACTCACCGAACTGCGCGTGCGGATCTACGACCGGCTGGAGCAACTTTCCCCGGTCGGTCTCATGCGCTTTGGCCGCGGTGACCTGCTCGCCCGCCTGGTTGCAGATGTCGATGCCGCTCTCGACCTGCCGCTACGCGTGGTGTTGCCCTGGGTGCAGGCAGCGATCGTGTCCGCCGCCACAGTCGCGTTCCTCGCCTGGCTGGTGCCCGGGGCGGGACTCGCCCTGGGTCTCGTGCTGATCCTGGGCCTTGTCGTGGTCCCCTGGATCGTGGCGCGCATCGCCGCACGCTCGGAACGACGGCTCGCTCCCACGCGCGGAGCGCTGAGTGCGAGTGTCGTGACGAGCCTCGACGGTGCAGCCGATCTCGTGGCCTTCGGTGCGGTCGATGCAGCACTGGCCGACATCGAGCGTCGCGATCGTGAACTCACGGCCGTCGCCCGTCGAGAGTCCGCGGGCCTGGGACTCGGGGTCGGCCTGAGCACGGCCCTGCAGGGCGCAGCCGTCGTGGCATGTTTGGTCGCCGCCATTCCTGCGGTCACCGAAGGGCGTATCGGCCCAGCATGGCTCGCCGTCGCGGCACTCCTGCCGCTCGCGGCGTACGACATCGTTGCGTTGCTCCCTTCCTCCGCGCTCGCCTACCAGCGGGTGCGAGGATCTGCAGCTCGCCTCAACGAGGTGCTCGACGCACCCGAGCCGGTCCGTGATCCGAGGCATGCGCAGCCGATGCCGCATCCTCCGCTGCCGCTGCGCTGCCGGGGACTGGTCGCAGGCTGGACGGACGAGCCGGTCCTGCGCGGCATAGACCTGGACGTCGCAGCGGGCGAGCGCGTGGCGATCGTGGGGCCGAGCGGCGCCGGCAAGTCGACGTTGGCGATGGTGCTGTTGCGATTCCTCGGCTACGCGTCGGGCAGCGTGAAACTCGACGGCTCTGAATTGAGCGCCCTCGTGGGTGACGAGGTCCGAGACGAGGTCGGTCTGCTCACACAGGACGCGCACATCTTCGATACGAGCGTTCGGGAAAACCTGCATCTGGGGGACCCGCGTGCCAGCGATGATCAGCTCCGCGCTGTACTGGCCAGGGTCGGGCTCGCGGCATGGCTCACACATCTGCCCCGCGGACTCGATGCCGACCTCGGTCCGCACGGTGCCGCCATGTCCGGTGGAGAGCGCCAGCGTCTCGCCCTTGCCCGCCTCCTGCTTGCTGAGCGGCGGTTGCTCGTCCTCGATGAGCCCACCGAGCACCTAGATCCGCGGGCCGCCGATGAACTGACCGACGATGTGCTCACCGTGACGGCAGGATGCTCGACACTGCTCATCACTCATCGCCTGCGCGGACTCGATCGCGTCGATCGCGTTGTGGTGGTCATCGCTGGGCAGGTTCGCGCGGTGGGCAGCCACGCGGAGTTGGTGGCTCAGGGAGGGTGGTATTCCGAACGCTGGCGTGCTGAGCAGGAGCGCGGTGATCTCGCAGCTCTCATGGAGACAATTCCTGAGGGAACGGCGGCCGTGCGCTGACACCGTGCTAGCGCGGTGCTCCCCACAAGCGCGCGGCCCCTTGACACGTGCACGTAGTGTGGGACACATCCTGCACATGTGTTGCAGCACCTAGCCAGAGGAGTCACCATGCCGCGCATCGGCCGAGCCGTCGCCCGCACCGCCGTCATCGCCGGAACCGCCACCGCTGTCAGTGGTCGTGTCGCCGCGAAGCAGGCCGACAAGCAGGCGGAGAAGGAGGCCGGTCAGCAGGCTTCGGTCGCCCCTGCCGCTGAGCCGGAGGTTGATGCCGTCGCGGAGATCGAGCGGCTCGGTGCCCTCAAGGACAAGGGACTCCTCACCGACGAGGAGTTTGCCGCGGCCAAGGCCAAGATCCTCGGCATCTGATCCGGATTGGTCGAGCCGACGGTGCCGCAAGGCCCCTTACGACGGTGACTCCGTCGGCGTCGGTGGGTCCGGCGTCGGTGTCGGCGTGGGTGGCTCGGGCGTCGGTGTCGGCGTGGGCGTCGGCGACGGCGGCGCTATGGCCACCACGATGGTGACGACCATGCCCTTGTCTCCGGTGGTCCCCGCTGGCGGGTCCTGTTCGAGGACAACGCCTTGGGGCACGGTCGCCGACTCCTCATAGACGACGTTCACCTGGAAGCCAGCGGACGAGAGTGCTCCGCGGGCGACTTCCTCGGTCTGTCCCACCACGGACGGCACCGGCTGCCGACCAGTGGAGATCACGATGTCGACCTTGCTGCCGACGTCCACCGACGAGCCCTCAAGCGGTGACTGCGCGAGCACATACCCGGCCGGTTGCGCCGCGTCCTGCTCAGTGACCTTCCCGAGCACGAGCTTGGCGTCGGCGAGTGCCGTCTCGGCGTCCTGGACAGACGTGAGCCCGGTGAGCGGTGGCACGGTCGTCTTCTCCTTGCCGGCACTGATCGTGACGTTGACGGCCTGGCCCTCCTCGATCTGCTCGCCCGGGGTGGGTTGCTGGCCGATGATCGTGTCGACCGGCTTGCCGGAGACCTCGGGGGTCTGCGAGCCGAGGACCAGCCCCTGTCGCTCGAGGACCGACTCGGCCTGGGCCACGGTGAGCCCGGTGAGGTCGGGTACGGCGACGGTGTTGGCGGACGTCCGATTGAGCACGAGCGCTGCGCCGAGGATCACCAGGCCGATGAGGGCGAGCACCCCGATGGTCATGGCGGCGACGAAGCCGGCTCCGCGCTGTGCCCGCCGTCCACGCGGGGGCTCGGTGTCGATCGCGTAGACCTCGGTCGGCTGCACCACGTCGAGGCGCTGGGTCGCATCCGACACCACCATGGGGATGGCGGCGGTCATCTGCGCTGACACCGGGGCGCCCATGGCGGCGCGCTCCACGTCGGCACGGAAGTCAGCGGCCGTCTGGTAGCGGTCGTCGGGGCTCTTGGCCAGGGACCGCATGACCACGCCGTCGACATCGCGAGCGACTTCGGGATCGACCTGGGACGGCGGGATCGCCTGCTCGCTGACGTGCTGGTACGCGATGGACACGGGGGAGTCACCGGTGAACGGCGGCTTGCCTGTGAGGAGTTCGTAGAGCAGGACGCCGGTGGAGTAGATGTCACTGCGCGAGTCGACGATCTCGCCGCGCGCCTGCTCTGGCGAGAGGTACTGCGCGGTCCCCATGACAGTCTGCGCCGACGTCATGGTGTGGCCAGAGTCGTTGATCGCACGCGCGATGCCGAAGTCCATGACCTTGACATCACCGGTGCGCGTGAGCATGACGTTGGCCGGCTTGATGTCGCGATGAATGATGCCGTGACGATGCGCATAATCGAGCGCGCTCAGCGTGCCTGCGGTGATCTCGAGCGAGCGCTCGGGCAGGAGCCGGCGTCCGCTGGACAGCAACTGCCGCAGGGTCATCCCGTCGACGTACTCCATGACGATGTAGGGCACCACCGTCGACTCAGTGCCGTCGATGAGGATGTCCTCACCGGTGTCGTAGACCGCGACGATGTTCGGATGATTGAGCGCGGCAGATGACTGGGCCTCGCGTCGGAAGCGAGCCTGGAACGCAGGGTCCCGAGCGAGATCCGGCCGGAGGATCTTGATGGCCACCCGGCGTCCAAGCCTGGTGTCGGTGGCCTCCCAGACCTCAGCCATGCCCCCACGACCAATGACGGTCACGAGCTCATAGCGGTCGCCAAGGGTGCGGCCTACGCCGGGGTCCTGCGTCACGCCTGCCTCCTGAGCTCCGTTATCCCTGACGTCCTAGTGTCCCAGTGAGTTCCCTCATCGCAGAGCCGCCTCGATCACAGCACGGGCGATGGGTCCGGCGAGGGCCCCGCCGCTGAGCTCGGATTGGCCCCCGTCCTCCACGACGACCGCCACCGCGATTCTGGGATTGGTAGCCGGTGCCATGGCCACCATCCAGGAGATGGGCTGCTCTCCATCGCGGCCGGTCTGGGCCGTGCCGGTCTTGGCCCCCACCCGGACCGGGTTGCCCGATCCGTCGACGATTCCCGCGAGTACTCCCGCAGTGCCTTCCTCGACGACGGCCACCATCATCTGCTGCATCTGGGCCGCGTCCTCGGGCGACAGAGCGGTCTGGAAGATCCGCGGATCAGCCGTGCGGAGGATGGTGAGATCCGGTGCGCGGATCTCTTGCACGAGGTAGGGCTCCATGACTACGCCGCCATTGCCGATGCCGGCGGCCACCATGGCCATTTGCATCGCGGTGGCGCGCACGTCGAATTGGCCGATGGCGCTAATCGCCGTCTGCGGCTCGTCGGGATTGTCGGGGAATCGCGAGGTCGCGGCACGCAGTGGCGTCTCGAACTTGTAGTCGAAGCCGAAGAGTTCCGCCTGCTCCCTCAGTGCATCGGCACCCAACTCATTTCCGAGCCAGGCGAAGGCGGTGTTGCAGGAGACGGCGAGGGCCTGCTCGAGCGTGATCTCACCACCGGGTGCGCACTCTTCCCCCGTCCAGTTGCGCAGCGTCCGCTCGGACAGCGGCAGGTCGTACTCCGCGGGCCCGGGGAGGACCGAGTCCATGGTGAAGCGACCTGAGGCGAGAGCGGCCGCGGCAGTCACGAGCTTGAACGTCGATCCGGGGGGATTGAGCGCGACGATCGGCCGGTTGATGAGGGGCTGCTCGGGATCGTCGAGCAGTTCCTCGTAGTAGTCGCGGATCGCGGCAGGATCATGCGAGGAGAGGATGTTGGGGTCAAATGACGGCGACTGGACCTGAGCCAGAATGCGCCCGGTCGACGGCTCGATGGCGAAGACCGCCCCGCGTGTGCCGGCAATGCCGGACCAGGCAGCCGCCTGGACCGCCGGGTTGATCGTGGTGGTGACGGCGCCACCACGCGGCTGCGCGCCGGCGATGAGTTGCTGGAGGCGATCGACGAAGAAGAGGTCGGATGATCCGGACAGCACCGCGTTCTCGGTGCGCTCCAGACCAGTCGCGCCGTAGACGATGGAGTAGAAGCCGGTGACGGACGCGTACTGCTCGCCCTCGGGGTAGACACGGAGCCACTTCAGTGACCCCCGTGTCTCCTCGGAGAGAGCCACCGCGTCGGGGCCGGTGAGGATGGGGCCGCGTTGGCGACCGTATTCATCGAGGATGACGCGCTGGTTGTCCGCCCGCGCCCGGTAGTCGTCGCTGCGGAACACCTGGATGAATGTGACGTTGACGAGCAACGCCACGAGGAGGATGGCGAGGACGAGGCTGATGCGCCGGATAGCTCGGGTCATCGGCGCACCACCTGGGTCTCGGTTGAGTCAGCGGGGGCGGCTGATGGGTCGGGTCGACGTGCGCGGTGTGAGATGACGAGCAGGATCGCGATGATCACCCAGTTCGCCACGAGCGACGATCCGCCGTAGGACAGGAACGGGGTGGTGAGCCCGGTGAGCGGGATCAGTCGCGTCACGCCACCCACGATGACGAAGACCTGCAGGGCGAGGGTGATCGACAGGCCAGCGGCGAGGAGCTGGCCGAAGGGATCGCGCACGGCGACCGCCGTGCGTAGGCCCCGCTCGATGAGGACGGCGTAGAGAATCAGGATGCCGATCGCTCCTGTGAGACCGAGTTCCTCGCCCAGGCCCGCGAGGATGAAGTCGGTGTTGGCGAAGGGGACGAGTTCGGGGTAGCCCCTGCCTAGGCCCGTGCCGAAGAGGCCACCGTTGGCAAAGCCGTAGAGGGACTGGACGATCTGGTATCCGCCGGTGTCCGAGTAGGCAAAGGGATCCAGCCAAATCTGCACGCGTGTGCGCACATGTCCGAAGGCGAGATAGGCGAACACAGCGCCAGCGGCGAAGAGGACGAAGCCAAGCACCAGCCACGACCACCGCTGGGTGGCGATGTAGAGCATCGCGACGAAGAGCCCGAAGAAGAGCAGAGAGGTCCCGAGATCACGCTCGAAGACCAGCACCCCGAGCGACAGGGCCCACACGATGAGGATTGGCCCTAGGTCGCGCGCGCGAGGCAGCGGGATGCCAAGAACCTTGGTTCGCACCAGTGCCAGCGAGTCCCGCGTCACGACGAGGTAGCCCGCGAAGAAGATCGTGAGCAGGATCTTGGCCGCCTCCGCGGGTTGGAACGTGAAGCCACCGACGCGCACCCACAGGGTCGCGCCATTGACCGTGGCGCCAATTCCGGGGGCGAGGGGAAGCAGGAGCAGGATCACACCGAGGAGCCCCGCGGTGTAGGTGTAGCGCTGGAGCACCCGGTGGTCTCGCAGCACGAGGAGCACGAGCACGAAGAGCAGGATCGCCACCGCGTACCACGTGAGCTGGTTATAGACGTCCGGCGTCGGTATCGGGTTGTCATTGCGCTGAGCGCGCTGAGCCGCAGCGACGTCGAGCCGGTAGATCATCACGAGTCCGAGGATCGTGAGCAAGGTCGCGATCGGCAGGATGAAGGGGTCGGCGTAGGGCGTGCGCCACCGCACCATGATGTGCGCGATGAGGGCGAGGATGCCCACCACGGCGGCGGTGATCCAAAAGCGCGGGTGCAGTCCCTCGCCCGTGGACCAGGCCACCTGCTGTGTCCCGAGCACACCGATACCCCAGGCGAGTACCAGCAGGATGAACTCGAGGTTGCGACGAGTGCGCTGGCGCACAGGCGCGGCGGCGGCCGTACTCATGGGGTCGCCGTCGGGCTAGGCGTCGCGGTCGGCGCGGGCACAGGCGTGGGTATCGGGAGCGGTGGGCAGTACGCCGGTCTCGGGATCGCGACGCACGCCCGGTCGCGCAAGCCGGCGACGATGGCGTCGGCCCCGGATTGGCTCTGCGCGGAGATCCCGTTGCTCACCAGCCCCGCCTCGAGCGGAGGCAGGTCCGCCACCGGAATATCGGTGACATTCACAAGCGTCGACAGCGCGGGGAAGGTGCTCACTCCCTGATAGACGGCGACCGAGCCATCGCTCACCCCGACGTACCACTGAGATCGCACCCATGCTCCGCCGGCGAGAAGGACAGCGAGCAGGCCGAGCAGCACTGCAGCCGCGATGCCGATCGTCCATGCAGTGACGCGGCGCCTGCGGCTCCACGGCTGGCGCTTCGGTGGCGGGGTGGCGCCCGCGACCGCAGGCATCTCGGATGTGGGTGGACCTCCCTCGGGTGCGGGCGGCAGATCAGGGGCATTGGGATCCACCTGAGCGTCCTCAGGGAAGTGGACGCGAGGAAGGCGTGCACGCACGCGCGGCTCGCCCGCAGCACCGACGACTACGGGGGGCGCGTCGACGCTCGTGCCTTCGACGACATGCGCGACGACGACGGTGACGTTGTCGGGTGCTCCGCGGGAGAGCGCGAGGTCGACGAGCTCGGTCACGCAGACAGTGGGCTCGCGCGACCCGAGGATGTCGGCGATTTCGTCCGCGGAGACCAGTCCGTGCAGGCCGTCGCTGGAGAGCAGGTAGCGATCGCCTTGACGGGCCTCCCGCACCGAGAGGTCAGGTTCGGCCATCTGCATGCCATCGAGTGCGCGCATGAGCAGATTGCGCCGCGGATGGGTCGTGGCCTCCTCCTCGGTGATCCGCCCGGCATCCACCAGAGTCTGAACGTAGGTGTGATCGTGCGTGATCTGACTGAGTTCGCCGTCGCGTAGCAGGTAGGCCCGCGAGTCTCCCACGTGCACCACCGCGATGCGGGCTGCGTCGGTGTCTGGAATCCAGTACAGCGCGGTGACCGTCGTGCCCATGCCCGCAAGTTCGGGGCTGTCGGTGACGACCAGGCCGATGGTTGATCCCGCGCTGTCGATCGCCCCGGCCAGACGAGTGAGCGCTTCGCCCTGCCCGAGTTGCTCGTCCGCAATCTCGGCCAGGGTGGCGACCGCAGTCGCGCTCGCGAGTTCGCCCCCCGCATGGCCGCCCATGCCGTCCGCCACGATGAGCAGCCGCGGATCGGCGTACCCGGAGTCTTCATTGCCCTGCCGGACCTGACCGACATCCGAGCGTGCGGCGTAGTGCAATGTGAGCGCCACACTCACCTCTGCAGTTGCAGGGTCGTGCGCCCGATGCGCAGGGGCACGCCGGGCGGCAGGACGGTGGGTGACGTGATGCGCGTGCGATCCACCCATGTGCCGTTGGTGGAGCCCAGGTCTTCGACGATCCAGCCGTCGTCTCCGGGGTAGATGCGTGCGTGGCGGCTGGACGCGTAGTCGTCGTCGATCACGAGGGTTGAATCCGGTGCGCGCCCGATCGTGACCTGAGCGGTGCCCAAGGGGATGACTGTCTGCGCCAGTGGCCCCTCGGTGACGACGAGTGAGGGACCTGCCTTGGCATGCTTCGCGGCCTTCGCCGGCTTCGGGGCTTTGGGCTGCTTTGCCGGCTTTGGGGGACGGGAGCTCTGGCGGGCCGGTGGCCTGGCCTCGCGCGGCTGCATGAGGTCCCGGCGTAGGGCGATCACCGTGATGATGATGAAGAGCCACAGCGCGCCGAGGAACGCCAATCTCAGCAGTGTGAGGGCGAACTCCGTCACGACCTCATCCCGTCCGGTAGGTGATGGACGTCGTGCCGATGAGGATGACGGAGCCGTCCATGATGGCGGCCTGCCCCACTCGGGTCCCGTCGATTGTCGTGCCATTAGTCGATCCGAGATCGCGTGCGATCGCCGGTGTGCCCAGCACGACCTCGCAATGACTGCGTGAGACCCCTGGATCCTCGATGCGGATGTCGGCCTCATTGCCGCGGCCGATGCGCGTCACGGCACGAACGAGCGGATACGCCGTGCCGCCGATCTCGAGGTAGGGCTGGCCTGGCAGGGCATCGGAGGGCGCAGCGGACACCACGGCGGCGCGTGCCTCGGAGTGCACTCGGAAAATGCCTGTGTCGAGCGCGTCGTCGAGGGCGAGGCGCACCTCGGCCGGGCCAAGTAGGGCGTAGTCCTGCTCTCCGGCGTACTCGGTGACGACGGTGGCGAGCTCACCCTGGAGCGCGTCCCGGTAGACGCTGAGGCGCTCGTCGTCGTGCGGCGACAGGTCGATGGTGAAGACGTTGGGTGTGACAGTGCGGCCACGCGCGACGATCGCTGCCCGGTCGTCCATTTCCTTCTGCAGGGCCGCTGCGAGCTCCACGGGCTGGACCTCGGACTTGAAGGCCTTGGCGAAGGCCCCGTTGACGATGCGGTCAAGGCGGTCTTCGAAGCGATCTAGGAGGCCCACCCGTGAATGGTACGGCCCCTCCTAGCGAGGACCGCGGATCCGGGGGATGAAGCCGCCCACGTGGTCGGCGTAGTCGAACCAGGCCACCCCGTGGCGTTCGGCCAGGAGGCGGTCCTCCCAGAATGCCTTGGCGTAGAAGAAGACCGTCATCGCGACCAGGAGTGTCACCTGCCAGAGGGATCCCACGGCCAGCGTGAATCCGAGCGCGGCAATGAGGAGTCCGACGTAGATCGGATGACGAACGACGGAGTAGATGCCGCCTGTGCGCAGGGCCGCACTCTCCTGCGGGACGGGTGTGGCAGTGAGAGCCGAGCCGAGTCCGAGGAAGGCGATGAGGAGGACAGCGAGGCCGCCAACCATGAGCATGATGCCAAGAACATCGAGCAGATCAGGTGGTGACAGCAGTCCGCGTCGCTTCGGCAGAAGCACGAAGAGCAAGATGAGCAGGACCTGTACGCCGACAAGCGCCCAGCCGATGCGCCTATTGCGCTGGTCGGTGTCGATCGAAGCCCCGCCTTCGTCAGTCACGTGACTGATTGTCTCCTATGACCCTGACCGCCCTCCCGCGTGACCCGCGCCTGCTCGACAGTGCGCTGATGGATCTCCCTCATTCCCTCATGCGCCAAGCGCGGATCGTCGGTGTCGTCGCCGGATAGCACGGCGTCGAGGTAGCGGCGGTCGGCATCGAGACGATCCATCGGTGCGTACGACGGGGTGCCATGCCCCGGCACGAGCACGTGGCACCGCGCGATCACGGGGGCGAGGCGATCAAGGCCATCGAGATAGAGCGAGAGATCTGGCTCATCAGCGTCGGGGTAGGGCAGTTCGACGTCGCTGAGCATGTCGCCCGCGAGGAGGACCCCCGCGTCGGCGATCTCTAGGGCCAGGTGGCCGCGTGCATGGGCGTCGTGCTGGTGCAGGGTGATCTGCCTGTCGCCCAGAGGCAGGCTCATCTCCGCTACCGGCGTGATGCGCCCGGCGAGGGCGACGAGATCATCAGGGATGTCCCCGATGAGGGGCTGGATCAGATCGCTACGCGAGTGCTGCCACTGCACGGCTGCCCACTCGCTCGACCACCGGGGCACGTCGCCGAGGTCGTGGTGCCACAG
>JBMTDJ010000054.1:0-14043 GCA_049431945.1 Candidatus Nanopelagicales bacterium | reverse complement strand
CGACCCTGACAGGCGTGGTCTACTGCAATACGACGATGCCCGACGGCAGCGTCAACAACAGCGGCTGCTGACAGAGACGACTCACCGCCACCTAATCCGGGTGCCGTGAAGACGAGAGCGAGATGTGCCCTTCCGCACAGTCGTCGACATCGATCTCGGTCTATACGACGAGGTGCGGGCCGCGGGCGGAAACGGTGCACGAAGTGCTCTGGGCCGTCGACGTGACTTCCTAGTCCGCTGACCCCTCACCCGGAGGACGCACGGGGATGACGATCTCGTTACGTCGCGCGAACGGGGGCTTCCACGGCGGGTCGAATCGCGCCCACCTTGGTTCGCCGGATTCCTTCCACCCAGTCTCGGCGATTGCGCGCCGCAATTCCTCCGTTCGCCGCGCGATGTTCGACGCGGTCCATCGCCCCGACCATCGAATCGCTGCCGCAGTCTCCCCCGGGATCTCACGAAGTGACACACGCGGATTAGCGGGCACGGGGTACTCCGAGAGGGAACGCCCAGCCGGGAGCACGAAGGACACGGTCCACTCGTTGGCGCCGGCAGGCTCCTGGAGGACCGGTGCCGTCATTGCCAGGCGCTCGCTCGCGGGCTGCTGGATCACGGGCGCGGTCATCGCCAACGGCTCGGCCCCGCGGTTCGCTCCGGAGATGTACTCGAAGAGCGGCCGGAATGCCGCGCTGCCCGCCTGCCCAGCCGAGCCGGAGGTGACGACATCCGCGACAACGCAGGGCGCGTACTCCCGCAGTTCCACGTTGCCGTGGGAATTCAGGACCCGGTACTCCTGCTGCTCGGTCATGGTCCGTCAACACTAGGCGCGAATGGATCATTCCGTCGAGACTCCCCGCCCTTTGCGCTCCCGAAGCCTCGCGCGCTGCAGATCGATCGCGCCTCGAGTGCGAAGGGGCCGACTCGCATCACAGTTCGATGATGAGTCCGGCGTAGTCGCGTGCCACCGCGGGACGGTCGAGCAGTCGACCACCCGGGAGCGGCACGGCAGCAGGGGCCCCGGTCCCGTCGACGAAGGTCACCGAGGAGTAGCCGGCACCCGTGAGACTGAGCACGATCTGGCCGAGCAGGAGCACCTGATCACCCGGGGGCAGCGCCCCCGCATCAGGGCTCAATGTGACGATGACCGAGCCCGCGTCCGTCACCGGCGCCTCCTCCGGGATCGAGGCTAGGGGGGTGTCGGTCAGCGGGTCGACGACGAGGGTCCGCAAGCCGTCCTCGGCCTGCTCGGGCGAAGGGCCCGCAGCGAGCGCGGCGACGATGTCGGCGGGCGGCACCGCGGGCTCACGACGCAGATCCGTGATCACCGGGACCAGGCCGTCCTCGCGGGCGAACCACACACGGACCGCGCGCGCGGGGTTGGGATTCGGTGAGGGATCTCCGGTCGCCGACGCCGACGACGTGGGGATCGCGCCGGCGGGGATGGACTGGGGCGAGGCATCCAGACGAACGCCGCAGCCGGCGATCAGCACCGAGGCGACGACCGCGACAGCCGCTCGAGCACCCCTCACGAGACCTCCACCCGCGGGATGAGCACGGTCACACGAGCGCCGCCGAGTGGAGACGAACCAACGGACACCATGGCGGCGATCGCCTGCGCATGTTCGAGCGCGATCGCCATGCCAAGGCCCGCCCCCGACGTGGGGTCAGCAGCCTCCCCGCGGACGAACGGCTCGAAGATGCGGTCGGCAAGCTCCGGATCGATGCCGGGCCCGGCGTCGTCGAAAGAGACGGCGACCGTCTCCCCCTGATCGGCGATGGTCACCTCGCGGAGACCTTCACCGTGGGACTGGGCATTGCGCGCGATGTTGTCGAAGACGCGTTCAAGGTGTCGCCCGTCGGTGCTGACCACTGCCGGAGGGCCTATCACGATGTCATCGCTCAGTCCCTGGGCACGCACGATCTGCGCCGCAAGAGCGCGCACATCGATCGGTTCGGTCTCGATGTGCTCATTGGCTCCCATACGACTGATCTCGAGCAGGTCGATGAGCATCCGAGACAGGCGGCGCACCTGACGGGCCAGGTGGTCGACGATCTTCGCGTCCTGCGGAGCCATCTCCGGAGTGCGCTCCTCCAGCAGATCGGTCACTCCCGAAATCGCCGTCATCGGGGACCGCAACTCATGGCTCACATTCGCGGCAAAGCGCTGCTCGCGCGCGATACGCGCCTGCACGGCCTCAGCCATCTCGTTGAACGCATGCGCGATCGGGTCAAGGTCTGGATCCCCCGCATCGGGCAGCCGCGTGTTGAGATCCCCATCGGCGAGGGCCAGGGCTCCCGCTCCGAGTTGATCGACCGGGACGAGCAATCGACGTGCGACGTACCAACCGAGGAAAGCCCCCAGTGCACCGGCGAGCACGGTGACGGCAACCAAGCCCCAGCCGCCGAACGTCAAGGTGGCGTCGAGCGTGCGCAGCGGGAACACCTCGACGAAGAGCGACGTGTCCAGCGGCATGGCGATGATGAGGTAGGGCTCCCCCGCGATCTCAACCCGCTGCTGGGCACCGGACTCAGTTCCCTGGTCGAGCAGCGAGGCAGGGAGCAGGTCGGGTGGTACGGCCACCGTGGACGTGAACCACTGCTCTCCTATGCGCAGCATGGGTTGCGAGCCGTCGACGACCGGCAATTGGGCAAGCGACTCTCCGGGTGCGCTGCCTGCCCGGAGAGAGGCGGCCACGGCTCGAGCATCGAGGGAGGCGCGGGTGATGGCGGCATCGGTGCGCTGTGTCGACAGGTAGAGACTGGCCACCGCGTAGGTCGAACCGGAAACGATCGCGGCGACGCTCAGGGAGAGGATCGCGAAGGTGATGGTGACCCGCCACCGCAGGCCGAGGGACTTCACGATCAGGCCTTCATGCGGTAGCCGAATCCACGAATCGTGAGGAGCAACTCCGGACGCGACGGGTCAGACTCGATCTTGCCGCGGAGCCGATAGATGAGATTGTCGACCACCCGACCGTCACCAGCGTTGGAGTAGCCCCACACCGTGCGCAGCAGGTAGTCACGGCTCAGCACGCGACCCTGCGCACCCATGAGCGCCTGGAGGACATCGAACTCGATGCGCGAGACCGGCACCTTGATGCCGTCACGTCGCACCTCGCACGTGTCCTGGTGGAGTTCAAGCGGTCCGCACTGCAGGACACTCCCCTCTTCCGCGCCTGACTCCGTGAGTGGACGTCGGAGCTGACGGCGGATCCGCGCCATGAGCTCCTTGGTGACGAAGGGCTTCGTGACATAGTCATCGGCCCCGGCCTCGAGGCCGGCGACGACGTCATGGCTATCGGTGTTGGCCGTGACGATGATGATGGGGACCTCGCTATTGGCCCGCAGTGACCGCACCAGGTCAAAGCCGTGGATCCCTGGCAGGCGCAGGTCCACGAGGACGATGTCCGGCATGTCGTCCTGGACGGTCACCAGGGCAGCCTCGGCGGTCTCTGCCTCGAGGACCCGCAGGCCATCGTTCTCCAGGTTGGTCCGCAGGACCATCCGGATCGTGGGGTCGTCCTCGACGACGAGCGCTGTCTTCATCATGCGAAGCATGGTCTGCTGCCTCTGGCCTTGGCAAGCCGCTGGCACGACCTGAGCGACACAATTGCGACACTTCTCGCCGATCAGTGTGATCTCCCGCACAGAATCCGGCCATGTCGCCCTGGTCTGGTGGGGGCATGCCTGGGTCACCGGGTCCCTCGATCAGCGTGTGCATTCCGGCACGCAACGAAGAGGCCACCGTCGGCCAGGTGATCCGCCCGATCCGCGATCGGGGCGTCCGCCGGTGTCGTCCCTGCGCCTAGCAGTGGCCTGACACTCCCCGCTCGGACCCTCAGCCGGGTAACGTGCCGCCATGGCCGATGCAGCCCCCACAGAAGCCGCCTCGGATAGCCCACGCCCGGGGTGGCCGGTGAGCCCCGGATTCATCTGGCGCGCTGGCTTCATCGTGATGGCACTGGTCTTCATCTTCTTGTTCATCGGCTTCGTCATCGAGGACGGCGGCGGGGTCATCTTCACGGTCCTCATGTCGTGGTTCTTCGCTCTGGCGATGGCCCCCGCCGTTGAGCGACTGAGCAAGCACATGAGGCGCGGTCTCGCCACGCTCATCGTCATGGCCGCGGTCGGGCTCTTCCTCGTCGCGTTCTTCGCCGCGTTCGGGGCGCTCCTCGTCGACCAGTTGATCGAGATCGTGGAGAGCATCCCCGACCTGGCCGCCCAGGGGCTGGCGTGGTTCAACCAGACGTTCGGACAGTCCTACACCGCCGAGGAACTCCTCGCACAGATCAACCTGGACCAGGACGCGCTCAAGCAGATCGCGGCCGACGCAGCCAAGGGCATCTTCGGATTGGCCGTCTCCCTCATCGGTGGAGTATTCGGCCTCTTCACGTTTGCCCTCATCGCCTTCTATCTGTCCGCTGACGGGCCGCGCCTGCGCCGCTACCTCGCAGGCATGTTCCCCGCGCAGTCGCAGTCGGTGTTCCTCAACATCTGGGACATCACCGCGGACAAGACCGGGCGTTACGTCGCTGCTCGGGCCATCCTGGCCGCGGTCAACTCCTTCTTCAGCGGCATCGTCTTCGCCGTCATCGGCCTGCCGTACTGGCTTCCCCTGGCGCTCTGGACGGGCATCGTGGCGCAGTTCGTGCCGACCATCGGCACCTACATTTCGATCATCCTGCCGGTCATCGTGGGCCTGCTCAGCGGCAATCCCTGGCTCGGCGTCATCGTCTTGGTCTACGCCCTGGTCTACCAGCAGATCGAGAACCTCACGATCGAGCCGCGTATCAGCGCGAAGGCCGTCGACGTCCATCCGGCGTACGGCTTCGTGGCCGTCTTGCTCGGGGCCGCCCTCTTCGGCGTCGCCGGCGCGCTTCTCGCCGTTCCGGTCGGAGCCATGGTGCTGGCGCTCTTCCAGATCTACGTCAAGCGCCACGACCTAGTCGAGGACAGCGACGACGAGGCAGAGAGTCCCGCGGGGGACAGTAGCTAGTCGACGATGGCGTCGATGCGCTCGGCAAGGGCGACATCGAGTTCGGTGATACGACCCCCGGCCGAATGCGTCGACAGCGCGAGGTGGAGCCGGCGCCACCGGATGTCGATATCCGGGTGATGATCCATCGCCTCGGCAGCCTGCGCGATCATCACGACCCACTCGATGGCGGCCGGGAAGGTGGGCGCCTCGACATCCCGGAGCAACTGTCCGTCGGCTACCTGCCAGTGCGGTAGCGAGTTGGCGAGATCGGTGAGCGCCGCCTCGTCCAGGGGTTCAGGCATCCCATCCTCCGGAGACATCGAGTGAATTCATCGCATGAGAGACAGCCTGGACCAGTGGCACCTCGTGGGTGCGCATGAGGTTGGCCCCGCCCAGCATGGCAAGGACAGCGAAGAACCCCTCCGCTGACCGGAAGTGCTCCTCGAACAGGTCGAAGGCATGCGGAAGTGCGTGACAGATGGGCAGTCCGAGCACCCGAAGGCGGAAGGTGTTGAGAATCACCTCGGTCTGGTGACGCACTCGCGTGAGCGGATCGACCAGGTTGCCGTAGTAGAAGCCCATGCCCGGGTCGATGACGATGCGGTCGACGCCATGACCGCGCGCCACCTCGATGCGCTCCGCGAAGTGCTCGATGAGACCGGGGATGGGATCGCTGTCCAGACGCACGTCGGTGATCTCACGCACGTTGGCGCCCTTGACGTAGCACAGGATGACCGTGGCCCCGAACTCCGCGGCGATGTCGTACATGTCCTCCTGGTGCGAGGCGCCGGTCATGTTGAGGACCTGTGCCCCGGCAGCCAGTCCGGCCCGTGCGATCTCGGGGTCGTAGGTCTCGACAGACACGGCGATCCCGTCGTCAGCACACTGCTCGATGACGGGGAGCAGGCTAGTCAGCTGATCATCGGTGGTCACGCGAGCAGCGCGAGCGGTCGTCGACTCAGCGCCGATGTCCACTAGGTCGGCACCGGCGGCAGCGGCGACTCGTGCCTTGCGGATCGCCGACTCGGCGCCGGTCGCAATGCTCTCGCGGTACGTCGAATCCCGGGAGAGATTGACCGTCGCCATGATCACCGGCTGATCCACCCACTCGCGGTCACCGATGCGGATTGGTGCAACGGGAGCCGACAGCGCCTCCGGGTGGGCGTTCGCAAGCCTCGCGAGCTCTGCGAGCGTGATCATGTCTCCCCCTGTCGCACAAATCGCGTGATGACGAATTCATCCTCGCAGCGCGCGCTGACCGGCGCGAATCGATGACCGGTCGCGATACCGGACACAGTGAGCGCCCATTCATCGACGGCACCAGCCCGGCTGAACTCGTCGAGGAGCGTCCGGCCCCCTTCGCAGACCAGTCGACGAAGTCCGAGGCCGATGAGGTGCGCGCGCAGCCACATCGGATCGACACGATCGCCGGGTGCCACAAGTAGCTCGCACGTCGCAGGCACCCGACCGAGCACGTCGGCCGCCGCCTGCTGGCCAGTGACGATGAGCGGAGGGACCATCGACTCGGAGTAGACCGGATCGGTCCAGGGCAGGTCGAGGCTGCCGCTCACGATCACAAGCCGGGGCGCCGGCCCCATGCCCATGGCAGCGCGCTCGGCCGCCACCTCATCGCTGACGCGCATCGGGTTGTAGCGCTCGATGCGCATCGTGGCGGCGCCAACGATCACGGCGTCGGACCAGCGCCGCACCGCCCCGAGCACGCGTCGATCCGCAGGCCCGGAGATGCTGCCCGAGCGTCCATCGGCTCCTGAGGCAGCGCCATCGATGGCGATGACGAAGAGCGCCCGCATCCAAGGTTCCTGCGGCCAGGAGTAGTTGTCGTCGAGCGCCTCGGGCATGGCGGCCAGTCTCGCACCGCTAGCCTCAGTCGGCATGACGGGTATGACAGGTGATCAGATCGGCACTCTCATGCACCAGGTGGTGCCCATGGTGGCCACGCTCGGCCTGGAGTACGGCGAGGTGACACCTGAGCGCACCGTCGTCGTCCTGCGAGACCAGCCGCCTTACCGCAATCATGTCGGTGGGCCCCATGCCGCCGCGATGTTCGCCGTCGGCGAGTCCGCCACGGGCGCCGCGGCCATCTCTGCCTTCGGCGACATGATGGATCGCGCAGTTCTGCTCCCTGTCACTGCGACGATGGACTACCTCGCCATCGCGCGCGGAGACATTACCGCGACCGCGCGCATCGACGGCGACATCGCCGCCGCCCGCCGCATCTTCGACGACGGCGCCCGCCCCGAGATCGACATCTCATGCGAGTTGACCGATGAGGCGGGCACCGTGACCGGGCGCCTGGCGACACGCTGGACCCTCAAGGCGCTCAAGCGCAGCTGACCGCGCTGTCGTCTCACTCTGCCGCGCCACAGGGCCTGAATCACGCCAGGAAGCGCGGCAGAGTGAGACGACGCGGAGTGCTCCCCGTCACGGTGACGACGCACTAGACCTTGGGCTGCGGGGTCCAGCGCAAGTACGGCTTGACCTCCTCGATCTCGCCGAAGCGGGCCTGGGCATCATCGGTCGACACCATCGTCGAGACGATCACGCGATCGCCGACCTTCCAGTTGGCCGGCGTCGCGATCGGTGCCTTGTCGGTGAGCTGGAGGGCGTCGATGACGCGCAGGATCTCGTCGAAGTTGCGTCCGACGGACTTGGGGTAGGTCAGCGTCAGTCGGATCTTGTCGTCCGGATCGATGATGAACACCGAGCGCACCGACGACGTGTCGCCCTCACCGGGATGGATCATGTCGTAGAGCTCAGAGATCCGCTTGTCTGGATCCGCGATGATGGGAAAGTTGAGGTCAGTTCCGCCGACGTCGCCGATGTCAGGGGCCCAGCCGCGGTGATCCTCGATCGGGTCCACTGAGATCGCGATCGTCTTGACGCCGCGGGCGTGGAACTCCTTCTGCAGCGCTGCCGTCGTACCGAGCTCCGTGGTGCAGACCGGGGTGTAGTCGGCCGGGTGACTGAAGAACACCGCCCAACTGCCCTTCTTCCAGTCATGGAAGTCGATGGAACCGTCGGTGGTCTCTGCCGTGAAGTTCGGGGCCTGATCCCCAAGATGTAGTGACACGTCGTCCTCCCGTTGGTCTGGTAGTCGTCCCTCTCGGCGAGCCTAGGGTCGGGACTTAAGTCCTCAGGAAGTCGAGGGTCCCGTCTCCTCGCGAAACACCCGCGGACCGTGGGCATAGTCGTCGTGTGACCGACGGTCCTCGCGCGACTCGAGGTGCGTGTGCACCTGGACGAGAGGCAGCACGGACCGGATCTCCCCCTCGACGTCCTCGACCAGGTCATGGGCCCGGCTCACACTCCAGGATCCGGGCACCAGCACGTGGAGGGAGACGAAGCGGTCGCGCCCGGACTCGCGCGTCTGGAGTCCGTGGAACTCCAGGTCCCCGGCTGGATAGCGATCGACGAATCCGCGCAGGACAGCGATGATTCGATCGTTGTCCTCGTCAGGCAAAGCGTGATCGAGCAGGCCGCGTCCGGAGTTGCGGATGAGGATGAACCCGGTCCACAAGATGTTGGCTCCGACCGCGAGAGCCACTAATGAGTCAAGCGGGAGCCAGCCGGTCACGGCGACCAGGCCCACGCCAACGATGACGCCGACCGAGGTGTAGACGTCGGTCATGAGGTGCTTGCCGTCTGCCACGAGCGTCATCGACCGATGGCGCCGACCCTGGCGCAGCAAAACGAAGCCCACCGCGCCATTGATCGCCGTGGCCACAAGCGTGACCGCGAGGCCGATGCCAAGTTCCTCGAGCGGCCGCGGATTGATCAGACGCTCGATCGCGGTGTAGACGATGAGGCCGGCGGCGACGACGATCATCACGCCTTCAGCCCCAGCGGATAGGTACTCCGCCTTGCCATGGCCGAAGTGATGCTTCTCATCCGCCGGTTTCGCGGCAGCCGCGAGCGCGATGAGCGCCAGCACGGCAGCCACAAGATTGACAACGGACTCCAGAGCGTCGGAGAGGAGACCAACGGAGCCCGTGAGCAGATAGGCGACGGTCTTCATGCCGATCGTGAGCACGGCCGCCCCGATGGACAGCCACGCCCACTTCGTCAGCGAATGCGCATGGCCGGCGGACACGCTACGAGCATGTCATGCGTCGCCGGGACCACAGAACTAGAAGGTGCCCTCCCCCGCCGGCGCGGGCTCCGGGGGCGAGTCGTCGTCGCTGCGCACGGGACCGCTGAGGTATCGCATCGCGCCGTACACGCCGGCCGCGAGCGGTACGCCGATGAGGGCGCCCAACAGCCCGAAGTACGCCGCACCGATCGCCGTCACCAGCACGATCGCCACTGGATGCAGGTTGACGGTCTGGCCCATGATGAGCGGCTGCAGGACATTGCCCTCGAGCTGACCGATGACCACGATGAGCGCGATGACCAGCGCTGCCGCCAGCGGGCCGTCGGTGACGAGCGCGACGAACGCCGCCAGCAGCATCGCGATGGGTGCGCCGATATAGGGAATGAAGGCGCCGAAGAACACGATTATGCCCAGCGGGATGGCGAGCGGGACGCCCATGATGAGCAGGACGATCGTCACCAGCGTGGCGTTGGTGATCGCGACGAGCACCAGGCCCTGGGAGTACTGCGAGAACCCCCTCCAGGCGATCCGCACCGTCTGGCCGATCACCTCACGGTTGCGCGCGGGCATCCAGCGCAGGAACCAGCCGAGCATCTCCGTCGGCTGGATGAGAATGAAGATGAGGATGAAGACCGCCGCGGCGAGCGCCGTGCCCAGGCCGAGCACGCTCCCGACCCCGGACAGCACCCCCAGGGCAATGTCGCCGCCCGAGGACGAGATGAAGTCCTGGGCTCTCACGTAGACGTCGGTCAGCTGAGCATCCGTGACCTGCAGCGGGCCTTCGCGCAGCCAGGTCTGCAGATCCGTCACACCCTGGTTGAAGGCGTTGGTGATGCCCTCCCACTGGGACGCGGTCTGCAAGCCGATGAACGTGACGACGATCCCGACGGCCACGAAGAAGGTGAGCAGGCTCAGAGCGGCGGCAACCCATCGAGGCATGGCACGGGCGAACCAGTCGGTGAGCGGCATCAGCCAGGCCGCCACCAGC
Source organism: Candidatus Nanopelagicales bacterium (assembly GCA_049431945.1). GTDB lineage: Bacteria > Actinomycetota > Actinomycetes > S36-B12 > S36-B12 > Mxb001. The sequence goes on along the minus strand of JBMTDJ010000054.1, from coordinate 3,966 downwards.
AGGGCGAAGAACAGCGCAAGGATGAGGGTCTGGAGCGGGGTGATGAGGAGCAGTAGGCCCCACCCCACCACTCCCACGACGGCCAGCCGCCACGCATAGCCGCCGATGCGCCGGAAGGCCGGGGAGACCTGGTCGGAGGTGTCGTAGGGCCGTGGCAGGGGCGGTCGGGGTGGAATGTGATCCCCGGCCGACCGAGATCTCCCCACGTGCCACCTCCTCCGCCGCGAGCGTAGTCCCGCGCGACACCCCTACCGGCGTACCCGCCTAGGGTGTGTCCCGACGAGGAGGTGGCATGGCACTCGCCTACGACAGCGCGGGCTCGGGGCCCGCGCTCGTCCTCATCCACGGCCTCGCCTCGTCCCGACGCTGCTGGGACCTGGTCGTCGACGACCTCGCGAGCGACTTCACTGTGTACGCCGTCGACCTGCCCGGACACGGCGACTCCGATCCGCTGCCCGATCAGGCGGAGACTCCGGCCACCGAGATGGCCCTGGCCGTCGGTGACTTCCTCGACGAGCGCGGCATCGAGCGTGCACACCTGGTCGGCAATTCCCTCGGCGGATGGACCGCGCTTGAGGCCGCGGCCGATGGGCGCGCGCTCAGTGTCACGGCGTTGTGCCCGGCCGGCCTGTGGGAGCCGATTCACGAGCCGCTCTCGGCCATCCAGTTCAATCGCCGAGCCGCCGTCGCCAGTCGCCGCGCAATCCCGGCGATCATGCGGATCACCCCCCTGCGTCGGACCCTCATGCGCACGGGTGCCGAGCGCACCGCGCGCGTGCCCTACTCCGTGGCTGTCGACGCCGCCTACGCCCAGGCCGACGCTCGCGGCTTCGCGCAGGCCCACGACGGCGCGCTGCACCGCCGGTTCGATCGGGCGGGGCAGATCTCCGCCGATGTGCCGGTCACCGTTGCCTTCGGGGACAACGACCGACTGCTGCCGGCGCCCCGATTCCAGCAGCGCGATCTGGCCCCCGTGCATGCCCGGTGGGAGGTGCTTTGGAACTGCGGCCATGCGCCCATGTGGGACGTGCCCAAGGTGACGGCGGCGCTCGTGCGCGAGACAGCCATCGACAGGACCTCATGAGCATTCGCGTCTACCAGGGGCCGCACTCCGACGGGCGTCGGATGCCGGTCAGTTGGCAATGGATTCCCTGGCTTCTCGCGGGAATGACGATCGGTGGCCAGATCATCTGGCTTCTCGCCGAGGCCGCCCGCGACTTCCTCACCATCGCGACCGTCGTGACGTTCTTCCTCGCATCGGTCAGCCATGCGTGGCTCACGCGCGGATGGCTGTGGACCCTTGGCTACGTCGCCATCGCGTCGGGTGTGGGCGGCGCGATGGAGGCGCTCGGAGTCTCGACCGGATTCCCTTTCGGCGAGTACGCGTACAGCGACACTCTCGGGCCCACGCTCATCGGCGTACCCATCATCGTCATGATGGCCTGGGCGATGATGGCCTATCCGGCCCTCCTTGCAGCGCAGCGGATCTCCCATACCCGCGCGGGCGTCGTCGTCTTCGGCGCCTGGATCCTCGCGGCGTGGGATCTCTTCCTCGATCCCCAGATGGTGAGCGAGGGACACTGGACGTGGGCATCCCCGGATCCAGGGCTGCCGGGCATCCCGGGCATCCCGCTGACCAACTATGTCGGCTGGGTGATCACGGCCGTGATCATCATGGCGCTGCTCTCTCGCCTGCCGGCCCGCAAGCCGGGAGGTGACGGGGTGCCCACCCTGATGCTCGGCTGGGTCTACTTCTCCAACGTGCTCGGCAACGCCGTGTTCTTCGGGCGCCCATGGGTGGCTCTGTGGGGAGGCGTCATCATGGGCGCCGTGGTCATCCCCTGGGCATGGGTCAGTTGGACGCGTCGGCCATGAGCGCGCGAAGTCTCGCCCGTGCCATCGCGGGCACCGGCGCGCTCACCTCCGCCGCACTCACCGCGCACGCCGCTATCAACATGCGACTGATCCGTCGTCCGCGCGACGAGTCGGTGACGATCGGCGAGCGCGTCTCGGTGCTCCTGCCGGCACGCAATGAGGCCGCCCGCATCACGCCGACACTGAGATCGCTTCTCGCGCAGGAAGGTCTCCCCGACATGGAGATCCTCATCCTGGATGACGGGTCGACCGATGGGACCGCTGATGTAGTACGACAGGTGGTCGGGTCCGATCCGCGCGTGAAGGTCATCGACGGCCCCGACGACCTGCCACCGCCGGGTTGGCTGGGCAAGTCATGGGCGTGCCACCGCCTGGCGCAGGAGGCGACCGGCGACGTCCTCGTCTTCATCGACGCCGACGTCCAGTTGAGTTCGCGCGCTATCGCCTCGACGGTGCATCAGATGCGCTCCGGGGGCCTGGACCTGCTGTCACCGTATCCCCGCCAGGTGGCCATCACGCCGGCCGAGCGCATCACGCAGCCGCTTGTCGTGTGGTCGTGGGTGACGGCGCTGCCGATCCGCATCACCGAGCGCAGCCACTACCCGTCGATGGCCGCCGCCGTGGGGCAGTTCCTCGTGGTCGACTCCCGCGCGTATCGCATCAGCGGCGGCCACGCTGCCATCGCCGATCTCATCCTCGAGGACGTCGGCGTGCTCCGCGCACTCAAGCGGGCGGGATTCCAGGGCGCCCCTGCCGACGGCAGCGCCGTGGCCTCATGCCGCATGTACACCTCGTGGCCCGAGATCTACGACGGCTACACCAAGTCAGTGTGGTCAGCGGTCCAGCCGTCCCCGGTCGCCTACGCACTGGTGTCGGTCATGGCCCTGGCCTACGTCGCACCACCGGTCTTCGCGATCCTCGGCCCCGGTCGCGCCGCGCGGGCGTGGGGTGTCGCGGGCTACGCATCGGGCGTCCTGGGGCGCTACGTCGTCGCACGCCGCACCGGCGAACGCGTGTGGCCCGACGTCCTCGCCCAGCCAGCCTCGGTCGCCACCTTCGCGGGACTCATTCTCGCCTCGCTGCGCCGCCATCGAGCAGGCACCATCACGTGGCGGGGCCGTCCACTGCCGTGATCCGTCGATGACCGGACTCATCGTCGTCCTGGCCTACGGACTCGGAGCAGCGATCGGTGCCGCGAGCGCCCGCAGCGTGCGCCTCGCCAGCGTCTGGCGCGTGATCATTCGCTGGCAGATCGTCGCCGTGTCGGTCGGCGTCTCGATCCTCGCTGCCTGGCGCCTGGAGGGCATCGCCGATCTGGCGTGGCCGCTCATCGCCGTCGCGATCACCCTCGTCATCATGGCCGTCGCGTGGTGGACGACGCCCCGTGGCACCGATCGCACCGGGCGCGCCGTGCTGCGGGGCTGGTCCGCCAACGCCAACGGCGGCTTCTGGGTCATCCCGGTCGCGACAGCGGTCGCCGGAGCCCCCGGCGCGGTCTTCGCCGTCATCGTCGATCGGCTCTACATCATCGTCTTCGGATTCTTCACCTGGATCCTGCGCCGCAACGCACCCCAGCGGCAGCGCATGCGCACGTCATGGATCGACCAGGCGCCCGTCATCGCCTTGGGCATCGGCCTCACCCTCAACGTCACGTCCGAGACGCCCCCGTGGACCGCCACGGCACTGGAGTGGGCGGCGCCACTGCTCGCCTTCTCCGGTGCTGCCGTCTTCGTCGGGTCGGTGCTGCATGCCTCGCAGCGGATCCCTTGGCGTCCAGGACTGCCCCTGTGGGGCCTGCTGAGTGCCGTGCGCATCGCGCTCTTCATCCCAGCGGCGCTGTTCGCACCGACTCCGGAGATCGCGATCGCCTTCGTGCTCTTCGGCTTCACGATCCCGGCGTTCTTCCCGCCGCAATTGTCGATCCTCTACGGCTATCGCGATGCCGTCGTCGCCGCCACAGCACGCTGGGGCTGGGTGTGGGCCGCTCCGGGTGTCGCCGCAGCCATCGCATTCTGGTCCTTCGCCTGACCCCGAGCCTCGCCGTCGACCGAATGGCTGCCCCCGAGCCTCGCCGTCGACCGAATGGCTGCC
>JBMTDJ010000053.1:0-14075 GCA_049431945.1 Candidatus Nanopelagicales bacterium | reverse complement strand
AGGTGTTCCCGGTCTTCAACGGCACGGGGGCCAACGTCGTCGCTCTCCAGGCGATGTGCCGGCCTTGGGAGGCGGTCATCTGCGCTGAGAGTGCTCACGTGAATGTCGACGAAGGTGGTGCACCGGAGAAGGTTGCCGGCCTCAAGCTCTGGACGGTTCCCGCGCCTGACGGCCTGCTCACTCCGGATCTCGTGGACGTTCACGCGATTCGAGCCGGTGACGTTCACCGAGCCCAGCAGGCGGTCGTCACGATCACCCAGTCTTCCGAGCTCGGCACGGCGTACTCCATTAATGCCCTGGGCGAGTTGGCCGACCATGTGCACTCGCTCGGACTCCGACTGCATCTTGACGGGGCCCGCCTGGCAAACGCCGCGGCCGGCCTGGGAGTGACCCTGCGGGAGGTCACCACCGATGTGGGAGTTGATGCAGTCTCATTCGGCGGCACGAAAAACGGCGCGATGGGAGCCGAGGCCGTCATCGTCCTCAATCCCGATCTGGCCGCCGCCGTGCCCTTCCTGCGAAAGTCCGCGATGCAACTTGCGAGCAAGATGCGCTTTATCAGTGCGCAATTGTCGGCGTTGCTCACGGACGATCTCTGGCTGCGCAATGCCCGCCACGCGAATGCCATGGCGCGACGCCTCGAGTCGGCAGTCCGAGCAGTGCCGGGAGTAGAGATCGTGCGGCGGGTCGATGCCAACGCTGTCTTCGCCGTGCTCCCGTCCGCGGCGACGGAGCGACTCCAGCGCGACTACCGGTTCTACACGTGGGATGACCACACCGGCGAGGTCCGATGGATGTGCTCATGGGACACGACGGAAAGCGATGTCGACGCGTTCGCAGCCGCGATCGATCGGGAGATGCGCGGATAGCTCAGATCGCTGCGGGCCGATCTTCGAAGGGGGTCGACAGCACGATCGTCGTTCGTGTCGAGACTCCGGCCGCAGCGCGTATGCGCGCCAGTAGATCCTCGAGGTCCTCGGGCTCAGCCACGCGCACCTTGACGACGTAGGACGCGGCTCCGGCGACAGACCAGCAAGCCTCGATCTCAAGGAAGCCCTCGACCCGCGGCGGGATGTCGTCCGGCGCCGACGGGTCGAGGGGGGTGAGATCGATGAGGGCCGTGAGCGGGAGGCCGACGGCCCGCTGGTCGATGACGGCCCGATAGCCGCGGATCACGCCTCGCTGCTCGAGTCGGCGCACGCGCTGGTGCACGGCTGACGTGGACAGACCCGTCTCGCGAGCAAGGTCGGCGTAGGACATCCGTCCGTCCGAGGCGAGGAGGCGCAGGATTCGGGCATCGATGTCGCCGAGCGGCTCCCCCCGGTCGGTTCGCGCATTGGCCTCCACGGGGGGAGTCTGGCAGGTGATGGCCGACCGCCGCAGGTAACGGCCGGATAACGGGTTCACGCCACACCCGTCCCATAGGCACCATTCACGGAGCGGTTTGGCACCATGGAGTCATGGCAGGCAAACACGCCCGCCCGGATTCGGGGCGGAGCGGAGCAGTGTGGCGCCTCTTGGGCGTCATCGCGGGCATTGCCGCACTGGCTGCCGTGGCGATCGTCGGTGGCGTTGCCTTCGGGCTGTCGTCGCCGTGGATGGGCTCGACAGCAGTGGCGTCGATTGTCACGCCATCGCCGACGGATGAGGATGTCGCTCCCGAGGACGCCGTGCCCGATGCCGTGCCCGCGCCCATCGTGTTCACTCAGGAGCAGCTCGCGGCCGAACCCCAGCGCACATACTCTCCCGACATCAACGTCCTGCGCTGGAACGGCGATCCCGCAGTCATCTCGAGCGTGTATCCGACCCGCATAAAGGAGCTTTACGGCGTCGGCACCGTCATCCGGATTGAGTTCGCCTACCCGGTGCCGGATGAGCAAAAGGAACTTCTCGAAGAGGCCGCGACAGTCAGGGCGAGCAAGCCCTTCGGTGTCGCGGCATGGAGCTGGCCCAATGACACGACGATGGCCTTCCGCCCCAAGGAGTTCTGGCCCGCATACACGGATGTCAAGGTCGACTTCAACTGGAAGAAGAACAAGCTCACGTCGTACAACCCCGAGGTCAAGTTCCGCGTGGGTCGTGAGTTGGTCTTCACTATTCCCGCGGACTCGTTGGTGGGCAAGGTCAAGCGAGACGGTGTCACGATCCGCAAGGTCCCGGTGTCCCTCGGCAAGCCGACCTGGGAGACCGCATCGGGTGTCAAGACGATCCTCGAGCGCTACGCCATGAAGCGCATGGTCAATCCGGGACCTCGCGAGCCCTACGACGTGAACGTTCCCTACGCCCTTCGTCTGACCCCGAGCGGCGAGTACCTGCATGCCGCACCGTGGAACCTGTGGAACCTCGGGGTCGCATCGACATCCCATGGGTGCACCAACATGTCGATGGAAGACGCCATATGGTTCTACAAGTACGCGTTCGAAGGTGATCCGGTCATCACGAAGGGCACCGGTGTTGACCTCGACTGGTACGAGGGCCCGGGCGCCATGTGGAATATCGACTGGGCTGACTGGACAGGTCGCAGCTTCTCCCTCGCCTGAGCCCCCGGCGGAGGCTGCTTCGCCGCGTGCGGCATGATCGACTCTCCCCGTATTCGGGAGGCGTGCCTTGGGGACTAGCCGGGAGCGGGAACTCACCACCGAACGCGCGGTGGTCGGGTCCCTCTATGGCCGGCTGGATGAGGTTCGCGAGCGTACAAGGGAGGACCTCCGCCGGGCGCAGCACGATCAGACGGCGGGGACCCCCGCCGCTCTCACCGAGCAGGATGCCTTCGTCAAGCTCTATACCGAGCGCCTGCAGGCATTGGAAGCAGCCGAGACACGTCTGTGCTTCGGACGCTTGGATCTCGCCGACGGCGAATCCCGTTACGTCGGGCGGCTCGGGCTCGCGGACGATGACCAGCGCCCGCTGCTGACCGACTGGCGCGCTCCTGCCGCGGAGCCCTTCTACCAGGCGACGTCGGCGGATCCACGCGGCGTCGTGCGACGCCGGCACATCGTGACATCGGGCCGGGATGTGACTTCGCTCGAGGATGATGTCCTCGACCTCGCAGCTCTCGCCGAGGGAGACACAGGCGTGCACGCCGAGGACGTGCAGGGCGGTGGCGTGCTCATGGCCGCCCTCGCTGCCCGCAGGACTGGTCGCATGCACGACATCGTGGCCACCATGCAGGCTGAGCAGGATGCCATTGTTCGATCGCCCTTGGATGGCATCCTCGTCGTCGAAGGAGCGCCGGGCTGCGGCAAGACCGTTGTCGCGCTGCATCGCGCGGCTTACCTGCTCTACACGCATCGCGATCGCCTGGCGCGCAGTGGGGTGCTCATCGTCGGTCCGAACCGCATCTTCCTGCACTACATCGGCCAGGTCCTACCCGCACTCGGCGAGACGGCTGCCGTGCTCGCCACTCCCGGCCAGCTCTACCCCGGCTTGGATGCCGTGGCGTGGGAGCCTGCTGAGATCGCGGCGATCAAGGGACGGTCGCATATGGCCGACGTCATCCACCGCGCGGTACGTGCTCGGCAACGCGTGCCCGACGGCCCACGACAACTCGATGTCGCGGGCACGTTGATCACGCTCACTCCGCAGATGGTGATTTCTGCCCGAGATCGCGCCCGTGCGTCGCGGCGGCCGCACAATCAGGCGCGGCGCACATTCGCTCTGACCCTCCTGGAGTCGCTTGCTCGCGAGCTCGCGGATGCGCGCAATATCGATGTGGACGGCCACCGAGACATCCTCATCGAGGATTTGCGCGATTCACGTGACGTCCGCCGCGAGGTCAATCTCGCATGGATGCCCGTATCACCAGAGCAATTGATCGCGGACCTGTTCGCGGATCCGGACCGCTTGGCCTCCGCTGCCCCAGGGATGAGGGCCGCCGAACGCGAGCTCCTCACCCGTCCTCGAGGCGCCGCGTGGACGCCGGCCGATGTCCCTCTCCTCGACGAAGCGGCCGAACTCCTCGGTGTGGAGGACGAGGCAGAGCGTCAGGCCCAGGCTCGGGCCCAGGCCGAGCGCAGGGCTGAACAGGAGTACGCCGAATCGGTGCTCGAAATGACGGGCACCCGGGGGGTGTCCGCTGATCAGCTCCTCGACAGGTACTCGGGGCCACGGGAGATCGTCTCGGTCGCTGAACGAGCAGCTGAGGATCGTGAATGGATCTACGGGCACGTCGTGGTCGATGAGGCACAGGAACTGTCGCCGATGGCATGGCGCCTTCTCGCTCGTCGGTGCCCATCCCTCTCGATGACCGTCGTAGGCGACTTGGATCAGACCGCCTCGTCGGCCGGCGCCGAGGACTGGGCGAGTGCGCTCCGCGACATCACCAAGTCACGCCATCGCACCGAACGCAGGTGGCGAGTCGAGAGACTCACCGTCAACTACCGAACACCGCGGCCCTTCATGGATCTTGCCCGCGGGGTGCTCATCGCGTGCGGGCGCACGCCGGCCCCCGTTGAGTCGATTCGCGATGGCGCCCCTCCTGCGATCACGCACCTCGATGACATCGCCGATGTCGTTGAGATCGTGTGGTCGGCGGCGCGACGGGAGGATGCGGGCAGGGTGGCCGTCATAGCCGCCTCCTCGCTCATCGGCGAGATCGAGCCCCTCCTGGTCGATGCTCTCCCTGGCCTGGTGGGTCATGGAGACGATCGCCTCGATGCGGTGGTCTCGATCCTCACGGTGGCGCAGGCGAAGGGGTTGGAGTTCGACGACGTCATCGTCGTTGAGCCCGACCTGATCGATGCAGAAGCGGCCCGGAGGGGGACGGATCTGTACGTGGCACTGACACGGGCAACGCGATCACTGGTGGTCGCCTACACGGGGAACTACCCCGATTGCTTGCCCGTCACTCCTTGAGGGAGTCCACCACGCACTGGCCCGTGCTCACGATGGCTGAGAATCCGTCTTCTTCGGGCAGGAAGGTCGTGACGACCCCCTCCTCGATCACCATCGCGTAGCGCTTGGACCGGATGCCCATGCCGGCTCGCGAGGCATCCACTCCCATGCCGATGGCCTCGGTGAACTCGGCGTTGCCGTCGGACACGAGCGTGATCTCCGGCCCGACACCTTGGGCTGCTCCCCAGGCGCCCATGACGAAGGGATCGTTCACGGCCAGGCACACGATGCGATCGACCCCGGCTGCCGCGAGCTCCGCCGCGGTGTCGACGTACGACGGAAGGTGAACCTGGGAGCAGGTGGGAGTGAAAGCGCCCGGGACAGCAAAGAGCACGACCCGACCTGAGCCCAGCAGTTCCGCGGTGGAGACAGCCTCCGCGCCACCAGGTGTTACGACTCGTAGCGTTGCTTCAGGAATCCGGTCGCCAACACCGATGCTCACAACGGTCTCCACTCGTCCTAGTGGCCCCCGCCACCTGCCGGCGCCTTGCCGCGTAGGAGCACGATAGCCACCACCACACCGATCAGCGAGACGGCAATCGTCGGCCACATGGCGACACCGACGGCCGCGTCGAAGACGTCGGTGATGAAGGCGCTGGCGTCGCCCGGGATGAGCGAGGCAACGTCCTCGAGTTGAAGTCCACCGGTGAGGACGCTGAGGATCTTGTCGACCGTATCCGACGTAGCCCCACTGATCCTCTCGATGATCTGGTCGCGGGCATCTGTCTGGAATACAGCGGTGCCGACCGCTACACCGAGTGAGCCACCGATCATCGAGGAAGCCTTGAAGACACCCGAGACGACACCCTCCCCCGCGTCGCCGGGATCCTCGACTGCCGTGGCGGCGCACGGAGTGATCTGCAGGCCGATTCCGACACCGATGAGGATGAAGGGCGCGATGAGTTGGGAGTAGTCACCGGAGAGGTCGAGAAGCAGGAATGCGCCGACGGCTAGACACGCCATGCCGACCGCCGTGGGCCAGGCCGGGCCGAAGCGCTGACCGAGCCAGGTGCCGAGAGGGTTGATGAGCAGGATCGGGATGGTCGCCGGCAAAAGGAGGAGGCCCGCCCTGAGGGGATCGAAGCCCTCGACGACCTGCAGGTAGAGCGACATGAAGAAGATCACGCCACCGAAGATGAAGTTCGCGATGAGGTTCGCCAGCACCGCACCGTCGAACCGACGCTTGCGAAATATCGACAGCACGATCACCGGGCTTGCCACCCGGCGCTCGATGAGAACGAAGATCACGAAGAGCGCGACGGACCCGAGCATCATGCCGGCGAAGGCGATGGTCGACAGCGTGTCGAACTGCACGAGGGCCCACGACAGCAGGAAGATTCCGCCCACCAACGTGACGACGCCCGGCACGTCGATGCGCCGGGCCGCGCCTGAATCCTTCGTCTCCGGGGTTGCCCACCAGGTAAGCAGGAGCGCGGCGATGCCGATCGGCAGGTTGATCCAGAAGATCCAACGCCACTGCAGCCCTTCGACGATGACCCCGCCGACAAGGGGGCCGAGGGCCTGTGCGCCCCAGCAGACGGCGATCCAGGCCGCAATCGCCGTGTCGCGCTGCTTGCCGGTGAAGAGCACAGCGATCATTGCCAGGGCCGTGGGCAGGATCGCCGCTGCGCCGATGCCCTCGAGGACACGGCCGATGATGAGCACGAGCGGAGAAGGTGCCAGTCCAGCGACGACCGATCCGATGAGGACGAAGCCCGTGCCGATCGCGAACAGTAGGCGGCGACCGTAGATGTCCCCGACGCGACCCCCGACGATGATGAGCGCGCCTGCGAGGAAGTATCCGTTGACGGCCCACTGCAGGGTGTCCATGGAGCCGCCCAGGTCGCGGGCGATGGTCGGGAGCGCAATCGAGATGTCGCTGGCGGTGACCCACACGAGCGCCGTGACGAGACAGAGCCCGAGGAGGGACCACCAGCGACGCTCAGAGCCGGGCACCTGGGCGGTGTCGGCCTGTGGGGACGCCTTGGTCATGGGCGCACTGTACGGCCACGCCCCTCTCTGGGCATCGATTCGTCAAGTCGACGTACCCTCGTGGCGTGGTACGAGTTGTCGTGATCGCCGTGGCAGCGGTGACAGCGGGTGTCGTGGGCCTGCTGGTGTGGGGATCCTGGAGCACCGACGACCGGTCCGCCGTCGGCGAGTTGCCGTCCGTCTCGGAGGTCGTGGCCGCCCAGGCCCATCGGCACGGGGTGGACCTTCCTGAACTCACCGAGGCCGACCGGGCGCGGCTCTCGGCACCGCCCACTGCTGGATCCAGTCTGGCTCCGTACGATCAGGTGCTGCTGCAACTTCTTGCTGTCCGGGACACCGCTGGAGTCGATGAGGCGGTGGCGATCCTGGGAGAGGTCGCACTGCAAAGCGACGTGGTCGCTGCTGAATGCGCGCGCCTCTACGCCGCGGTGGCCGGCACGCAGGGTGCGACGCAATCCGCCACCGATGTCTGCCCTGCTTAGACGCCCAGCGACATCTGCTGGCACCATCGGGCCATGCGTCGAATGAAGGTGGTCATCATCGGGGCGGGCTTCGCCGGTCTCGATGCTGCCAAGATCCTCAAGCGCTCGCCCAAGATCGAGGTAGTGCTGGTGGATCGGCATCCCTATCAGCTCTTCAGCCCGCTTCTCTACCAGGTCGCCACGGGGGCACTGCCCGAGGATGACATTGCCTATCCGGTCCGCTCAGCAATCCCCGGCGTCACGTTCATTCGAGGAGACGTCGTCCGCATAGATCCGCAGTCTCACCGCGTCAGGCTGTACGACGGTCAGGAGATCACCTACGACCAACTGGTCCTAGCCACCGGGAGCGTGGGCACAACCTTCGGAATTCCGGGTGTCGACGAGCATGCCCTGCAGATGAAGTCCATCGCCGAGGCACGGCACATCAAGTCGCGATTGCTCAACACCTACGAGGATGTGCAGGAGGGCAGGCTGTCGCGCGAGGCCTTGCGCGTGGTCGTCGTGGGCGGAGGCCCGACCGGGGTCGAGGTGAGTGGGGCGGTTGCGGAGTTGCAGACCAGCCTTGTGCGCGAGTATCCGGAGATCGCCGACAAGGCATCGGTCACGCTCGTTGAGGCGGGACCACGGTTGCTGCCTTCGTTCACGGAGGAGTCCAGCGCGCACGCCAAGGAGGAACTCGAGCAACTCGGAGTGGTCGTCAAACTGGACACCGCTGTTGATCGAATGTACGAGCGAGACGTCCACCTCAAGAGTGGCGAGATCCTCCCTGCAGGCACGGTGGTGTGGGCTGCTGGCGTGGCGGCCCCGGAGCGATGGAGCGAGTTGGGGACGACCGGCCCGTCGCGCCGCCTCATCGTTGATGAGTTCCTCCGACTCCCGGGCGTGCCCGATGTGTGGGTGGTGGGCGACACTGCCGCCTTCATTCCCGACGGGGGCACCGCGCTGCCGATGGTGGCACCCGTAGCCATGCAGATGGGCCGCCATGCCGCCCGCAACATCGTCGCGCTCGCGTCCGGCAAACTCATGCAGCCCTTCGCCTACTTCGACAAGGGACAGATGGCCACCATCGGTCGTCGACGCGCCGTAGCCGAGACGCCTCAGGGACTTCGTCTGCACGGCACCCCCGCCTGGCTCGCCTGGCTGGGGCTGCACGTCGCCTATCTCGCAGGCGGCCGTAACCGAGTGAGCGTGCTGGCTGACTGGGCCTGGAACTACCTCGCATGGAGCATTGGCCCTCGCCGAGCCATCATCGAGTAGTCCGCCTGCCGGGAGGTAGTGTCCCCGCTCGTGACTGTCGGCGAGGTTTGGCGAGCCGTCGTACCTTCCCGCACGATCCCTCGCACCCGATGGCGCAGCGAGGGCTCCCGATGGAGGACAGGCCCCGCGACATTCGTCATCCTCGTCCTCGGGCTCTGGCTCTTTGGGACCGGAGAGGCCATGCTCGTCGATGCGGCCCTCGGCAACGCCCCGTGGACTGTCTTCGCACAGGGGATCTCCGTACGCACGGGGATAGCGATCGGACTCGCCACCTTCTTCACGAGCGTCGTGGTCCTGCTGATGTGGATCCCGCTTCGAGAGCGGCCGGGTCTCGGGACGATCGCCAACGCGGTCGTCATCGCCCTCTCACTCCAGGTCATGATCAGCGTGCTACCCACCCCTGAGTCGGCCGGCTGGCGCCTGGCCCAGGTGATCGGCGGCATCGCGCTCGTCGGGATCGGCAGCGGTCTGTATCTCACGACCAATCTTGGTCCAGGACCGCGCGATGGCCTCATGACGGGCATTCACGAACGCACGGGGATTGCGGTCACTCCGGTCCGCCTATCCATCGAACTCGTCGTCCTTGCCATCGGCTGGCTCCTTGGTGGCACGGTGGGAATCGGCACGGTGCTATTCGCGCTCCTGATCGGCCCGTCAGTCGGCTACGGGCTGCGTGTCGTCGGCTGGCTGGCCGGCTCCGACCACGAAGTGCCGCCCGGGGACGTCCATCCGGAGCTCGAAGCGTGACGACTAGTCTGCGTGGGTGACTGAACTCACCATTGCCTCCCATCTCGCGAACCGCCTTCAGCAGCGTGGCGTGAAACGGGGGTTCGGCATCGTCGGCGACTACGCGTTGCGATTGTTCGCCGACATGGAGGAAGTGGGCTTTCCCTTCCTCGTCACGGCGGACGAGCAGGGTGCCGCATTTGCTGCAGACGCCTACGCCCGGCTCAAGGGCCTAGGCGTGGTCGCGGTGACCTACGGCGTTGGCGGTCTCAAGATCACCAACGCCGTGGCGGGCGCGTGGGCGGAGCAGGTGCCGCTCCTCGTCATCTCGGGAGCCCCGGGGCTGAAAGAGCGCGTAGGTGACGTGCTCCTGCATCACAAGATTCGCAATTTCGACTCGCAATTGGTCGTCTTCGAGGAACTCACCTGTGCTCAGGCCGTCATCGACAACCCAGCCACAGCGGCGGATGAGATCGACAGGGTGATCACCGAGGTGCTCTCGCACCAGCGGCCCGGATATCTCGAGATCCCACGGGACATGGTCGAGGTGGCCATCTCACCGCCCCAGCACGAGCACCTTCGCTCGCACATGCCGCCTGTTGATGACGAGAGACTTCGCGCGGCCGTGGCGGATGCGATGGAGTGCCTGCGTGATTCGGCGACCCCCGTGGTCCACGCAGGCGCCATGGTGTGGCGACGCGGACTCGGCGACGCCCTTGTGGGAGCTGCGGAGCGCTTGCAGGTGCCGGTTGCGACGAGTTCGCTTGCCAAGGGACTCTTCCCTGAGCGTCACCCGCTCTCCCTCGGCGTCTATATGGGCGCGGTGTCCGATGCGGACGTCGTCGAGCGCGTCGAGACTGCGAGCACCGTGGTGAGCTTCGGCGTGCTCAATACCGATCTCACCATGGGTGCCTTCACCGCTCATCTCGATCCACACAGGCACATCGACGCGCAGGACAACGAGGTGACGATCGGGCTGCGCACCTACAAGGATGTCCCCCTGTGGGCGTTCCTCCCGGCCCTGGCCGAGGCAGCCAGCGGGCAGGGGGAGGTCGTGACTGAGGCGCTGCACCACCGGCCGGGCTTCGACCCCGAAGACTCGGCGCCGCTGAGTGTCGCCCGCGTCATCGCAGCCGTGGACGCGCACATGGATGATCGACACGGTCTGCTTGTCGATCCTGGTGAGTGCCTTTTCGCCTCCGTTGATCTTTCGGCGCCGCGCTGGTGCCTCGCCAGCGCCTACTACGCCACGATGGGGTACGCCGTTCCCGGTGCCCTAGGCGCGGGTATCGCGGAGCCCGGGGTACGTCCCGTGGTGCTGGTAGGCGACGGGGCCTTCGCCATGACCGGCCTCGAGGCAGCCTCCGCCGCCTTCCATGGCATTCACCCTGTCATCCTCGTCCTCGATAACAACGGCTACGGCACGCAGCGGCCGATGAAGGACGGAGCCTTCAATGACATCCCACCGCTGCGTGCCGAGGCCCTTCCAGCGGTGTTCGGTACCGGGCGGGGTTGGTTGGCGACGACGGAAGGGGAGCTGGACACCGCGCTGACCGATGCCATGGCGTCTGACGAACTGTGCATCATCCGCGCGCTCGTCCCCAAGGCGGACAGGAGCCCGGCGCTCTTGCGCCTGACCGATGCGCTGGGCAAGCGGGTCTAGGTGGCCTGCTGGGTGATCTCCACGATCACCCCGAGCGCCTCGCTCGTGCCCCCCGCGTAGATGCCCTTGAGCGGCGGGACGTCGGCGTAGTCGCGCCCGTGTGCGACCACGACGTGGGCGGGCCCTACCTCCCGGTCGTTGGTGGGGTCGACGGCATGCCAGTCCCCGTCCCAGTATTCGACCCACGCGTGGCTCTCGCCCTCCACGGTCTCGCCGACGCGTTCCTCCAGGGAGTGAAGGTATCCGCTGACGTACCGCGCGGGGATTCGAGCGGCGCGGAGCAGTGACAGCGTGACATGCGTGTAGTCCTGGCACACGCCATGCCCCTCGGCCCAGGCCTCGTGTGCGGTCGTGTACACGGATGTGACTCCCGGCGTGTAGGAGATGCGCTGGCGGACTTCACCCACGGCGATGTCGACGGCAACTCGAGGCGAGTGAGCGGCGGCCATCAGTTCGATGACCGGCGCTCTCAGCGGGTCCAACGACGCGTCATCGACGTATCCCGTCGCGGTGAGGTATTCGGCCCAACGATCCGCGACGCTGTCTGAGGTGACGGTCGCCCAGTCGGCTCGCTTGTCGATGCGACGGTGAGGCGGTGTGTCCACCGTGCTCACGGACACAACCTCCAGACGATCGTGCGGGTCATGGACATCGAAGGTCTCGACGTGAGCGCCCCAGTAGTCGACGTAGGACTGCACCGTGGTGCTGGGAGTGACGTGGAGCGTGTGGGCGAGAAGCGCCTGCCCACCGCGGTGGAGCGGCGTCATGCGCACCTCGTTGAAACTTGCGTCGACCGGGCCGGCGTAGCGGTAGCCGGTGCGATGCGAGATATGCAAGCGGCGTCCACCGCCTGACTCGGGGATGCCCCCCATCAGTGGCTCCAGACGATCGTGCCGGATTGGCGGAAGAACGCCGCGTCCGCGATGTCGGAGGCGGTCATCGCGGCGATTCGAGCCTGCTCGGCGAGCCGATCGACGTCCTCCGGTGTGGGGCGCACCGCGAACTCCAGTGATGATCGGAGCATGCCGACCTCGCGCAAGAGCTCGGTACCACCCCCGGCGCCCAGCGTCATGATCGAGCGCACCGCATCCTCGGCCTCCACAGCGCTGCGTCGCATGGAACGCGGGAAATCCGGGTCGAGCACGAGGAACTCCCGAACCCCGTCCCCGTCGATGGCGGCTCGCCGGAGGTAGGCCGAGTGGGCAGCGGCCGAGCGCAGTGCCGCGACCGGCCCTGACTCCGGCCACACCGCATCATGCTGCACGGCGAGGAGTCTGGCCGTCATGTCTATCCGCTCGAGTGAGCGTCCGAGGACGAAGAAGTGGTATGCCTCATCGCGCGGCATCGCCCAGGCGATGACGCCGTGGACGACCAGGAGTCGCTCGACGACACGATGGAGCGCAACACCGGGACTGTCCACGCGGGCGAGACCAAGTCCTCGTACGACGGATAGGTGCGCCGCATTGAGTGCCTCGAAGACTTCGACGGAAAGGACGTCGCGCACGGCCAGTGCATTCGCTCGCGCGGACGCGATGGCCCCTGCGACGGTCGACGGCCTCCCCGGGTCTCCCAGCACGGTGGTGACAAGCGAGCCGCCGCTGCCGTCATCCTCAAGTGAGAGGGCCTCGAGCAGCATCGCGGATGCACCCGCCTCATCGGCAGGGGATTCCTCCACGATCAGTTGATGGTGCTCGGCCACCATGCGGGCCGTCGCATGCGCACGCTCGAGGTATCTACCGATCCAGAAGAAGGACTCTGCGATCCGACTCAGCATGGTGCCTCGGGTTCGTGATGCTGACGCCCCTGCTGCTGCTGGCGCTCCTGCTGCTGAAGGCGCTCGTCATGGGTACGCGGCGCCTCATGTCGTGCGGGCAGATCCGGCTCGACCGACGCCCGCCGGCGCTGACGTGGCTGAGGCCGGGACACCGCGCCCGCGGCATCGAGGACCCACGTGTCCTTCGACCCTCCCCCCTGGCTTGAGTTCACGACCAGGCTTCCCTCGGGAAGCGCAACCCGGGTCAGGCCACCGGGAAGGACGTAGATCTCATCCCCGTCATTGACAGCGAAGGGACGCAGGTCGACGTGCCGTGCCTCGACCCGGCCGCCGTCGACCACCGTGGGACATGTCGAGAAGGTGACGACAGGCTGCGCGATCCAGCCGCGGGGATTCGCCTCGACAGCAGACCGTGTCTCGACAATCTGCTCCTCCGTCGCCGACGGTCCCATGAGCAATCCGTAGCCACCGGATGCGTCACTGGGCTTGACGACCATCCGCTCGATGCGGCTGAAGACGTGGGCTCGCTGATCCTCATCCCCTAGATCGAAGGTGTCGACATTGGGAAGGATGGGCTCGGCGCCGAGGTAGTAGCGAATCAGTGCAGGTACGTAGGGGTAGATGGCTTTGTCGTCCGCGACGCCGTTGCCCACGGCGTTGGCGATCGTCACATTGCCGGCACGGGCTGCATTGAGGACGCCTGGAACCCCAAGCACGCTGTCGGGTCGAAGTTGCAGCGGATCGAGGTAGTCGTCGTCGATACGTCGATAGATCACGTCAACCTGCCGTGGTCCGAGTGTGGTGCGCATCCACACTCGGTCGTCGCGACAGTAGAGATCCCGTCCCTCCACGAGCTCGACACCCATGTTGCGCGCAAGGAAGGCGTGCTCGTAGTGGGCGGAGTTGTGCACTCCCGGAGTGAGGACGACGATGACCGGGTTGCTCACCGACGCTGCCTTGGCGAGTGCCCGCTCTAGGCGCTCGGGGTATTCGGCGACGGGCCGGACGACGTGCCCGGCGAAGACCTCGGGAATCACGTGCGCCAAGGTGCGCCGATTCTGGAGCACGTACGACACCCCTGAGGGATTGCGCAGATTGTCCTCGAGGACTCGGAAGCCGCCCTTCTCGTCGCGAATGAGATCGATTCCTGAGATGTGGATGCGCACCCCGTTGGCGGGCTGCATGCCCCATGCCTGCCGGTGGAAGTGCGTCGACGTCGTCACCAGTCGGCGCGGGACGATGCCCTCGGCGAGCACCTCGCCGGGTCCATAGACATCGGACAGGAACA
>JBMTDJ010000052.1:0-14659 GCA_049431945.1 Candidatus Nanopelagicales bacterium | reverse complement strand
TCATGGACCCCACCGTGAAGGTCGGAGACACAGTCAGGGCAGGTCAGCCCATCGCCGTCGCCAGCTACTACACGAAGGATAACTGGCTCTACGCGTCCGAATATGCGCTCTACGAGATCGGTATCCTCGCGTCGTCCCCGGATGGTCGGCCGATGCACGTCTGCCCGGCGCTTTACCTGAAGCCGACGGCGAAGGCATCGATGCTGTCCCAGTTGGCTACGGCGGCGCGTGCCTTCGAGACCAACACGGGGACGGTGCACTACAGGCCGGACACTCTCGCCACCGGATGCATCACCGAGAAACCGGCCTACGGGTAGAAGGCCATCATGGCGCTTCGCACACGGGGGAAGGTATCGATGGTCGGTGCCATCACGCTCTGCCTCATCGTGTCGACGACTGTTGTCCTTGCCCCGGCGCAGGCGGCCTCTCTAGTGGGCAAGCCGTGCAAGAAGGTCGGCGCGACCATGGGGGATGGGCCTGGGCGCACCGTGATCTGCACCAAGATCAAGAAGGGCAAGAAGAAGGGCAAGTTGGTCTGGAAGCTCATGAAGGGCCCGAATCCTGACCCGAATCCTGACCCTGACCCTGGGTGTACCACGCGTCCGGTTTTCACCCGGGACGTCATTGACCTCGATCAGGTGCAGGTCGTGGTGCCCATCGGCCAGCAGACAGCGTTCGGCGGAGTGCTCTCGGTGCGTTCCTATGTGCATTCGAAGCCGTCTCTGGATGGTCAGCGGCTACCGCTCTACGCGCCCGTCGACATGACGCTCGTGCAGGCCGCCTACTACAAGATCAGTGACGATCCCTCCTACAAGCCGGAGTACTCGTTGTTCTTCGACGCCGGATGTGGGGTGCAGGTGCAGCTCTACCACGTGAAGGGAGTCACCGGAGCCGTCGCGGCGGCCGCGCCCAAGGAACCGGTCCCATCCAGCGCCGGTCAGCCCGTGACCCCTACGCCCGTCAAGGCTGGAGAGCAGATCGGCTGGTTCGAGGGAGAGGCTGGTAGGTCCGTTGCCTTCGACTTCCGGGTGGAGGACAGCAGTCGCACGAATACCTTCATCAACCAGGCACGTTTCACCGCGTCACCCGGGGCATCGGGTGAACTCCACGCCGTGTGCCCCTACGACTTCTATGCCGGTGCGCAGCGGGACTCCTGGCTTGCCAAGCTCGGGGCCCCGTCGAGTGACCCCGTGCCCGGGACGACGTGCGGGACCATCTCTCAGGGCACGCCCGGCACCGCCGAGGGCATGTGGTTCTTCGCCGACGCGAAGGTCAACGAACTGACGTATCGGGGTCGGACCTGGAGCCAGGGCGATGTCCCCGACGCTGGCGAGTACCAGTCGCAGATCGTGCTCAATGTCGATCCCGGCGGCACCGTGCGCATCGGGGGCCTCAATGCATCACAGCCGATGACGCAGATGATGGTCGGCAGGCAGGGGCCGGGCTCCGAGACATGGCGGGACCCGAAGTCGATCAAGACGGGCCAGGAGCATTGCTGGTCGACGTCGGCTCAGGCGGTGAAGGTGCATCTGTCGGGTGATGGCCGGACACTCACGGCGGTCGTTGGCACCGGTGCATGCTCGACGCTCGACCTGTCACGCGGGCAGGTCTACGTCCGCTAGCGATCCGGGCTATGGTCGAGGCCATGCGTCTTAGGCCTGTCCTCGTGCTTGTGTCAGGAGCCCTCGTGGCCGCGTCCCTCGTGGCGCCTGGGGCATCAGCGGTCACTCCCACGGCCGACACGCAGGCCGCCGCGATCGCCGCTCGCGATGCCAACAAGGAGATCACCTTCTTTGCCGGACTGCCTCGGGACAGTGCCGTCCTGCAGGCAGAGGCCGTCAAGCGCTCGACACCGGGGGAGTTGGAGTACCGCGACCACCCGACGCTCGCCGCTGCGGCCAAGGCGTACGGCGCGAAGACCAGCGCCATCAAGCGCCTGCGCGCCGTAGCCGAGCCACTCGGCATCAGCGTGGAGATCGACGAAGGCCGCATCCTCGCGCGACTCACGGCGAAGGTGGCAACGTGGGAGCGCCTGTACGACTCCGAGATGGTCATCACGCGTGCGACGGCGGCCGATCCGTACACGACGTACACGATCGACGCCAAGAGTCCGCCCAGGGCCCTGAGGTCAGTGGTCGTCGAACTGCTGTCGCAGTACGCCGAGTACGAGCCGAGCGTTGATACCCCCGGCATCAGTCCGACGCAGCTCGCTGAACTTCGAGGGACGCTTGTCGATCCGGGCCAGCCGAAGGCCTGGCCGCGCAACCGCGGCACGCTGCCCGCGGGCACGTGCGATGCGCCGGCACTGGCTGATCGCGCGGTGTACGCGCCGGGTCAGATCCAGACCGCCTACGGCACGGCGGCGCTGGCCCGCAAGGGCCTGAGGGGCGAGGGCGCGCGCATGACGATCGTGTCCCTCAGCGGAGGCTTCATCCCTGCTGACATCGAGGCGGCCGCTGAGTGCTTCGGCTACTCGCAGCCCCGCATCGATGTCACGCTCGGCACCGGAATGCCGGAGCCCTACGTGAGCGCCACGATGGAGACGCACCTCGATCTCATCACGGCCTCGTCGGTGCTGAGCGGCGCGGAGTCGATCAGCCTCCTGGAGGTCCCGAACAACGCTCCGTCGTTCACCGACGCCTTTGCACGCATGCTGCACGGTGATGCGGTGCCCGACGCGGTCTCGATTTCCTACGGGATCTGCGAGCCCGCCGTCAGGGACGAGTCACGCGCACTTATCGCGCTGAACGAGGACCTGCTGCGCATGGCGGCGATCGTCGGCACGACCGTCGTGGTCGCGACCGGGGACTACGGCACATCCATGTGCGGCGCAGAGGTTGCCGAGGCCCTCGGCGAGCCGACCCTCTGGTATCCGGCCACATCGCCGTGGGTGACTGCAGTCGGAGGTACCCGGCTCGCGCTCAAGGCCGACAACACCCGGCGCAAGGAGCAGGTGTGGAACGACCGCCCGTACCTCGGTGGCCAGGTCCCTGCGCTGGCGGGTGCGGGGGGGCCCAGTGCGGTCTTCTCGCGGCCGTGGTGGCAGGCCGGCTCCACTCCGGTCGGCCCTCGCACCGTGCCTGACGTGGCGGTGCTCGGCGCGGTCAAGCCCGGGTGGCCGATCGTGTACGGCGACGGGGTCTACTCCCTCGGCGGAACGAGCGGCGGAGCACCGTTCGTCGGAGCCAATCTCGCCGCGATGACGGCCAAGCAGCGTGAGGCCGGGTATCCGAGCATCGGCTTCGCCAATGCCTGGCTCTACGGGGCTGCCTCGGCGGCGAAGTCGCCGTACTACGACATCACGCTCGGCAACAACGGCGTGCAACTCGTCGGATGCTGCGTCGCGACGTCCGGCTACGACATGGCAAGCGGTCTCGGCGTTCCGGCGATGAATGTGCTCTACCGCAGATTGCCCAGCCCAGCCGGCTGACGGCCATGGTCACCAGGCCACCCAGTGCGAAGTACAGCGCATCCATCACAGCGATGTCGACGGCCCACCGCGATCGTGATGAGAATTCCCGTGCGCAGTCCCGCGATCCACTGGACATTGGCACGTTGCAGCCGTACGCAGACCTGCAGGGCCTCGTGTGCGACGCGCCGCCGATCCACTCTTGGAGTATGTATGGCGGTGCTAGCGTCTGGGCTAACTCCACCGACCGAGTGGACGCGTGTCTAGGGCACGCCTATCTGAAGGGGTCCCTATGGGTCGCTCTCGCTTCGCCACGATCGCCACGGCCGCTGCCGCGGCGGCACTTCTCACCCTCACCGCATGCGGGGGCGGTAGCTCCTCCAATGACAACTCTGCGATCGTCGATGAACTCATGTCCGAAATCGGCAGCGAGGGCATGCCCGAGGGGGCGACCGACTGCATTCGCCAGGAGCTCTCCGGCTACTCGACCGAGGAACTCACCGCGTTGCGCGATGGGGAGACGGACGCCGACATCACACCTGAGCTCCAAGAGAAGGTCATCGCGATGATGACAGGATGCATCGGCGACACGAACTAAGTTCGCCTTCACCCACGCGTCCGCGGGCCTACCGAAGTCAATCGATTCGGTGGGCCCGCAGCGTGTAGGTGAGGGGTAGCCGCTCGGGTCGCTCGAGCAAGCGCCACTCGCCGTCGGAGTCCTCGCGCATCTTGCCTGGCAGGGCCTCCCACGGACAGCTGTCGTGCTCGGCGAGCAGATCGAGTGCCATTCCCGTGTCGAGGAGCGCCATGACGGTTTCGCCGAGTCCGTGATTCCACGAGTGCGAGACGTCCGCTCGGAAGGTCGTATCCACCGGCAGATAGCTGCCGTCATGCTCGTCGGTGACAGGCGCGTCCACCTCGAAGTAGGGGTAGCCGGCGACCAACTCGTCATCCACAGACTCGTCCATGGCCCAGAGCATCGGGTGGCCTTCCCGGATGAAGATGAATCCGCCCGGCTTGAGGAGGCCATGCACGACCTCGGCCCACCGGCGGACATCGGGAAGCCAGCACAAGGCTCCGATGCCGGTGAAGACGAAGTCGAAGCGCTCGCGCCCGAGGGCCTCGACGGCGGCGTAGACATCCGACTGGACGAAGTCCACGTCGGCGTCGGTCGCATCGGACAGTGCGCGGGCTTGGGCGAGGGATTCACCAGAGAAGTCCAGGCCGGTCATGCGAGCACCACGGCGCGCGAGCGACACCGTGTCGGTGCCGATATGGCACTGCAGGTGCACCCCCTCGAGCCCGGTCACGTCACCGAGCAGGGGGATGTCGAAGGCGACGACGTCGCTCAGATATGTCGGATCGGCATGGAAACGCTCGACGCCGTATCCCTCGGCGCGGGCGTGCGCCGGAGCGCGCTCGTCCCAGGCGGCCAGGTTGTCGCGGTAGTAGCGCGTGTCGATGACGCTGGACGTCGCGCTGCGTGACTGCGGGGGCTTCTTCGTGGCCATGCTGGCAGCCTAGGGGAGTCGGGGAGAGGGACTGTCGCGCTGGACATCGGGTCCGTCAGGCGGCAGGCTCCACGGGTGGCCGATTCCGCATCCCCCGATGCCGCACCTGAGGCGGCGATCGAGGCAGTCCGGGGAAGTGGCTGGAAGTCGTGGCTGCCCAAGGTGATCCTCACCGTCCTGGGTATCGCCCTGGCGTACTTCATTTTCGACTACATGGCCAGCAACTTCGGCGGCTTTGAGAAGGGCGTGCAGGCGGCCTTCTCCATGCCGGTGGGATGGACCCTGGCTGCCATTGGCGCCGCCCTCATTGCCATCGGGGTCTATCCGCTCACGGCGATGGCGGCGATTCCCCATCTCGGCTACGAGCCAGCCTTCGTCGACCGGCAGGGCGGCTTCGCGATCTCGACCACGATCCCCTTCGGAGGCGGCCCTATCGCGGTGGCGACTCAGTACGCGATCCTCGCGCGCTACCGCGTCGAGCAGAAGCTGGCCGCGGCCGCAGTTGCTGCAGACGCCATCTGGACCTACCTCATGACATTCGGCGCCCCGGGCGTCGCCCTCATCCTGCTGTGGGTGTTCGAACGCCGGACCCTCACCGGCAACGAGTGCGGCGCGCTGCCGTGCGCGACGATCGACATCATCATCATCATCGCGGGTGTCGTGTGCCTGGTTTCCATGGTCGCCATCGCGTTCGTGCTGCGCAGCCGAACCAATGCGCAGCGCGTGGGTGATTTCGTGCAGGGTGTCCTCGGCCGAGTGTTCAGACTCATCAAGCGCACGCCCCCCAACGTGGTGGACAGCGTCGTCGGCTTCAATGACACCGCCGCCGAGATGGTGGGCAAGCGGTGGGTACCGATCACCATCACCAATGTCCTGGCCCAATTGACGCCGATGTTCGTCGTACTCGCGGCCCTGCGCGGCGTCGAGGCCGATGCGGTCACGGTGCTCGAGGTCTTCGCGGCCTTCTCGGTGGCCCTGCTGCTCACCACCGTGCCACTGGCGCCGGGTGGCGCTGGCACGGTGGATGCCGCTCTCATTGGAATGCTCGTCGCCTTCGGCGCGACCTTCGAGCAGGCGGTCGCGGCCGACGTGATCTGGCGTGCGTTTTGCTTCTTACCGCAGATGGTGCTCGGGTGGATCGCGGTCGCTTACTTCGCGATACGGCAGCGCCTGTCGCGACGCAAGTCCGCTGCCGCGGCGTAATCCGCACGTACCTCGCGGCTATCAAGGGTTAGCGAGCGTCGTAATCCTTGATAGCCGGGGCGTTCGGTGAGTCTGCGATCGGCTAGTGATCTGCGTGGGAGGCGTCTGCCGCCATTTCTCGATCGAGTCCGCGTCCAAAGATGATGAGTGACACCACGGTCCAGACCGCGTAGGCGACCAGCATGGGGACGTAGATGAGGGAGTTTTGCGAGAGGAAGCCGAAGATCAGCCACACGAGGGCGACCAGCACCCAGCCGGTGATGATTGCCGAGACCAAGTGCGGCTTGGCTGCCTGATGCGTGGCCATGAATCCTCCTCGTGAATCCTCGATCCGAGCCTAGTCGGGGGCTCGCTCAGCAGGCATCGGGGCGCCCTCGGGCCCTACCGTCGTGGGATGCGCTCCGCCGTCGCCGTCGCCCTCGCCGCCCCGCTGCTCCTCGCCGCCTGCTCGGCCGCGCCTGCCGCGGAGTCGGGTTCGGCTCCCATGAAGCCCCAGGACCCGACCACTGCAGCCACGGAGCCGTCCGTCACCCCTGAAGCCGCTCCTGCCCCCACTCCGACCGCCAGTCCGTCGAGGCCGTCCGCGGAGGGTATGGCCACCGATCGCCTGGCCGACGCGGTCCTCGAGCAGCTCAAGATCGATTCGGTCGACACCTTCGCCGACCAGCTCATCACCATCGCGCTGAGTCCACTCATGCGCCAACTCGCCTCGACGGCCGACATCACGACGCGCGTGGAGTCCGACGGTCCCAAGGTGAAGCTCACCATGAAGGGTGAGGACAGCACGTGCGTCATCACCGTGACCGATGAGCCTCGCGCCCGCGGTGTCGTCTGCCGATCTGCCTAGTCGGCTACGCCGTAGCGATAGAGCAGCACTGCCCGCACTGCCTCAGCCAATCGCTCCCCGACCAGTGGACCCCCGTCGTCGAGCACCTCGCCCATGAGCAAGAGGGGAACAATCTCGCCCGTCTCGCCATGCTCCGGCGGCGCATATCCGGGTACGTCGAGCAGGGAGAGGCCGCACCGCTCGTAAAACGAAATGCGCCGACGATCGTCCTCGGCGTGGGCTCCGAGGGGCGCCTCGACATCGAGCAGGAAGGCGGTGATCCCCTTGTCGACCAGCCGGCCACGCAATTCAGCGACGAGGAGCGCTCCGAGTCCCTGGCTCCGCCGCTCTGGATCGACCGCGAGGTAGCGGACGAATGCCAGGTCGGTCGGACCGAGCCTGCGAATGAGCGCCGTGCCGAGGACGGTGCGATCCCCCTCCACGAGCACGAGCAGTTCCTCGTCATCGCGGTGGTGAGTCAGGTCCGCCCAGGGGGCGCGCAGGCTCGCGGGGAACGACGCCTCGTAGATCGTTCGGGCGGAGGCGTCGTCGCCGGGCCGGAACGTGCGCAGCGCGATGGTCATCGCAGCCACCCGCCTGTATCCGCATCCCATGTGGGTCCGGCGATGAGTTCCGGTTTGGCGACTCGCTCGGAGGGCGTGCGAGGCAGATCGTCTCGCACCTCCCAGTAGCGCGGCACCTTGAAGCGCGCGATGCGCTCGGCGCAGAAGGGCGCGAGGTCGGCGGCCGCCGCCTCGGCGTCGCGATCATCGGTGAGGACGAGGTAGGCCTTGATCTCCTCCCCGCGGATCTCATCGGGGACGCCGACAACTGCCGCCATGCGCACCGCGGGATGGGCGAGGAGGGTGTCCTCGACCTCGCGGGCGGCGACGTTCTCACCGGCACGTCTCACCACATCCTTGAGACGACCCACCAGGGTGATGACGCCACGATCGTCGCGTCGTGCGAGATCGCCGGTGTGCAACCACCCGCCGCGGAAGACCGCGGCAGTGGCCTCGGGCTCGTCGTCGTAGCCCGACATCATCCCGGGCCCGCGGAGCACGAGTTCACCCGTCTCGCCGGGCTCGACGTCGGTCCCCTCGGCGTCGACAATGCGTGCCTCGCGACCGGGCTTGGCCACGCCGATGCTGCCGGAGCCCACCAGATCGTCGTGCTCGATGTCGGTCACGTGGATATCGCCACCGGTCTCGGTCATGCCGAAGACCTCGAACCACGGCGTGCCCCACCGCTGCTCGAGTTCAGCATGGCGAGCGGGCGGGATGGCTGAGCACTGGATCACGCGCACGCGATGGTCGCGGTCGCGTGCATCGGGTGGTGTGGTGAGCATGAGCACGGGCATGGCCGCTAGGCAATAGAAGTACGTCACGTCGTGCTCGCGCACGCGATCCCAGAATGTTGACGGGTGGAAGCCGTCGAGGACGACAAGCGAGGCGCCGCTCACCAGGGACGCGGCGATATTCCACTGTGGATCCATGTAGGACATCGCCTGGGCGGTGAGCATCCGGTCCTCCGTGCCTAGGCGAGGGAATCCGTCGACGATGCTCTGTGCAAGATGGAGCCAGTAACGGTGGGAGAGCAGGCAGCCCTTGGGTGATCCGGTCGTGCCTGACGTGAACTGCACATTGACGATGTCATCGGGATCGTGCACATCGGGCAGTGGGTCAGATGTGGATGCGGGAGCGCTGAGGGCTGCGACGTCGATGACGGGGACGTCCACGGGTGAGATGGCAGTCGCGAGATCCGAAGATGTGACGATGGCCTTGGCGCGCGACTTCGCGAGGATCCAGCCGGCGTCATCACGACGCAGCTTGACGCCGAGGGGCACCGCGGTCGCCCCGAGTTGCGCGAGCGCGAGCCAGGTGAGAGGCACCTCGGGCCTGTTGTGCAGCAGGAGGGCGACTCGATCCCCCGAGTGGATGCCACGGTCGCGCAAGTGCCGAGCTGTTCGGTCGACGCGCTCGGCGACCTCCGCGAAGGTCAGCGTGGCGCTGCACTGAGGCTCGGCGCCCTCGCGGAGGTCGAAGATCCACGCCGTGCGGTCGGGCCACGCCTGCGCAGCGCGGCGTACTGCCTGGGGCAGTGTCGCCGGTGCGGTCACGGAGCGAGGCTACTCGGCTAGTAGCGCAGGGGGCAGACGACGTCGCGGCGCGGGATGCGCGTGCCGACGAGATAGCGGGTGATGGGCTTGTTGACGCAGGAGGTCGTGCGACCGAAGACGATGTGATGGGTGCCGCCGTACTGGACGGTGCGCGTGCCGGTGAAAGCCCGCGACATCTCGAGGGCCGCGGTCCAGGGAGTGCGGTTGTCCGCGCGCGCATTGGCCACGAGGGGCGGCGTCGTGAGCGAGATGGGGCTGAGGATCTGCGGGATCGGGCGACCGAAGCGGGGCAGTCCCGCGCACTGGACCCCCTCGCGCAGCGCCGACTGGCCGATGTGCACGCCGCCAGCCGCCTCGCCCTCGCGGGCGATCTCGGCGAGGCGCGCGGGCGTGGGTCGATCAGGCATGTCCGAGCAGTTGACGTACGTCCACTGCGGTTCGAGCCAGCCTTTGGGGTCCAGTGCGCTCGACTCCGACAGCATGTCGGCGGCGGCATCGATCGAGCGCTGCCGAGTCTGGGCATTGCGCGAACGCAGTCCAGCGTCCACCCAGTTGAGCAGATTCGCTACCGAGCTCCATGTCGACTGGTACGACGCCCAGCTGATGATGTCGCGGCCCACCGACCAGCGAGTGACCGTGTTGCCGTTGCTCGAGCGCAGCGTGCGGGTCTGGAGCGAGTCCATGACCCGGGCGTACTTCGCCTGGTAGGACGGACCCAGCGCTTCGAGCATCGTCTCGATGGCCAGGGGGTCATCCCACGTGTGCTCGCGGGCCCACAGTTCGATGGTCGACACGGGTGAGATGACGCCGTCGAGCAAGAGGGCTCGCACTCGGTCGGGGAAGTACTGCGCGTAGGCGCGCCCCACAGTCGACCCGTAGCTCATGCCCCAGAAGGTGAGTTGCTCCTCGCCCAGGGCTGCACGCAGTGCGTCGAGGTCGTGCACGAGCTGCCAGGTGCCGACGTACGGCGCGTGCTGCTTGTTGGCCTGGTAGCACGCTGCCGCCGCCTCGGCGTTGGCGGCGAAGTAGCGCGCGGCCCACTTCTCCCAGTTGACCGTTCCCGTGGCTCGCGGATAGACGTCCTTTATGGAGCAGCCGGAGATATAGGGCTGAGAGCCACCGACACCCCGAGGGTCCCAGGCAACGATGTCGAACCGGTCGCGCACCCGCTGCGGAAGCATGCCCTGGATCCAGGTGATGTTGGACACCGCCGCGGATCCAGGTCCGCCCGGATTGAAGGTGATCACGCCGATCCGCTCACTGGGCTTCTCCGCGGGGATCCTCGCAACTGAGATCCCATAGGTGCCCTTCACCCGGTTGCTGCCCCAGTCGCGAGGGACGGTCAGGGTGCTGCAGCGCGCCTTGCTTGGCAGGGACGATCCGCAGGAGCGCCAGGTGAGGGAGGCGCGGGGCACGGGGCTCACGGCCGAGGTTGCCGGTGACGCGATCGTGGTTGCGGCGCCGCTGTCCTCGGGTGAAGCCACGGCGCTCGCGTGACCGACGAAGGAAACCAGGATCAGGGCTGCTGCGAAGGTGATTCCTATGCGCCGCACCGGATCATCCTAGGTGTCGCGCGCCCGGGTGTCCCTACAGGAGGCGATCGATCGTGCTCGCGAGCGCGGGCTCGGGCTGGGCGCCGACGACGCGATCGACGGGCTTGCCGTCGCGCAGGAACACCAGGGTCGGGATGGAGCTCGCGTCGAAACTCCGCGAGATTCCAGGGTTGTCGTCGACGTTCACCTTGACGACCTTGAGCTTGCCGGCGTAGCGGTCGGCGAGTCGCTCGAGCACCGGTGCGACCATGCGACAGGGGCCGCACCACGGGGCCCACAGGTCCACCAAGACGAGGTCATTGGTCGCGGTGACCTGCGCGAAGTCGGCATCCGTGGCATCGGCAATCCACGGCAGATCGCGCTTGCAGGAGGCGCACCGTGGCCTGCCCGACGCGACCGCAGGGACGCGGTTCTTGGTCTGGCATGAGGGACAGACGGTGATGCGACCGGCCATGGCTCCAGGCTAGACCTTGACAGTAGGCGTAGCGTGCGGTCATGAGTGATGAAAGCACCCGACAGCAGGCGATCCAGCGACTGCACCAGCGTCGAGGCTTCCTGAACTACGTCGTCGGCGCGGTGGTCGTCTCCATCTTCATGGTGGTCATCTGGGCCCTCTCCGGTCAGGGATACTTCTGGCCGATCTGGGTCATGGGCGGCTTCCTCGTCGGGGGGATCTTCTACGGCGTCAACAACGTGATGAACAAACCCCTCACCGAGGATCAGATTCAGCGAGAGATGCAGAAGGGCTCGTAGCCCGCGCTGGTTCAGCGCTAGCCTGCGCCGCATGAAGCCACTGGTCGTTGCCCATCGTGGTGCGAGCGCCTACCTGCCCGAAGGCACGCTCCCTGCCAAGGCCCTCGCGGCCGGCATGGGAGCAGACTACGTCGAGCACGACGTCGTCATGACCCGCGACGACCACCTGCTCATCAACCACGATCTGTGGCTGGACAACGTCAGCGATGTTGCGCGCCGATTCCCGGGCCGTCAGCGCGAGGACGGGCACTTCTACGTCGTTGACTTCGACCTCGAAGAGATCCTCACCCTGTCGGTGACGGAGCGCTTCACGGTCGTTGACGGGCGCGATGAGCCGGTCTTCCCTCGGCGCTTCCCGGTGTGGCAGTCGAGCTTCCACTTCCACACCCTGGAGTCGGAACTGGAGTTCCTCCAGGGCCTTCGGCACAGCTCTGGTCGCAATGTCGGGGTCTTCTGCGAGCTGAAGTCACCCTGGTTCCACGAGCAGGAGGGCAAGGACCTTCCGTCCGCTGTGTATGCCGTGCTCGCGCGCTTCGGCTACCGCACGCGCGAGGACCACTGTCGGGTGATGAGCTTCGACGCACACGCACTTCAGCGGATTCGCTCCGAGGTCGGTCCCGCAGCCGGGGTCGACGTGCCTCTCACGCAGTTGATCTGTCACACGGACGACCACGAGACGTATGAGCGCCTCCCTGACGGCACCTGGGAGAACTACGACTATGACTGGATGCTCGAGCCTGACGCTATGTCGCGCATCCGCGAGTGGGCCGATGGGATCGGCCCTGACGTACGCATGCTGCTGACGCACCATGAGCCCATGGCCGCCAATGACCTGGCGGAGCAGGCTCACGCCGCGGGGCTGTACGTCACTCCGTGGACTGTGCGCGCCGATGATCTGCCCCACTGCGCGCCGAGCCTGAACGATCTCGTGCGTGTCCTCGTCGACGACTGCCGAGTCGAGGCGATCATCACTGACTTCCCGGACCTGGTGTTGCGCGCCCTGGACCGCTGAGCCGCCCCACAAGGTGATGGTGTGTTCCGATTGCCGCGGCGAGGTTACACACGCACCGCGACGACCACCGTCAAAACCGAGGAAGGGACACTGCATGAGTACGACCAAGGCTTGGCTCGCAGGTGCTCGCCTCGGGGCCGCAGCAGTCCTCGGATTCGGCCTCATCGTGCCTTCAGTCACCGCCTGCTCATCGTCCACGGGAGAGGAGACCGAGCAAGTCGAGCAGTCCGACGGCGGCGAGGATCTCGAGGAATCCGAACCCGAGCCTGACATCGAGGAGTAGTCAAGACCCTGCGCCCTAAGGCGTCCTTGCGATACGTCTTAGGGGTTCCTTGCGTACCGCGTGAGCACAGCGGATACCGGGACGCGCGCGAATAGCGTCGGGAGCGACAGTGCACCTGTCGCTTCCGGGGGATCGCATGGATTCGCGCACGCTCGTGGTGACGCTTCGTCGTCGTCACCACCCCTCGTCGGCGTCGGTGCGTCCCCCGTCACCGGCGCCGACGCCCTACGACGGAGAGATTTTCGCGATCGGTGATTCGGTGCTGGCGGGTGCAGCGTCCTGCCTCGATGGCCGAGGGATTGCGGTGGATGCCAAGCAGTCACGCGGCATCGGCGATGCCATCGGCATCCTCGAGCGCAAGCGCGAGTGGCTACCACAGCGGGTCATCGTCCACCTGGGGACCAACGGCGGAGCCTCAGATACTGAACTGGATTCGGTCATGTCGATCTTCGGGCCGGATCACATCGTCATGTGGTCGACGATCCAGCTCCCCGACGATCCGACCCGCTATACCTACGAGCGGGCGACGAACGACGCCATCGCCGCCTTGCCGGACCGCTACGACAACGTGCGGATCTTCGACTGGGAGTCGATCTCCATGCTGCATCCCGACTGGCTTTACGCCGAAGGGATCCACATGACCCCTGACGGCTGCCGCGGGTACGCCAACCTGGTCGAGCCCCAGATCCGCGCCCCCTGATTGCCCGATGGGGCATGATGCGGCCATGACTCAGCGAATCGCCGCGGCCCTGATGGCCGCTGGACTCATCATCGCGCCGCTGGCCGGCTGCTCCCAGAACCAGAACCAGAACCAGAACCAGAACCAGAACGACCAGAACCAGAACCAGAACCAGAACCAGAACGACCAGAACCAAAACCAGAACCAGAACCAGAACGACCAGCAGCAGAACCAGTAACGGCTACCTCTTCGTGTCGGCGAGCACCTGCTGGCTGGCGAACCGGCCAGGTGCACCGATCACGCAGCCGCCGGGATGCGTGCCGGAGCCGCACTGGTAGTAGCCGCGGATCGGCGTGCGGTAGTCGCTGTAGCCGGGCGCGGGACGGAAGAAGTACATCTGGTGGGGGAAGAACTCCCCGGCGTAGATGTTGCCCTCCGACAGGCCTGTCCTGGACTCGATCGTCTCGGGCGTGACGACCTCGCGCTGGAGCACGAGGTCGTTGAAGTTGGGGAAGAACCGCTGCATCGTGGCCTGCACCCGGTCAGCCATGTTCTGCGCCTGAGCTTCCCAGGTGCTGTCCTTGAGCTTGTATGGCGTGTACATCACGTAGCACGACATCACGTGCTTGCCGGGGGGCGCCATGTCCGGGTCGATGAAGGACTGGATCGACGCGTCGATGTAGGGATGCTCGCTGTACCAGCCGTACTTCGCCGCATCGTAGGCGCGCTCCATGTACTCCACCGTGGGAGCGATGTTGATGAAGCCGCCGTACTGGTCGGTGCGATCACCGAGCGCGGGATAGTGCGGGACTCCGTCGAGTGCGAAGTTGACCTTTGACGTGATGCCTTGGAAGCGGAAGCGCTGGATGGTCTCGACGAGGTCGGCGGGCAGCTCGCGCGGGTCGGCGATCTGGAGGAAGGTACGCCGCGGATCGAGTGAGCTCACCACCACGGGCGCGCGGAACTCCGTGCCGTCGTCGAGCACGACACCACGGACCTCGCCGCCCTCGGTGATGAGGCTGGACACGCGCGAGTCAAGGCGGATGTCGGCACCGTACGCCGTCGCTGCGCGAGCCAGCACCTGGGTGAAGCCGCCGTTGCCGCCCTTGTGGAAGGACCATGAACCGCCGAGTCCATCGTGCTCGCCCATGGCGAGGTAGAGCCAATTGATGCCGGAGCCGGGTGACATCGGCCCGAGTTTGATACCGACACACGCGGCTGAGCAGATCGTTGCCTTGATGATGTCGGACTCGAGATAGTCGTCGACGAAGTCGGAGATGCTTCCGGTGAGCAGGCGCACGGTGTCGTGCA
>JBMTDJ010000051.1:0-14724 GCA_049431945.1 Candidatus Nanopelagicales bacterium | reverse complement strand
TGCAAAAGCTTGATCCCTACCTCAATGTCGATCCGGGCACGATGAATCCCTTCCAGCATGGAGAGGTGTTCGTCACCGACGATGGCGCGGAGACCGATCTCGACGTCGGTCACTACGAGCGCTTCCTTGACACCGACCTGCACGGGTCGGCCAATGTCACCACCGGCCAGGTGTACTCCACTGTGATCGCGAAGGAGCGTCGCGGCGAGTACCTCGGCGATACCGTGCAGGTCATCCCGCACATCACCAACGAGATCAAGGCGCGCATCAGGCGCATGGCTGGGCCGGACATCGACGTCGTGATCACCGAGGTGGGCGGCACCGTCGGTGATATCGAATCCCTGCCCTTCCTCGAGGCTGTCCGCCAGATCCGTCACGAAGTCGGTCGTGACAACGTCTTCTTCCTCCACGTCTCCCTGCTGCCGTACATCGGCCCCTCGGGTGAGCTCAAGACCAAACCCACCCAGCACTCCGTGGCTCAGTTGCGCAATATCGGCATCCAGCCTGACGCCATCGTCCTGCGAGCGGACCGTCCCGTGCCCGCCGGAATCAAGCGCAAGATCTCGCTGATGTGCGACGTCGATGAGGAAGCGGTCGTGGCCGCTGTCGATGCTCCGAGCATCTACGACATCCCCAAGGTGCTGCACACCGAAGGCCTTGACGCCTACGTCGTTCGCCGGCTCGGTCTTCCCTTCCGCGATGTCGACTGGACCCGCTGGGGCGATCTGTTGCGTCGCGTGCATCATCCCGCCCACGAAGTCGAGATCGCCCTGGTCGGCAAGTACGTCGATCTGCCCGACGCCTACCTGTCCGTGACCGAGGCGCTGCGAGCCGGCGGGTTCGACCAGGACTGCCGTGTCCGGATCCGGTGGGTGACCAGCGACGACTGTGCCACTGCCGAGTCGGCAGCCGCGCACCTGGCCGGGGTGGACGCCATCTGCGTGCCGGGAGGCTTCGGGGTGCGCGGGATCGAGGGCAAGCTAGGAGCGTTGCGCTACGCGCGTGAGCACCTGATTCCCACCTTGGGCCTGTGCCTTGGGCTGCAGTGCATGGTCATCGAGTACGCCCGCAACGTCGCTGGACTCGAGGCCGCCAACTCCCTGGAATTCGATGAGACGACGCCCCACCCTGTCGTCGCGACGATGGCCGACCAGCGCGAGGTGATCTCCGGTGAGCGTGACATGGGGGGCACCATGCGACTGGGCCTGTACCCGGCCAAGCTGGTTGAGGGTTCGGTCGTTCAGCGCGCTTACGATCTCCCCTACGTCGATGAGCGTCACCGGCATCGCTTTGAGGTCAACAACGCCTATCGCCCGCGCCTGGAAGAGGCGGGATTGGTCGTGTCGGGCACAAGTCCCGACGGCCGTCTCGTGGAATTCGTCGAGCTCCCCGCTGATGTCCATCCCTACTACGTGTCGACGCAGGCGCATCCGGAATTCCGGTCCCGCCCCACGCGGGCTCATCCGCTGTTCGCGGGGCTCGTACGGGCTGCCCTGGTGAGGCAGGCGGCGGAGGTTCCTGCCGCGACAGGCGTGCAGCCGTAGGGATGGCGGACGGTGAGTGGGTCGGCCCGCTCCGGGACGAGGCGCAACCCGCTGAGGTCCTCGCGCGAACGGAGCATCTGCATGGACGTGTGTGGTCCGTAGTCAGCGACGAAATCCGACTACCGAGTGGCGCCGTCGCCGTGCGCGACGTTGTTGTTCATCCCGGGGCAGTGGGTGTCGCGGCCCTCGATGATCGTGACCGCATCCTGCTGATCCGCCAGTTCCGGCACCCCGTGGGCGGGTTCCTGTTGGAGCTGCCCGCAGGGCTGCGCGACGTACCGGGAGAGCATCCCCTTGTCACGGCGCAGCGCGAGCTCGCCGAGGAAGCCGGCCTGGAGGCGACCGAGTGGCACGTGCTCGTCGACTTCTTCAACTCCCCGGGCGGCTCGTCGGAGGCGTTTAGGTGCTATCTCGCGCGTGGCCTGAGCGCGCTGCCGGGCGGACGGGCGCACACGGGTGAGGCCGAGGAAGCGGACCTCCCGCAGGTGTGGGTTGACCTTGATGCAGCCGTGGACGCCGCGCTCACAGGGGACCTCCACAACCCCACGACGGTCGTAGGTGTCCTCGCCGCCGCGGCATCCCGCGACCGGGATTGGCGGACGCTCAGGGAAGCGGATGAACCCATGTGGGAACTCCCGGAGGCGGACATGACGACGAGTGAGCGGTCCTGATGCGGCAGAGTGGGGCGTGGGTGCGATGCGCGCACCCGTGGAGCGCACGGAGGCGAGCGCGATGAAGGTCGGTGTCCCCACCGAGGTGAAGAACCATGAGTACCGCGTGGCTATCACGCCTGCGGGGGTGTTCGAGTTGTGCCGGCACGGTCACGAGGTCGTCGTGCAGGCAGGAGCGGGCCTGGGTTCGGCAATCCCCGACGAGGAGTTCATCGCCGCTGGCGCGCGCATGCTCCCCAGTGCGGACGACGTGTGGGGCTACGCCGATCTCATCCTCAAGGTCAAGGAGCCCATCGCGGAGGAGTACGGCCGGATGCGCGAGGGCCAGATCCTCTTCACGTACCTTCATCTCGCAGCATCGCGCGAGTGCACTGATGCGCTGCTCACCTCGGGGGTGACGGCTATCGCCTACGAGACCGTGGAACTCGCCGACGGCTCACTGCCCCTTCTCGCCCCCATGTCCGAGGTCGCCGGGCGCATGGCGCCGCAGGTGGGTGCGCAAGCGCTCCAGCGAGATCACGGTGGCAGGGGCGTCCTCATGGGAGGAGTCTCCGGTGTCTACGCCGCCAAGGTGGTCGTCATCGGCGCGGGGGTCTCCGGGATGAACGCCGCCGCCATCGCGCTGGGCATGCAGGCCGAGGTCCTGCTGCTGGACAAGAACATCTCGCGGCTTCGCCAGGTGGATGCCATCTATCAGGGACACATGCAGACGGTCGCGTCCAATGCCTACGAGATCGAGCGAGCCGTCCTCGACGCGGACCTCGTCATCGGCGCCGTCCTCGTGCCCGGCGCCAAGGCGCCGACGCTCGTGAGCAACGAGCTCGTCTCGCGCATGAAGAAGGGGAGCGTGCTCGTCGACATCGCCATCGACCAGGGAGGGTGCTTCGAGGATTCGCGACCGACCACCCATGCGGATCCCACCTTCCCCGTGCATGACTCGGTGTTCTATTGCGTCGCGAATATGCCGGGCGCTGTGCCGCATACCTCGACCTACGCCCTCACCAATGTGACGCTGCCCTACGCCATAGAGATCGCCGACCACGGATGGCGAGGAGCTCTCGGTCGCGACGCTGCGCTGCGACCGGGCTTGAACGTGCATGCTGGGCAGATCACCTACCCCGCTGTGGCCGAAGCCTTCGGCCTGGAGTCCACCACGGTCGAGGACGTGCTGGCCTGAGCGTCACACCTCTCGAGCGATCGGTCGGGGACTACCTCGACCATCTCGTCGTCGAACGGGGCTTGTCGCGCAACACGGTGACCGCGTACCGCCGGGATCTCGATCGCTACGCACGTTGGTGCGCCACCCGCGGCATCACCGACGTGTCGGGGGTGACCGCGACCGACCTGGCGGACTTCACCGTGGATCTTGGGCGCGGATCGGCAGGCGCCAAGCCGCTCGCCGCGGGTTCGGTCGCCAGGGCCGTCATCGCCGTGCGCGGCTTCCATCGATTCTGCGCCGTGGAGGGCATCAGTGGCGAGGATCCGGCCCACGCCGTACGTCCTCCGGCCCCGGCGCGACGACTACCCAAGGCCATTCCGTACGAGCGGGTCGTGGCCATCATCGAGGCCGCCGGCGCGGCCGAGCCGCCGAAGGGGCTCCGGGACGCAGCTCTGCTCGAATTGCTCTATGGAGTGGGCGCCCGCATCTCGGAGGCCTGCGGTCTCGACGTCGATGACATCGATCTCGAGGAGCGGGTTGTGCTGCTTCGCGGCAAGGGTGCTCGGGAGCGGCGTCTGCCCCTCGGCGGTCACGCGGCCGACGCGGTCTCTGCGTACCTCGTGAGGGGCAGGCCGGCGCTCATGAGCCGGTCCACCCCCGCGCTGTTCATCAATTCCCGGGGTACTCGCCTGAGTCGGCAAAGTGCCTGGGAGATCATCCACCGAGCCGCGGACCGCGCCGGTTCGGTGGGCATTTCCCCGCACACCTTCCGGCACAGCTTCGCGACCCACCTTCTCGAGGGCGGTGCGGACGTCAGGGTGGTCCAGGAGCTCCTGGGCCATGCCTCAGTGACCACGACTCAGATCTACACCCGGGTCACCGTGGACACGCTGCGGGAGGTCTATGCCACCAGCCACCCCCGGGCTCGGGGAGTCTGAGAGGATGTCGCGGTCCGGGATCAACCCGGGCCACGCGGGAGGAGGCGTCATGCCTGATGACACCCCGGGCGTAGGCCCGACGGGGCGGCCGGTTCCCGAATTCCCGGAGCCCGCGCCCCTCGAGCACCATGGACCTGCTCAAGTCCTCGCGATGGTCAACCAGAAGGGCGGTGTCGGCAAGACCACCTCGACCGTGAGTCTCGGGGCGGCCCTCGCGCAGTATGGGCGCAACGTGCTGCTCGTGGACTTCGATCCCCAAGGTGCGCTCTCGGTCGCGCTCGGCGTACCCGCCCACGAACTCGATCGGACGGTCTACAACCTGCTCATGGACGAGGGATGCTCACCGGACGATGTCATCGTCCACACCAGCGTCCCCGGGCTTGACCTCATGCCCAGCAACATCGACCTGTCAGCGGCCGAGGTGGCGCTGGTCAACGAGGTCGCGCGCGAGCACGCTCTCGTGCGTGGACTGGCGGGTGTGATCGACCGCTACGACTACATCCTCATCGACTGTCAGCCTTCGCTCGGATTGCTCACGATCAACGCCCTCACGGCCGCACACGGCGTCATCATCCCGCTCGAGTGCGAGTACTTCGCCCTCCGTGGTGTCAAGCTCCTGACGGACACGGTGACGAAGGTTCAGGGGAGACTCAACCCGAACCTCCAGCTCACCGGAGTGCTCGCGACGATGTACGACGCGCGCACGTTGCACACCCGAGAGGTTCTCGAGCGTGTCGTCGATGCATTTGGCGATCAGGTCTTCCACACCGTGATCAGCCGCACGATCAAGTTCCCTGACGCCACCGTGG
This sequence comes from Candidatus Nanopelagicales bacterium, assembly GCA_049431945.1. Classification (GTDB taxonomy): domain Bacteria; phylum Actinomycetota; class Actinomycetes; order S36-B12; family S36-B12; genus Mxb001. The sequence goes on along the minus strand of JBMTDJ010000051.1, from coordinate 9,603 downwards.
CGGGGGAGCCCATCACTGTCTTCGCGCCATCGAGCCCGGGAGCCGATTCCTACCGCCAATTGGCCAGAGAGCTCATCGCGAAGTGACGCAGACCCCCATGGCCGACGAGGAGATCGTGCAGGCCGAGCCTGTTGACACCCCGACCTTCTCCGTGTCCGTGGGTGCCTTCGAGGGGCCTTTCGATCTCCTGCTCCAGCTCATCTCCAAGCACAAGCTCGAGGTCACGGAGCTCGCCCTCCACATCGTCACCGACGAATTCATCGCGCATCTGCGCGCGCAGGGACCGGAGTGGGACCTCGACGAGACGACGGAGTTCCTCGTCGTCGCGGCGACCCTGCTCGATCTCAAAGCCGCTCGGCTACTGCCCAGCGGTGAGGTGGAGGACGAGGAGGACCTCGCCCTTCTCGAGGCGCGCGACCTGCTCTTCGCTCGCCTCCTGCAGTACCGCGCGTACAAGGAGGTCTCAGCGATTTTCGCCGAGCGCATGGCCGCAGCCGGGCGCCAGGTGCCGCGCACTGTGGGGCTCGATCGTCACTTCGCCGACCTCCTCCCCGAGGTCGTGCTCGGCCTCGGCCCCGATGCCTTCGCTGCTCTCGCGGCCAAGGCCCTCGCGCCGCGCCTGGAGCCCGAGGTCAGCATCAGTCACCTGCACGTGCCCTTGGTGAGCGTTCGTGAGCAGGCGGCAGTCATCGTGGGTCGCCTGCGCCGACTGCGCACGACGACATTTCGCTCGCTCGTATCGGATGCGGCGACGACGATGGTGGTCATCGGGCGATTCCTGGCCCTGCTGGAGCTCTTCCGCGAGGGATCGGTCTCGTTCGAGCAGCTTGCGCCCCTCGGCGATCTCACGATCCGGTGGACAGGCAGTGACGACGGTGACGTCGACGTCCGGGATGAATACGACGACCACGACGACGAGGCCAGCATGGATGTCGAACTGTCCGATGCGCGCGACACGGACGAGGGCGATGGCGTCGCGCCGATAATGGAGGACGAGGAATGAGCGAGGACACGGTTGACGAGGTCGTCGTGAACGACGCTGACGGTGGGCTGGTCGGGGCGCTGGATGACCCGGTCGATGAGCTCCCCGCGCCCTCTCTCGGCGCCGCGCTTGAGGCCCTGCTCATCGTGGCCGTGGAACCTCAGTCGACGATTGAGCTCGCCGAGGCCACGAGGCACCCCGTGGACGAGGTGGCTGCACGTCTGGCTGAACTGTCTGCGGATTATGCCGCGCACGAACGTGGTTTCGCGTTGCGCGAGGTCGCCGGAGGGTGGCGTTTCTATACCAGCGCCGCCTGCTCGGGCATGGTCGAGCGCTGGGTGCTCGACGGGCAGCAGGCGAAGCTCACCCAGGCGGCACTGGAGACCCTCGCTGTCATTGCCTATCGGCAGCCCGTGTCTCGTGCGCGCATCAGTGCGGTTCGTGGCGTCAACGTCGATGGGGTCCTGCGCACCCTGCAGTCCCGGGGCCTCATCGAGGAGGCGGGCACCGACCCTGCCAGTCAGGCGATTCTCTTCCGGACGACGCCGTACTTCCTCGAGCGGCTCGGGATCGCCAGCCTTGACGATCTCCCGGACCTGGCCGAGCACCTGCCCGACCTCGCCGAACTCGATGCCGTGATCGACGCCGTCGCCGCGGGGGAGTAGTGGCCGACGAGGGAGTGCGCCTCCAGAAGGTGCTCGCGGCAGCCGGGATCGGGAGCCGACGCGCGTGCGAGGACCTCATTGCCCAGGGGCGTGTCGAGGTCGACGGCCGAGTCGTGCGCGAGCAGGGGCTCAGGATAGATCCGCTCAAGGCGGTGGTCCGAGTCGATGGGGAGCGAGTGCCCACGGCACCGGACAACGTCGTGCTCGTGCTCAACAAGCCGCGAGGAGTGGTCACCGCCATGTCCGACGACCTAGGTCGTCCCTGCGTCGGTGACTACGTGACCGAGCGCACGGAGCGACTCTTCCACGTGGGGCGACTGGATTCTGACACCGAGGGGCTGTTGCTCCTCACCAATGACGGCACGCTCGCGCAGCGACTTTCCCATCCATCCCACGGTGTGCCCAAGACCTACGTCGCGCTCGTCCCCGGACCCATTCCGCGGGATGTCGGCCGTCAGCTGCGCGCCGGCGTCGAGCTCGACGATGGACCGGCCTCTGTCGACTCCTTTGCCATCCTCGAAGCCACCCCCAACAAGGCGCTCGTCGAGGTCACCTTGCACGAGGGGCGCAATCACATCGTGCGGCGTCTGCTCCAGGCCGTCGGTCATCCCGTCGAGGAACTCGTCCGCACCCAGGTGGGGCCGATCCGGCTCGGTCAACTGCGTCCCGGGCGCACCCGTGTGGTGGCGGGTGCCGAGCTGCACAGCCTCTACACCGCCGCCGGGCTCTAGTCACTAGGGTGGCGCCATGCCCATGAGGGGAATCCGTGGCGCGACCATGCTCCAGGCCGATGACGCGGCCGAGATGGCTGATGCCGTGGTCGAATTGGTCAGCGAGATGCTGTCGCGCAATGACGTGGCCAACGACGACCTGGTGAGCATTCTCTTCACGGCGACCCCGGACCTGCACTGCGCCTTTCCCGCGGCGTCAGCAAGGGCGCTGGGACTGAAGGACGTGCCGTTGATCTGCGCTCAGGAACTCGACATCACGGGCGCGATGCCCCGCGTCGTACGCGTGCTCATCCACGCCGAGAGCGACCGTCCCCGGTCCGGCATCCACCATGTCTACCTGCGCGGGGCCGAGGTGCTCCGCCAGGACCTGGCCACATGAGCGTGCCGGTCGAGGGCCCGGTCCTCGTCGTCGGCAGCGGCTTGCTCGGAGCGTCGGTCGGCCTGGCCCTGCGCCGGGCGGGAGTCGCTGTATGGATCGATGACGTCGACCCGGTCTGCCTCGATCAGGCCCTGGAACGAGGAGCGGGGGAACCCTGGGATTCCACGCGCGACACCCCTCGACTGGTCGTAGTGGCCGTGCCGCCCGCGAGCGCGGGAGCGGTGATGGCCGAGGCCATGCGATTCCCCGACGCCACGATCACGGATGTGACGTCGGTCAAGGGAGCGCCCTTGGCGAGCGCGATCGCCTCGGGTGCGGACCCCGCCAGGCTCGTCGGTGGCCACCCCATGGCGGGTCGGGAGAAGTCGGGTCCGGGCGCTGCGCGCATGGAACTCTTTGACGACCGCCCGTGGGTGGTGACCCCCACTGCCGGGACTGCGCAGGAGAGGGTTCAGGAGGTCATCGATCTCGCCCGGACGTGTGGCGCGGTCCCGTTCGTCATGGATCCCGACGAGCACGATGAGGCCGTCGCGCTCACGTCGCATGCACCCCAGCTCATCTCCTCGCTGCTTGCCGCTCGCTTGCTCGACGCCGACGCTCAGGCCGTCGCGGTATCAGGTCAGGGTCTGCGCGACATGACCCGGATCGCGGGCTCGGATCCGCACTTGTGGAGAGCCATCCTGTCCGCGAATGCTGACTCTGTCGCCGGCGTCCTTGAAGCCTTCAGCGACGACCTCGAGCGCGTCGTCAGCGATCTGCGATCCGGAGACGGCGCGGAGGTCGCGAGTGCGCTCACGCGTGGCTCTGCCGGGCGCGAGCGCGTCCCGGGCAAGCACGGCGACGCGGCAACGGCGTACGACGTCGTGACCGCCATCGTCAAGGATGAACCCGGTGAACTCGCTCGGCTCTTCGTGGCGGCGGGCGACCTGGGGATCAACCTCGAAGACGTCCGCATCGACCACGTCCTCGGTAAGCCGTCAGGGCTTATCGAGCTCTCCGTGCGCCCCGAGGCGAGCGCGCGGCTGCGGGAGGGCCTCATTGACCTGGGCTTCGATGTCCGGGCGTAGGGGGTCTTGATGAGCGGGCCGATCATCGCCATCGACGGCCCGTCCGGCTCGGGCAAGTCGAGCACATCGCGCGGGGTCGCTGAGCGACTAGGGCTGCGCTACGTCGACACCGGTGCGATGTATCGCGCGATGACGTGGTGGATGGTCGAGCACGGCGTACCGATTGATGATCCGGTGACCGTGGCGGCACGCTGTCGCGAGCCGCTCATCGAGCTCCGCCAGGACCCTGCAGCGCCAGGAGTGTCCGTGGACGGCATCGATGTGTCCGGCCCCATCCGCGAGCCACGCGTCGCTGACGCCGTGAGCCTGGTTGCCGCCGTACCCGAGGTTCGGGCACGGCTGGTGCAGCAGCAGCGCGAGCTCGTCCATGCTGCGCTCGCCGATGGCGTCGGAGTTGTCATGGAAGGTCGCGATATCGGCACTGTGGTGCTGCCCGAGGCTGACCTCAAGGTCTACCTCACCGCCGACGTCGCCGCTCGCGCCGAACGTCGGGCCCGGCAGGACACCGACAGTCTTGGCGCGGGGAGCGTCGACTCTGCGAGAGCCAACCTGGAGTCCCGTGACCTTCGCGACTCCACGCGCGTCGTCTCACCGTTGACGCAAGCAGGGGATGCGGTGGCGATCGATGGCACGGCTCTGACACTCGAGCAGGTCATCGACGCCGTGGTGGCCGCCCTCGCGGGCACGCGATGAGCGTCAGCGCAACGGCCCGGAATGTCATCGCGCCGGCCCTTCGCTGGGGCTATCGGCTCAGGGTCCACGGCGCTCACCGTTGTCCGCGTCGTGGCCCCCTCCTCGTGGCGGCCCCTCACCTAGGCTTCCTCGACGCCACCGTGATCGCGACGTGCCTTCCGAGACCCGTTGACGTCCTCGTGGACCCCGGGGGGCTTGCGGCGGTCGGTGGCAAGGCGCCCGGCCGAGTCCTCATCGATGCTGCGGATCCCGGAACGGGGCTCAGGGAGGCCGTCGACACGCTTGAGGCCGGAGGTGCCGTAGGCGCATGGGTCGGCGATGGGAACGAACGGGCTGCGGGCTACCTGCTGGCACGGACGGGTTCCCCTGTCCTTCCGGTGGTCGTCCTTGGCGGCTCAGGTCGTCACGCCGGCGACCTGCCTGGGTGGCGGGCCCGCGTGGACGTGGTGGTGGGCGACCCGGTCCTCCTCGATGCGCCCGCGGATCCGGCGAGTCGCGCCGAGGTGCTCCTTCTCGCCGAGGCGATCCGGCAGAGCGCCGTTGACCACGCCGAAAGGGCGCGGCAGCGTATGGGCTATGTCGATGGGGTCGGGGTCGAGGATCGTGACACGGCCACGGACAATGGTGCGTCGTGACCCCAGAAGACGAGCTGCCCGTCGTGGAACTCGATGTCGTCGCTGACGACGCTCCTTGGGAGGCCGACCTCGATGTCGAAGTCGATGACGCCGGGGGGAGCGCTGGAGTCGACGCCCTCATGGCCGCGGCGCGTGCCGCCGCGGTGGCGGAGTTCGGTGATCTCGACGAGCTGGATCTGGATGCTCGCCCCGAGGACGACCTGCTGCCCGTCGTCGCGGTGGTGGGCCGGCCCAACGTGGGCAAGTCAACCCTCGTTAACCGCATCATCGGGCGACGCGAGGCTGTCGTCCAGGACATCCCCGGAGTCACACGCGACCGGGTGAGCTACGAGGCGGAGTGGAATGGCCGCCGGTTCCTGCTGATGGACACCGGGGGATGGCAGCGCGATGCCAAGGGCATGGCCGGTCAGATCGCTGCCCAGGCCGAGCGCGCGATGAACGAGGCCGACGTTGTCCTGCTCGTGGTGGACGCCACTGTCGGCCCTCTTGATGCGGACGAGTCCGTCGTACGGGTTCTGCGCAAGGCGGGTGTGCCGGTGCTCCTCGTCGCCAACAAGGTGGACGATTCACGCAGCGAATCCGACGCCGCAGCGCTGTGGTCGCTCGGACTTGGTGAGCCGCATGCCGTCTCGGCGCTCCATGGTCGCGGGAGCGGTGACCTGCTGGACGAGGTCGTCTCGCTCCTGCCCGAGGAGGGTCAGGGACGCGAGCGAGGAGGGGGTCCGCGGCGTGTGGCGCTGCTCGGCCGTCCCAACGTCGGGAAGTCCTCGTTGCTCAACAAGCTCGCTGGGGAGTCGCGCGTCGTGGTCGACTCGGTTGCGGGTACGACGGTGGACCCGGTGGATGAGCTCATCGTGCTCGGTGACCGTGAGTGGTGGTTTGTCGACACGGCCGGTATCCGTCGCCGGGTCAAGGAGGCCAGCGGGCACGAGTACTACGCGAGCTTGCGCACGCGTGCAGCCCTGGAGAAGTCCGAGGTGGCCCTGGTCCTCGTCGATGCCTCCGAGCCGATATCCGAGCAGGACCTACGCCTGCTCTCGCTTGTCATCGAGACGGGCCGCGCACTGGTGATCGCCTACAACAAGTGGGACTTGGTCGACGAGGATCGCCAGCGCTACCTTGAGAAGGAGATCGACCGCGAGCTCGTCCAGGTGCGATGGGCTCCGCGCGTCAATGTCTCGGCGATGACCGGGCGCCACGTGGCCAAGCTCGTCCCCGCACTCGATGAGGCGCTCGCCGGCTGGGAGACGCGCGTCCCCACGTCACGCCTCAATGCCTTCCTCGCCGATCTGGTGGCTGCCCATCCGCACCCCGTCCGCGGCGGCAAGCAGCCCCGCATCCTCTTCGGGACCCAGAGCGGGACGCGGCCGCCCACCTTCGTCCTGTTCACCACGGGATTCCTCGAGGCGGGCTATCGCCGATTCATCGAACGAAGGCTGCGCGAGGAGTTCGGGTTCGTGGGTACGCCGATCCGCATCAATCTGCGGATCCGGGAGAAGCGTCGCCGGAGGTAGTTCGTTGAGTGGCGACGTATCGCAGGGCGCATCGGCGTGTCACACGCGGGAACCCGCCACTCAACGAAGGAGCGGGTCGGAGATCGCGGGTCGGGGGCGCTCGGCTACGCTTGCGCGGTTCCCGTAAGCCGGTCTCGACTGGGACTGCGGGGCAGCGGGCTGTAGCGCAGCTTGGTAGCGCACTTGACTGGGGGTCAAGGGGTCGCAGGTTCAAATCCTGTCAGCCCGACAGAAGTCTTCTCACGTCAGAGGCCGGTAACTCGCGAAGAGCTACCGGCCTCCGTCGTCCCTCGAGCGTCCGTGGGGACCATTCTGGGGACCATTAGCTCCCGGACGTGACGTCACGTCGAGCCATCCGTCAGCACGGACCGCGCCAGAAGAGCGAGCCGACGAGCGTGGAGGCTAGACTCGAGGACACGACGGAAGACACTCCGAGACGAGCGCTTACGTCTGTTGGACATGAGTCAGTCACGAAGTTGGGCAGTCTCTGCGCGCCGGCAACGATCGTCACTCGACGGCGATTATGTGCGGTCCCGCATTGCAGCCGTCAACGACCAGCTCCCGGCGCAGGCGGCAGTTGCCATCAACCAAGGCCGGGGTGTTGCCCGGGTGTTGGATTTGGGTCGCCCTGATCTCGACTTGATCGTGCCCCAGCCACCACTGCGCCACGTGGCCACCAGTTGACTCAGCTCGGCATTTCGTGAACGGATGTCGCGGGACGTGCCAATGGCATATCCCGGTCTTCGATAGTTTGGAAATCTACTTCCAGTAATCATTGGCCGCAGCGATCGTCGCGAACTCTATTGCGACGGTCTGGCCGACAGCGATCAACATCGCCGGATCGGTCGCATAGGTCACTCTCTGGCGAGCGCGCTCATCTGCGTCAGGCTGGGTCGCCTTGATGATCATTCGAGCCAGCTTTATGGCAAGTTGTCGCCCCTCCTCAGGCGTCTGCGTTTGGAGCGTACCGCCAGGAATCAATTCAACTTCTGCCATGACCTGTCTCCACTCTGCTCTAGGGGTGCCGTTCGATTGGCAAACTCTCCTGCAACCGCGCGGTTCAATCAAGTGCGGGCTCCCTTTGCGAGAACTCACCGAGTGGTCCTCCGCGCCGTTGGCTTCAGCGTGAGGAGTTTGAGGGAAAGGGCACGAAAGTTGGACTTCCTCTATAGTCTGGCCGCGTCGGCGGTCGCCCCTTGTCCCGCCTCTAGAGGAGGTACGAATGAGCCTTTCACTGGATCTTGATGCAGTCCTTGATGGCGTCGTCGACAGTGACCCTCGTGTCCCAGGAGTCGTCGCTATGGTCTCGGACCGGGCCGACAATATTTATGAAGGTGCGCGGGGTGTTCGTGACCTCGACACGGGTGTGCCAATGACCACCGACTCGGTCTTTGCAATCTTTTCGACGACCAAGGCGATCACGGGCACCTGCGTGATGCAGTGTGTTGAAGAGGGTCTGCTGGATCTCGATGCGCCCGCGAAAAAATACGCGCCTGAGATCGGAAAGCTCCAGGTTCTCGACGGATTTGACGGCGACGGGAATCCCGTGTTACGTCCGCCGAAGCGCGACATCACGACCCGCATGCTAATGCTGCATACGGCTGGCTTTGGCTATGACTTTTTCAATGAAAAGTACAATCGCATGGCCGAGAACCATGGACAGCCGAGCGTCATAACAGCCTCCCGAGCCTCGATTGAAACGCCTCTACTATTCGACCCTGGTGACATGTGGGAGTACGGAACGAATCTTGACTGGGCGGGCCAGGTCGTGGAGGGAGTCCGAGGCAAGCGCCTTGGAGAAGTGATGCAGGAGCGGGTCTTTGAACCCCTCGGCATGGTCGATATTGGCTTTGTGATGTCACCTTCCATGGCGGAGAGGCGGGCGACCATGCACCTGCGCAACGCGGATGGATCGCTCACTCCTCAGCCTGACCTGATCCTCACCCAGGAGCCTGAGGTCCACATGGGCGGCCACGGTCTGTACGCAACCGTCGGCGACTACATGAAGTTCATTCGAATGTGGCTTAATGACGGCGCCGGCCCTCACGGGCGTGTCCTGAAGAAGGAGACCGTCGAGGCTGCCGTCCGAAGCGGTCTGGAGGATCACCAGCGGGTCGTCATGCTGCCGGGTGTTATCCCGTGGCTGTCCAACGACGCCGAGTTCTTCCCGGGTCTACCGAAGTCGTGGTCCTACACCTTTATGATCAATGACGAAGAGGCCCCCACGGGGCGCCCAGCCGGCTCCATCGGCTGGGCCGGACTGGCGAATCTCTACTACTGGATTGATCGCTCCAATGGGTTTGGCGGATTTTGGGCCACGCAGATCCTCCCCTTTGCGGACGGGGTTTCCTTCACCGGGTTCATGGACATGGAGACGACTACATATCAAGCAAAAACCGCGATAGGAGTTGCCTGAGGGTCGTGGGGCAGCGTGGGTGATCGTGTCGCCATTACTAGCGTTGGGGTTGGACTTCGGACGCATGGATTGTTTCCCCGCCGCGTCCCAGTCACCCACGCGCCACCGGGCGACTATGCCCACGGGAGTCGCAGGGCCTTGACGGCGGCTACTTCACTTTGACCGAGTCGGACCACGCGGAGTAAGCAATCGTTCCCTGTGCGCCCGAGCCCGACTGGTACCACAAGGCGACCCGGAACTCGGTGTTTCCTGAGCGCAGCCTCTTGATCTTGCAGGAGTAGTTCGTCGACAGCGGCTTGCCGCGCGGAAGGCCGGGACCCTGGGGACCATTCTGGGGACCATTAGCTCCCGGACGTGACGTCACGTCGAGCCATCCGTCAGCACGGACCGCGAGACAGAGTGAGTCGACGAGCACGGAAGCGAGACTCGAGGACACGACGGAGAACCTCGCGGAACGAGCGCTTACGACTGGGGGTCAAGGGGTCGCAGGTTCAAATCCTGTCAGCCCGACGGTGCTGTTC
>JBMTDJ010000050.1:0-14952 GCA_049431945.1 Candidatus Nanopelagicales bacterium | reverse complement strand
AGTCCGCTCGCCTCGCGGCGGTGGCGGGGCTCGCTGGCATCGGCGGCTGCCCAGTCACCAGAAAGCAGCGCGCCGAGCAGGTCGAGCGTCTCGGCGGCGGGACGGGCGCTGCCGGGGGTGCGGCACTCCTCGCAGAGCGCACCGCCGCCGTTGACGGCGAAGGAGCGGTGGGGGCCGGGCGCACCGCATCGTGCGCACTCGGAGAAGGAGGGTGACCAGCCGGCTATGGCGAGCGAGCGCACGAGGAAGGCGTCGAGGATAAGCGAAGGATCGTGCGTGCCCGACACCAATGTGCGCAGGCCACCGATGAGGAGGAGGTACTGCTGGACCGCAGGCTCGCGTTCGACCGGTGTGAGCCTCTCGGCAGCCTCGAGCATCGCGGTGCCGGATGTCCATCGCGGGTAGTCCGCCGACAGCGTCGCCCCGTGGGCGGCGAGCGACTCCACCTGGGTCACAGTGTCGAGTGAGCGCCCCTCGTGCAACTGGATGTCGACGTGGCCGAAGGGCTCGAGCCGAGCGCCGAAGCGGCTGCCGGTACGCCGCACTCCCTTGGCTACGGCGCGCACGCGCCCGTGGGCCCGCGTGAGAAGCGTGACGATGCGATCGGCTTCGCCCAGGCGCTGGGTGCGCAGGACGATCCCCTCATCGCGATACGTCGGCACAGCGCCATCCTCGCAGGATCAGAAGCCCAATCGACGGAGCTGACGCGGGTCGCGCTGCCAGTCCTTGGCAACCTTGACGTGCAGGTCCAGGAAGACCGGCGTGCCGAGCAAAGCCTCGATGCCGCGGCGGGCCTTGGTGCCCACATCCTTCAGTCGCGAGCCGCCCTTGCCGATGACGATCGCCTTCTGGCTGTCGCGTTCGACGTAGACGATGGCGTGGATATCGAGCAGCGGTCGATCCTCTGGCCGGTCCTCGCGCAACTCCATCTCGTCGACGACGACGGCGAGCGAGTGCGGGAGTTCGTCAGCCAGGCCTTCGAGTGCCGCCTCCCGGATCAGTTCCGCAACGAGCACCTCCTCGGGCTCGTCGGTCACCTCGCCGTCCGGATAGAGGGCTGGACCCTCGGGCAATTGCGCGATGAGGAGATCGGCAAGCAGGCCGACGTTGTCTCCCGTCACGGCAGACACGGGCACGATCTCCGACCACTCCAGGCCCGCTCGCGCCCCGAGTGCGGCGGCCTCCGCGAGGCGCTCGGTGATCTGGGCGGGAGTGGCCGCATCCGTCTTTGTCACGATCGCGAAGGTCGCACGGCCACCACCGCGGCGCGCCTTGGCAAGCTCGGAGGCGATGTAGGTGTCGCCCGGGCCCACCTTCTCCGTCGCGGGCAAGCACAGTGCCGCGACATCCACGGTCGACCACGCCTCGCGTACGAGGTCATTGAGGCGTTCACCGAGGAGTGTGCGGGGCTTGTGCAGTCCGGGGGTGTCGAGCACGACCAGTTGAGCATCGGGTCGGGTGAGGATGCCGCGCACGACATGACGCGTGGTCTGCGGACGCTTCGAGGTGATGGCGACCTTGGTGCCGATAAGGGCATTGGTCAGCGTCGACTTGCCGGCATTGGGGCGCCCGACCAGGCAGGCCAGACCCGAACGGTGCCCACTCATGTCGCAGTCCTTCCTTCGGCCGCGCCGAGGACGCCAAGGCCGACGATGACGAGCAGGCACCCGAGCGCCCCCAAGCCGCCGAGCGCCTCGCCGAGGACAAAGACTCCCAGGAGCGTGGCGAAGACCGGCTCGGCAAGGTTGAGCGTGGCGATGTGGCCGGGCTGAAGCGAGCGCAAGCCGATGCCGAAGAGCACATACGCCAGCGTCGTCGTCGCGAGCCCGAGCCAGAGGATGAGGGCCATCGACGACCACGACATCCACCATGATCCCGACATGAGGAAGACCGGGATGAGCAGCACGCCCGAGACCGCGAAGGATGCAGCCAGCACATTCGTCGGCTGCTCGCCCTCGCGCGCGAATCTCACGCCGAAGACGGTGAAGAACGCATAGGACGCACCCGCCGCGAGACCGAAGGCAATGCCGAGCACATCCCGGCTGTCGCCCGCGCCCACCGTGAGCAATGACACCCCCGTGATGGCAAGCACGGTCGACGCGAGCCAGACGTAGCCGGGCGCACCCTCGCGCATGATCCAGCCCAGGATTCCGGCCATGAAGGGAGCGAGCGCCAGGCTGGCCAACGTCCCGACCGCAACGCCCGTGCGACTCATCGCGAGGAAGAAGAAGATCTGGTACGCCGCCACCGTGACGCCCATGGCCCAGATAATCGGCCGGCGCCACAGGCGCAGCAGCGCCTGACGGCCCTCCGGCGTGCGCGAAGCCCAGGCCACCAGTCCCGCTGCACCGACGATCAGCCGCGCTGCGGCGGCGCCGGCCGCAGGCGCATCGGGCTGGAGCAGGACGCGCGCGGTGCCCGACGTGCCGAAAAGCGCCGCGGAGCCGAGCACGGCCACCGATGCAGTGCGACGCTCGGTCGGCGTCGCGACGGGGATGCTCATGCTCCGGCAGTCACAGTGGAGACGACGACACCATCGGGCCCGACCAGGTGCACGATGACGTCCGGGCCACCGAGATCAGCCAGGGCCCGGCGGCCCTCATCGTCGCTCGGCGCATCGGCCACCACCACGGCCGCCTCCGCACCACGCGCACCTGCCGCCGCCGCCTGGGCGACTGCGAGCGCCAAGGCGCTGATCGAGAGTGACGCGAGGGAGACATCGGCCGCGGCGTAGGTGCGGCCGGTCTCATCGCGCACGGCCGCACCGCGGGCAGCCCCGATCCGTGCACGGGCTCCGCGCGCAAGCGTGACGAGCTTGAGATCCTCGGCGCCGAGCTCCTCACTCACCGATTTCCGCCTCATCGTCCGCGATCTGTGGTTCTTGAATGCGCACTGCCAGCACGCTACCGATGCGATTGCGGCGTCCCATCCCCTGTTCGGCCGTGAGACGCCAGCCGTCGACATCGATCGTCGCACCGGGAATCGGCACGCGCCCAAGCCGCTTGCCCATGAGCCCCAGGACCGTGTCGACGCCCTCATCGTCGGACTCGACATCGACATCGATGAGGTCGGCGAAGTCATCGACGTGCATGCGTGCACTCACCCGCACTGCCCCGTCCTCTAGTCGCGCCACCTCCGGGGCAGCGGTGTCGTACTCGTCTGCGATCTCGCCGACGATCTCCTCGAGCACGTCCTCGATGGTCACTAGGCCAGCGGTGCCACCGTATTCGTCGACGACGATGGCCATATGCGTGCGCGCCGCCTGCATGTCCTTGAGGAGCTCGTCCACCTGCTTGCTATCGGGCACCATGAAGGCCGGACGCATGAGGGATTCGACTGTCTCGGTCTGCTCGGCATCACGCCGGTCAAAGACACGGCGAACGACGTCCTTGAGGTAGACGATGCCCACGACATCGTCGGAGTTCTCCCCGATGACCGGAATGCGCGAGAAGCCGGACCGTAGGCCCAGGGAGAGCGCCTGGCGCAGTGTCTTGTGGCGCTCGATGTAGATCATCTCAGTGCGCGGCACCATGACCTCGCGGGCAAAGGTGTCGCCGAGCTCGAAGACCGAGTGGATCATCTGGCGCTCATCGTCCTCGATCAGATCCTCGGCCTCAGCGATGTCCACGAGCTCTCGGAGTTCGGCCTGTGTGGCGAACGGCCCCTCGCGATATCCGCGGCCCGGAGTGAGCGTGTTGCCCACGATGATGAGGAGGGTGGCAAGCGGGCCGAGGATGCCCGCGAGCAGGCTCGTGATCCCCGCCGAGCGCAGCGCGATGCGGTCCGCATGCTGCCGCCCGAGTGTGCGCGCGGCCACTCCGAGGACGACGTAGTTGACAACGACCATCATCGCCACGACGACGAGGAGGGACAGCCAGACCGGCCAGCCGCGATCCTCCTGGAAGCCCACGACGCCGACGTAGGACACGAGCGCAATAGCCGTGACTGAGGCGACAGTGGACAAGAAGAGCAGGACGTTGACGTAGCGGGGACGGTCGGAGACGACGTCGAGCAGGCGAGCACCCCCGCGAACCCCGTCGCGGGCCAGGTCCTCAGCTCGGCCTCGCGAGACTCGGCCGATCGCCGTCTCGGCCATCACCAGAAGCCAGGCGGTGACGACGAGGAGGATCGCGATGACGATGAGCCAGACGTCGGTCGTCATCGCGCCTCCGCCAGCCAGGAACCCAGGAGATCTGCCTGCAGGGCGAACATGCGCTCGTGCTCCTCGGGTTCCGCGTGGTCGTGACCCAGTAGGTGCAGGACACCGTGGGTCAGGAGCAGGGCGAGTTCGGTCTCAGTGCCGTGGCCGGCCACCGCACCCTGGCGGGCGGCCACAGCCGGGCAGAGCACGATGTCGCCGAGGACGCCCTGCACGCGTGGGCCAGCGGGGTCGCCGGCACGCAGGTCATCCATGGGAAAGGAGAGCACGTCGGTCGGGCCGGGCTCGTCCATCCACTCGACATGCAGCCGGGCCATCTCGTCCTCATCCACGAGCACGATCGACAGTTCCGCCTGCGGATCCAGATGGAGGCGGTCCAGCAGATAGGCAGCCTGACGCTCCATCAGCGCGAGGTCGATGCCCTCAGCGCCAGATGAATCATCAATGTCAATCGCCACGTGCTACGCCCTGCGCGGACCACGGTGCGGAGCCGCCGGGCGCAGCCCCACGGTGGCGTCGTAGCGGCCGTACGCCTCCACGATCTCGCCGACGAGCCGGTGACGCACCACGTCAGCGGACGTGAGCGTGCAGAAGGCCACGTCGTCGATGCCGATGAGAATCTCCTGCACGGCCATGAGTCCGGAGGTGGTGGCTGTCGGGAGGTCGACCTGCGTGACATCGCCGGTGACGACCATCGTGGACCCGAATCCCAGACGAGTGAGGAACATCTTCATCTGCTCGGCCGTGGTGTTCTGGGCCTCGTCCAAAATGATGAAGGCGTCGTTGAGCGTGCGTCCGCGCATGTAGGCAAGGGGAGCGATCTCGATGGTCCCACCGGTGATGAGCCGGGGAATCGAGTCTGGATCGAGCATGTCGTGGAGAGCGTCGTACAGCGGCCGCAGATACGGGTCGATCTTCTCCGACAGCGTGCCCGGCAAGAAGCCAAGCCGCTCGCCTGCCTCGACCGCTGGGCGAGTGAGGATGATGCGCGTGACCTTCTTCGCTTGGAGAGCCTGCACGGCCTTGGCCACGGCGAGATACGTCTTGCCGGTGCCGGCAGGGCCGATGCCGAAGGTCACCGTGTGGGTGTCGATCGCCTCGACGTAGCGCTTCTGGTTGAGGGACTTGGCACGGATGGTGCGACCGCGCGAGCTGAGGATGTTCGTCGAGAGCACCTCCGCAGGTCGGGTGCCGGCGCGGAGCAGCGAGATGCTCCGCTCGACGGATTCGGTGGTCAGGCCCTGGCCGGTGCGCAGTACGGCGAGCATCTCGGCGATGAGGATCTCGATGAGGCCGACGTCGTCAGCGGACCCGGTGAGGCGAACCTCGTTGCCGCGCACGTGGATGTCGGCATCGGGGAACTGTGCCTCGACGACGCGCAGGAGTTCGTCTCCCGGGCCGAGGAGGGCGACCATCGGCTGGGATGCCGGGACCGTGATGGTGGCCTGTGAGGGAGTGCTCATGTGGGCAGCATCCTAGCCTCAGCCGGGAGGCCAGCCGAGGGCTCGACCACCCAGGACATGCATATGAGCATGGGGCACCGACTGACCGCCCTCCTCGCCCGTGTTGGCCACGAGCCGGTGGCCAGATGCCTCGACGCCCTCCTGGCGGGCCACGTCCGCGGCTAGGCCCAGCATCTCGCCCGCCAGGGCGGGGTCCGCGTCTGCCACCGAGGGCACGTCGTCGTAGTGCTCGATGGGGATAACCAGCACATGCACAGGCGCCTGCGGCTCGATGTCGCGGAAGGCGAGGGCACGGTCGCTGCGCGCGATGATGTCGGCGGGAATCTCACCCGACGCGATGCGGCAGAACAAGCAGTCAGTCACGTGGCCATCCTGACACGCGGCCGGGCGTCATGCGGGCGATCCCCAGCGCGGCGTACGGGACAGCACGACGGCCGCCGCCACAGGACCGGCCGTGGACGTGCGCATGACGGATGGGCCCAGCCTGCCCGGTCGAGCTCCGTATCCGACGAGAAGCTCGCGCTCAGCGTCGGACACACCGCCTTCAGGGCCGACGATGAGAACGATGTCTCCGGACGCGGGGACAGCCATCGCAGCAAGGTCGTGGGCACTGGACTCGTCGAGGCACACCGCGAGTGTCGCACCCGCGATCCAGGGCTCGAGTTCCTGTGTGGAGTGCAGACTCACGACCTCGGGCAGCCGAGAGCGCCGCGCCTGCTTGGCGGCTGCGCGAGCGGTGGCACGCCACTTCTCCACACCACGCTGCGCCTTGTCCCCCACCCATCGCGACACGCACCGCTCAGCCGACCAGGGGATGACGACATCAACACCGACCTCGGTCATCGCCTCAATCGCCCGTTCGCCTCGGTCACCCTTGGCCAGGGCCTGCACGACCACGATGCGAGGCGATGGCGGCGGGTCCGTCGCGACGTCGACGATCATCACGTCGACTCGATCACGACGGACGGTGGCTACCTCGCCCGAAAGTCTCCGGCCCACACCATCGACGAGGTCGACACGTTCACCGACACGCAATCTCACGACCTGAGCAGCGTGGCGCGCCTCGTCGCCTTCGAGCGCGACGATGCCGCGACTATCCGGAACGGCCGACGGCTCGACCAGGAACACGTGGGGGGCCATGCTCAGCGTCCGCTGAACGCACCGCGCAGGCGCGAGAAGAATCCCCCGGTCTCATCGGCGGTCTGCTCGCTTGCCCGAAGCGTGACGCCCTCTTCACCACGGGCCTGCGCCAACTGACGCAGGAAGGCCTCCTGCTGGTCATCGAGGCGCGTGGGCGTGCGCACGTCGAGCTGGATGTGCAGATCGCCGCGCCCGGACCCCCTCAGGTGCGGGACACCGCGACCACGCAGCGTGAGCACCGCTCCGGGTTGAGTGCCGGGACGCACGTCCACCTGCTCCAGACCTTCGAGTGTCTCGAGTTCGATCCCCGTGCCGAGGGCAGCTGCGGTCATGGGGACCTCCACCGTGCAGACGAGATCGTCACCGCGGCGCTCGAAGACCGGGTGCGGGGCCTGGATGATCTCGACGTACAGGTCCCCAGCATCCCCTCCACCGGGGCCGACTTCGCCTTGACCGGCGAGCTGGATCCGCGTGCCCGTGTCGACGCCCGGGGGGATGCGCACGCCGATCGTTGCGCGGGTGCGCACCCGACCGTCGCCCGAGCACTCCACGCACGGGTGCGGGATCGTGGTGCCGAAGCCCTGGCACTGCGGGCATGGGCGCGCGGTCATGACCTGACCGAGGAACGAGCGCTGCACATTCTGGATCTCGCCGTTGCCCTTGCACATCGGGCAGGTGGCAGGTCCCGTGCCCGGAGCCGCGCCAGCACCCGAGCAGGCTTCGCACTTCACCGCTGTGTCGACCTGGACTTCACGCGTCACACCGGTCATTGCCTCGGCGAGGTCGACCTCGAGACGGATGAGCGCATCCTGTCCACGACGCATGCGCGGCCGCGGCCCGCGACGCTGACCACCTCCGAAGAAGGCGTCCATGATGTCGCCAAAGTCGAAGGTTGCCCCGAAGCCACTGCCGCTAGCGCGAAGCGGGTCACCGCCCATGTCGTACATCTGGCGCTTCTCCGGGTCACTGAGCACCTCGTAGGCCGCCGTGACCTCCTTGAAGCGCTCGACGCTCTGGGGGTCCTGGTTGACATCGGGGTGCAGTTCGCGAGCCAACTGACGATAGGCGCGCTTGATCTCGTCGGCACCGGCATCGCGCGAGATGCCCAGGAGGGCGTAATAGTCGGTGGTCACGGTGTCGAGTTCCTCGCCCCTACTGCTCATCCAGGATGCGGCTCAAGTACTGCGCCACAGCCGTCACGGAGGCGATGGTGCCCGGGTAGTCCATGTGGGTGGGGCCGACGACACCAACACCGGCCACGACGGATTCGCCGCGACCGTAGCCGGTCGCGACCAGGCTCGTGCCTTGCAGATCCTCGACCGGGTTCTCGTGTCCGATGCGCACCGTGACGTCGCCAGAGACCTCACCGAGCAGGCGAAGCAGGACAACCTGCTCCTCCAGCGCCTCCAGCACGGGCTCGAGGCTGATCGCGAAGGCGTCGCGGTTGCGCGCAAGATTGGCGGTGCCCCCGAGCACGATGCGCTGCTCCACGGTGTCCGCGGTCGCCTCGATGAGAGTGACCACGAGCGCGGCGACGGATGGTCGCAGAACCTCGTCATAGGTCTCGACGATCGGGGCGAGGCGATCGCCCAGTTCGGCACATTTTTCGCCAATCGCCGTGGCCAGGATCCGGCCGCGAACGAGGCTCACGTCGTCCTCCGACAGGGCGACAGGGAGATCCACGGTGCGCTGCTCGACGCGTCCGGTGTCCGCGATGAGGACCACGAGCAGACGAGTCTCGCTCAGGCGGATGATTTCGATGTGGAGCACGGTCGACTGCACGAGCGAGGGGTACTGGACGAGAGCGACCTGGCGCGTGAGTTGGGCGAGAAGGCGCACACTGCGAGCCATGACGTCGTCGAGGTCAACGGCGCCCGCGAGGAAGTCCGAGATCGCCCGTCGCTCCGCGGAGGACATCGGCTTGACGCCTGACAGTCGATCGACGAAGGCGCGGTAGCCGAGATCGGTGGGGATGCGTCCGGCGCTGGTGTGGGGCTGCGCGATGTAGCCCTCCTCCTCGAGCACCGCCATGTCATTGCGCACCGTGGCCGAAGACACACCCAGGGAGTGCCTCTCGACAAGTGCCTTGCTACCCACCGGCTCGCGCGTGGAGACGTAGTCCTCGACGATGGCACGCAGCACGGCAAGCCGCCGATCCTCGAGCATGGCCACCTCCTGTGCTCCCACGCGAGTCCTGGGCCATCATCCCTTGGCACTCACATCGTTCGAGTGCCAATGCTACGCCCTCGGGCATCATGGAGCGCGCTGACGAGGAGGCCCGCGTGACCGAGCCCACTCCGCCGACACCCGGCGAGCAGTTCCCGCCTGTCCCGCCGCTCAGCAGCCCGCCGCCCACGGGGCCGGCGTACCCGGGTCCACCTCCCCCCGGCTACGGGCCGCCACCTCCGCTGCCGTCCCCGGTCGTGTCCCCCGACGACGCCACGGTCGCCCCGACCAGGTCGCGGCTCACCGCAGGACTGCTCGGGATCTTCCTCGGATGGCTCGGCGTGCACCGCTTCTACCTCGGCTACCCCAGCATGGGCGTCTTGCAGATCCTCGTGACGATCGCCACGTGCGGCCTCGGCGGCCTGTGGGGGATCGTCGAGGGCATCCTCATCCTCAAGGGATCAGGCATCCGCACCGATGCCGACGGGCGACCGCTGCGTCCCTAGCGGAATGCGGCGGCATGCCTCAGTGGGTGAGCCGCCGAATGACCGCATCTGCGAGGAGTCGGCCTGGCGACGTGAGGGCTACTCGACCCGCGTGTACGTCGACAAGCCCCTCTCGGGCCACGGCATCGAGGTCCCCCGCCGGAAGTCCGTCCACAGTGATGCCCTCTCGCAGGCGCATCCCGAGCATCACGCGCTCGAGTCGGCGTCCTTCCTCGCTCACGATTTCCTCGCCGGCGATCGGAGGCACCTCATCGGCGACAGCGCGTGCATAGGCCGCCGGGTGCTTGAGGTTCCACCAGCGCCGACCATCGAGGTGGCCGTGGGCACCAGGCCCCGCACCCCACCAGTCGCCACCGCGCCAGTAGCCGAGGTTGTGGTGGCACTCACCGCCGGGTCGCGCCCAGTTCGACACCTCGTACCACTCCAGTCCGGCCTCCCGCGCCAGCGTGTCGACTATGACGTAGCGCTCTGCGGCGACGTCGTCGTCGACATCGTCGATCTGCCCGCGTCTCACGCGTGCCGCAAGTCGCGTGCCCTCCTCCACGATGAGGGAGTACGCCGACAGGTGATCGACACCTGCGTCGAGCACGCCACGCACCGACGCCACCAGGTCGTCGTCGGTCTCCCCCGGCGTCGCGTAGATGAGGTCGGCGCTCACGTGATCGAATCCCGCCGCGCGAGCCTCGGCGATCGCTTCGAGGGCGCGGCCAGGCGTGTGTGTGCGCTCCAGCGTCGCGAGGACATGCGGGGCCAGGCTCTGCACTCCGAATGACACACGGGTGAATCCCCCGTCGCGCAACTCGCGGAGCGAGGCGAGCGACACCGAGTCAGGGTTCGCCTCCGTCGTGACCTCGACATCGGGGGCCAGGCCGAACTCCGATCGGATGGCGTCGAGGATGCGAGCAAGGTCCCCGGCGCCGAGGAGGGTGGGTGTACCTCCCCCGAAGAACACCGTCTCGACAGGGCGACCATCGCCAACCCGGCCCCTCGCGGATCGGATCTCACCGATCACCGTGTCGGCGTAGGTTGCCCTGCTTGCTCCTGAGCCGAGCTCGTCGGCCGTGTAGGTGTTGAAGTCGCAGTACCCGCACCTGGTGGAGCAGAAGGGCACGTGGACGTAGAAGCCGAAGGAGCGGACCGACACCCGGTCATTGTGCTCCGCGATACCGGGCTTCCCAGCCGGGGTCGGAGTACGCTCTGCCCAAGAGAGATCGACTTCACGCCTGGGAGGCCCCATGTCGACGACACCCCCACCCCCCACACCTCCGGTCGGTCCGCAGCCGATGTCGGACTCCGATGCCCGCCTGTGGGCCATGCTCGGCCAACTCTCCGGGATCCTGCTGGGATTCATCGGCCCGCTTATCGTCATGCTCGTCTTCGGCCCGCGCAATGCCTTCGTCAAGAAGGAGTCGACCGAGGCGCTCAACTTCCAGATCACGGTGCTCATCGGCTACCTCATTGGATTCGTGCTGACACTCATCATCATCGGCATCTTCGTGATCATCGCGATCGGGATCGCGAGCATCATCTTCATCATCATCGCCGCGATCAAGAACAACCAGGGCATCGAGTACCGCTACCCGGTCTGCATCCGGTTCGTGAAGTGATGCGCCGAGTTATGGCCGCGGCGGTCGGCGCCGTGCTCGCGGTCGGCGCACTGAGCGCCTGCGGCAGCGCCACCGATCGCGCCGAAGACGCGATGAACGACGCGCTCAGTGGGAGCGCCTCGGTGCAACTCGACGAGGATGGCGGCGTCAAGGTCGAGGCAAGCGACGGCACCATCGAATTCGGTACCGGTGAGCTGCCGCCCACGTGGCCCAGTGAGGTCCCGCCACCGCCCGGCTTCGAAGTCATCATGGCCGGCTCCACCGCCGGCGACACCAACTGGACCGGGTCCTTCCAGGCCCCGGGCGACCAGATGGCGACGGTGGATGCCTACGTCAAGGACCTCATGACTAAGGGATTCGCCGTAGACGGCGACATCCCCCTCGGCGCCAATGGCATGTATGGCCTGGTCGGCAACGGCTACCAGGTCGACATGCTCGCGGTGGTCATGGGCGAGATCACCCAGGTCACGATGCGCATCGAACCGCTGCCGTAGTCAAGACCGAAGCGGTGGTTGGCCCTACTTCTTGGCCGGCTCGTCAGACGTCGACAGCGCCGCGATGAAGGCCTCCTGGGGCACCTCGACGCGGCCGACCATCTTCATGCGCTTCTTGCCTTCCTTCTGCTTCTCCAGCAGTTTGCGCTTGCGAGTGATGTCTCCGCCGTAGCACTTGGCGAGCACGTCCTTGCGGATCGCTCGCACAGTCTCGCGGGCGATGACCCTTGAGCCGATCGCTGCCTGGATCGGCACCTCGAACTGCTGCCGAGGGATGAGCTCGCGAAGTTTGGCCGTCATGGCCACGCCGTACGCGTAGGCCTTGTCCTTATGCACGATCGCGCTGAAGGCATCGACGGTGTCGCCGTGGAGCAGGATGTCCACCTTGACCAGGTCCGCCGCCTGCTCGCCGCTGGTCTCGTAGTCCAGTGAGGCGTAGCCCTTGGTGCGGGACTTCAACTGGTCGAAGAAGTCGAAGACGATCTCGGCGAGCGGCAGGGTGTAGCGCAACTCGACGCGGTCCTGGCTGAGGTAGTCCATGCCGAGCAGCACACCCCGGCGCGCCTGGCAGAGCTCCATGATCGTGCCGACGAAGTCCGAGGGCGCCAGGATCGTCGAGCGCACCACCGGCTCGTGAACCTCTGCGACCTTGCCCGTGGGGAACTCCGATGGATTGGTCACGATGACCTCGGCGCCGTCGTCCTTGATCACCCGGTAGACGACGTTGGGAGCCGTCGAGATGAGGTCCAGGTTGAATTCCCGTTCGAGCCGTTCGCGCACGATCTCCAGGTGCAGCAGGCCGAGGAAGCCGCAGCGGAAGCCGAAGCCCAGGGCCACGGACGTCTCGGGCTCATAGACGAGCGCGGCGTCATTGAGCTTGAGCTTGTCGAGGGCGTCGCGCAGCGCGGGGTAATCCGAGCCGTCGATGGGATACAGGCCGGAGAAGACCATCGGCTTGGGGTCGCGGTAGCCGCCGAGCGCTTCCGTGGCTCCCTTGTTGGCGAGGGTGACGGTGTCGCCCACGCGCGATTGGCGCACGTCCTTGACCCCGGTGATGAGGTAGCCCACCTCGCCGACGCCGAGGCCCTTCGCGACCACGGGCTCGGGCGAGATCACACCGATCTCCAGCAGGTCGTGGATCGCGTGGGTCGACATCATCTCGATGCGCTCACGGGTGGAGACGTGACCGTCGATGACGCGGACGTAGGTCACGACACCGCGGTAGGTGTCGTAGACCGAGTCGAAGATCAGCGCGCGCACGGGTGCATCGGCGTTGCCGATCGGGTGCGGCACGGTGCGGACGATCTCCTCGAGGAGTTCGGCGACTCCCTCACCGGTCTTGGCCGACACCTTGAGCACGTCGTCGGGCGAGCAGCCGATGATGTGGGCGAGCTCGGCGGCGTACTTCTCGGGCTGTGCCGCGGGCAGGTCGATCTTGTTGAGCACCGGGATGATCTGCAGGTCGTTCTCAAGCGCGAGGTAGAGATTGGCCAGCGTCTGCGCCTCGATGCCCTGGGCGGCATCGACGAGCAGAACGGCGCCCTCGCATGCCGCCAGAGAGCGCGACACTTCGTAGGTGAAGTCGACGTGACCGGGGGTGTCGATGAGATTGAGGACGTAGTCCTGGCCGTCCTGGGCCCGGTAGGGCAGGCGGACCGCCTGGGACTTGATCGTGATGCCGCGCTCACGCTCGATGTCCATGCGGTCGAGGTACTGGGCGCGCATCTGCCGGTCGTCGACCACCCCGGTCGCCTGCAGCATGCGGTCAGCCAGGGTGGACTTGCCATGGTCGATGTGGGCGATGATGCAAAAGTTGCGGATCACCGCCGGATCAGTCCGGCCGGGCTGGGGTGGGAGCACCGGAGAATCCTCGCACGGGGCATCGGGGCGGGCAGCGTCGCGGCAGGGGGCTCCCCCGAGGGCGATTTGGGTCCCCGGAGGGTCCCCGGTACCCTTGGTCCTCGGCCCAGCCGGGGTTGGCGGGGTCACGATCATCCGAGAGGCAAAGGCACACCAGTGGCGAACATCAAGTCGCAGATCAAGCGCAATCGCACCAACGAGAAGGCGCGCCTGCGCAACAAGGCCGTGAAGTCCTCCCTGAAGACGCACGTCCGCCGCTTCCGCGAGGCCGCTGACGCCGGCGAGGCCACCAAGGCCCAGGAGCTCGCTCGCGAGGCATGCCGCCAGCTCGACAAGGCCGTGAGCAAGGGCGTCATCCACGCCAACCAGGCAGCCAACCGCAAGTCCTCGATCGCCAAGCGCGCCGCGGCCCTGTAACCCACAGTCAACCGAAGGCCCGATCCCTCCGGGGGTCGGGCCTTCGTCGTTGTCCTGCCGCGACCCATGTCGCTCGACGTTCGCCAGGCGGCGCTCGACGACTACTGGTCGCGGACCGAGGCAGTGCGTACGACGTAGGCCTCCATGTCGTGGAGCTTCTGGTCCACGTCACGCGAGTCCCCCTCGCGCAGTCCGCCCTTGACGGCGACATCAAGGTCCGCGAGGCCGACGGCCGCGGCGGCGAGGCGATCGGCGCGCCAGCGCTTCGCGCGATTGCGCGCATTGCGCAGTTGCCAATCGAATCTGATCCCGGTCTCCTGCAGGGCTTCGGCCTCGCTGACCGTCGGCGGCAGGCCCTGGACCCGCACGAGTGCCCGCAGACCCGAGCCCAGCATCGCGGTGACCGCAGGCCCGACGCCCGCACGGCCGGACGACTCGGCCATCCAGCGCAGGTCACGCAGGGCGTCGACCGGCCGACGGTCCCACACGGAGTCCGAGACCTTGTAGCCCTGGACGTCGGCCACCCCGACGAAGTACCTCGCGACGGCTTCCTCGTCGATCGGCCCGGACTCGACGTCGCTGCACAGTTGCGCGACCGCCCCCATGAGCAGCCCGAGGTCGTGGCCAATGGCCTCGTAGAGGGCGTGGATGGCTCCAGGGGTGGACTTGCGACCGCGCCGGCGCACCTCGGCGGCCAGGTATTCCTCTGTCGCGCGGCCCTTCTTGATCGCCGCGCACGACACCTCGCTGACGCCCGCCGCGCGGAGGGCCGTGAGGTACTTCTTGCCCTTCACTCCCCCCGGATGCGCAACGACGAGCGAGACACCGGGCGGAGGGTCGGCGAGCGCAGACTCGATCACACGCCACAGTCCGTCATCAATCTGGTCGGCGTCGGTGACGATGATGAGCGCAGGTTCGTCGAAGAGTGTGGGGCCCAGGGCCTCGGCGAGCGCCGCGCGCGCATCTTCATCGGCAGCCGAGACCGTCCGGCGATCGGGCTCGGAGCCCTCGCGTTCGCGTGCTTCCCGACGCGCCTCGTCGAGTGCCTGCCTCACCAGCACGTCCTCGGATCCGATGACGAGGGTGATCGGCAGGCCCATGCGGGTCAGCATGCCATGCGCGCCCGATCAGCCCTGCACG
>JBMTDJ010000049.1:0-15038 GCA_049431945.1 Candidatus Nanopelagicales bacterium | reverse complement strand
GGCTCGCGCGGTGCGCAGGTATCCGGTCAGGTTGATGTCGAGGACGCGCTGCCAGGCGGCCATGTCGACGTCGAGGAGCGCGCCCGGCCGTCCGATGCCCGCGGCGTTGATGACGATGTCGACGTCGCCCGTCTGCTGCGCGGCCGCCACGACAGAAGCCTCGTCCGTGACGTCGCACCTGAGAGCGTGGATCGTGCCCCCGCTCTGCGCGACGGTCGTCGCCAGACCGGCCGCGTCGCGATCCAGCGCCCAGACCGTCACGCCCTGCGCGGCTAGGGCCAGTGCGCACGCCTGACCGATGCCGCTGCCCGCTCCGGTCACCGCGGCTCTGCGACCGGCGAGGTCGAGCCAATCGCTCATGCCGTCGCCGTCGCAGGTTGAGCCGCCGCGAGGACATCGAGCGCCACCTTGGTCTGATCCACCTGCTCCAGCCACAGAGGCCGCAGGATGTCGATCCGCCACTCGTGCTGCTGAGCCTTCGTCAGCGGTCCGGCGATCGGCGTGAAGCCGCCGGGCGCAGTCTCGTGCATCGCGATCATGCGCACCGCGAGGTCGGCCTGGATCGGATAGATCGGCGGCTGCGGGCCGCGCGCGCCGATCATGCCGATGAGGTAGAGCTTCTCCAGGTCCAGTGCCACGACCGCGCCGCCCACGCGCAGGGGTACCCCGTCCTGCTTGACCAGCAGCGCGTCGTCGAGGAAGGGCAGCGATGCGTGAAAGCCGGTCGCCCACAGGATCGTGTCGAACTCATCGCTCGTGCCGTCGGTGAAGTGGACGGTCGTGCCGTCAAAGCGCTCGATGCCGGGGCGGACCTTGATGCGTCCATGCTGGATCCAGTAGAGGAGAAGATCGTTGACGACCGGCGGGCCGTCGGCGAGCGCATGGTGATCGGGGGTCGGCATGCCGGGGTAGTCCGCTGCGGTGCCGACGGAGACCTTCATCATCAGCCGCGTAATGAGGTCCTGCTCCTCGAAGGTGAACTCCTTCATGAAGGGGATCTCCGCGCGCGGGCGGCCGAAGAACATCTTGGGCTGGAAGTGATGGCCGCGTCGGATGACGATGTGGGTATCGAAGTGGCCCTGGGCCGCGTCCACCGCGAGATCGCAGCCGGAGTTGCCCGACCCGATGACGAGCACGCGGCTGCCCTCGATGTCACCGGTGTTGCGGTATGTCCCGGAGTGCACCTGCTTGCCGGTGAACGTGCCTGGCACATCGGGGATCTTCTGATCCCACAGATGGCCGTTGGCGACGAGGACGCCGTCGTACTCGCGTCGAGCACCGTCGGACGTCGTGACGATCCAGCCCGCGGATCCGGTCGGTCCGTCCGTCGCGATCGGCTCGACCGAGTCAACCGCCACGCCGAAAGTGATGTGCCTGCGCAGGTCGAAGGCGTCGGCGAAGAGGTGGAAGTACTCGAGCATCTGATCGCGGTGGGGGAAGAGGGGCCATTCCTCCGGCATGGGGAAACCCTCGAACCCGGTGACATTGCGTGAGGTGATCAGGTGCAGCGCGTCGTAGTCGTGATTCCAGTGACCGCCGATGGTGTCGGACTTCTCGAAGCAGTCCACGTCGTGTCCCGCGTCGAGCATGGCCTTGAGAGCAGCGAGGCCAGCAGGGCCGGCGCCGATGATGCAGTAGCGGGTCATGGCTTCTCCTTGCGTGCGCCGAGCACTCGGCGGGCGAGCGGGTGGTCGTGGATGCGGGCCTCCTCGCCGTAGGCGCGGGCGAACTCGCTCACGGTGGCTCGAATGTGGTGCTGCCAGGCGCTGATCGCGGCCTCTGTGTCGCCCGTCGAGAGGGCGTCGAGCAGGCTCTCGTGGCGATGGATCAGCGCGGTGTGATCGGTCGTGTCGTAGGTGATGCCGAGCAGGCTCACGAACGACGCGGCATCACGGGCGCTCTGCTCGAGCAGGCTGCTGATGCGTGGCAGGCCGCTGAGCGACAGAACGGCGTCCTGGAAGGCAAGATCGGCGTCGAGCATGGCCTGCGCGTCGGCCTGGACCTGCGGGTCGCGCAGCGGATCGAGTAGGTCCTTGACGCTGTCGAAGGCGGCCGGGTGGCCCCCATCGACGGCGTGGGCGAGAGCGAGGGCGCCGAGCGTCAGGCGTACGGCGTACACCTCGAGCACGTCGTCGAAGGTCGGGCTCGCGACGACAGCGCCGCGGTTGCGCCGCAGGACCACAAGACCTTCGGGGGCGAGTAGTCGAATGGCCTCGCGGACGGGGCCGCGCGAGACGGCGAAGCGCTCAGCGAGCTCGGTCTCGACGAGGCGGTCACCGGGGCGAAGGGTGCCGTCGAGGATGGCATCGCGCAGGCGGTCGGCGACCAGGTCCGCGGTGGAGGTCTCCGGGAGCGGTGCGAAGGCGGTGCTCATCGCATCACGTCCGCGCCCGAGATGACGATGGTCTCGCCGTCGATGAAGCCCGCGTGCCCGGACCCGCTGAGCAGCCAGACCCAATCGGCGATCTCGCTGGGCTGGGCGACGCGGCCGAGCGGGATAGACGCGGCGGCCTCGGCCATGCGCCCGGTGGCGGCATTGCCGGGAGTGTCGACCCATCCGGGGGCGATGCCGTTGACGCGGATTCCCTTGGGCGCGAGTTCGAGGGCGAGTGACTTGGTGAGCATGACGACGGCGGCCTTGGATGCGCCGTATAGCAACTGCCCGCGCGACACGGTGAAGGCGTCGACTGAGGCGAAGTTGACTATCGCTGACCCGGGCAGCATGCGCGGAACGCACGCCGCCGTCACGTTGAGGATGCCGAGGACGTTGATGTCGAAGATGTGGCGGAAGTGCTCGGTCGTGTATGTCTCGAGCGTGGTGGGCGGGTAGACGCCCGCGACATTGGCAACCGCGTCGATCGCTCGGTCGCCGAGCGCATCCGCCAGGGCAGACTCGACGGCGTCGCGATCACGCACATCGACGCGAGCGGGATGGAACGCGGGGGAGACGATGCCCATGTCGGCCCCGACATCGAGGCCGACGACCTCCCAGCCGTGCTCGAGGTAGGCCTCGGCCGTGGCATGGCCCATGCCACTCGCGGCTCCGGTGACGATGGCGACGGGCACGGTCTCTCCCTGGGGTCACATTGTCAACAATCGACAATGGGGAGGCTAGGTCCTCGAGGTCTTCCCGTCAAGGGGACGTCCGATCACTCGGAGAGTCCGATCATCCGGAGAGCTTGGCGATCGCGGCCGTGATCCGCCTCTGCCGCGTCTCGGGTTTCTTCGCCTCCTCGATAGCGCGTACGTGCTCCTTGCGGTGGGTGTAGGCCAACGCGTCGAAGGCTTTGCGGACGCCGGCTGCTCGCATCGCCTTGGCGAAGTCAGCAGGCACGTCGACGGTGCGCTCAGCCCCATCCAGGGTGATGTCGACCGCATATTCATGGCCGGGGACGAGTCCGCCCTCGCGCATCTCCTTGTTGACCACGGTCATCCACTGGCCGCGATAGATGGACACGCTGGTCCGATATGTCCTGCCCTTGTAGGTGATAGCGAGTGGCACCCGCGCTTTGCCTTGGGAACCGCGTATCGCATCAACGTGCTCCTGCGTGAGCACGACCGTGGCGGTGGACTTGCCCGTCGGTGCTACGTAGATCTTCATGCGCATCGCTTCACGCCCCTTCCGCCTTAGTCCTCGTCCAGCCAGCCCTTTGCGCGCTCCACGGCTCGACGCCATCGTCGATGGGCCGCCTCCCCGTCGGATTGGGGCGTGAAGATCCGATCGCTGCGGCGGGTGCTCACGAGATCGGTTTCCTCGCTCCACACGCCTGTGCCCAGGCCGGCGAGGAAGGCTGCGCCGAGGCCGGTCGTCTGGAGTTCCCCCGAGCGATCCACCGGGATGCGCACCTGATCGGCCTGGATCTGGCAGAGCAGGTCATTGGCCGCGGCGCCACCGTCCACGGCCAGCGCGCGCAGATCTACGCCGCCTTCGCGTGCCATGAGGTCGACGACATCGCGGACCTGGAAGGCGATGGCCTCCAGCGTCGCGCGCACGATATGCGCGCGCGTCGTGCCACGCGTGATGCCGATGATCAGTCCCCGCGCGTAGGGATCCCAATCCGGCGCGCCGAGGCCGGTGAGCGCTGGGACGAAGACGACTCCGCCACTGTCGGGTACCGACTCGGCGATCGCCTGCGTCTGGCTCGCGCTGTCGATGATCTCCAATCCATCCCGCAACCACTGCACTGCGGAGCCCGTGACGAAGACCGCGCCCTCGAGCGCGTAGGTGAGCGATCCGTCCGGCCGGCCGAGGGCGACTGTCGTGAGCAGGCCACTCGATGTCGAGACGGCACGCTCACCGGTGTTCACCAGGAGGAACGACCCCGTGCCGTATGTGCACTTGGCCGACCCGGGGGCGAAACCCGCCTGCCCGATGAGTGCTGCCTGCTGATCGCCCGCGATACCGGCGATGGGGATGTCCAGGCCCAGGAAGGTGGCCGGATCAGTCCGTGCAATCTCGCCGTACGACGGAACGATGTCGGGCAGCGCCTCGCGCGGTACGCCGAACAGGCCAAGGAGTTCGTCACTCCATGTGCCCTTGCGAATGTCGTAGAGCAACGTGCGCGAAGCGTTGGTTGGGTCGGTGACGTGGTGGAGGCCGCGAGTCATGCGCGCGATGTAGTAGGAGTCGACGGTGCCGATGGCCACGCGCCCGGACGTGACCTGAGCCCAGGTCGTCGAGTCGTGCTCGCGTACCCAGGCGATCTTGGTGGCACTGAAGTAGGGGTCCAGGCGCAGCCCGGTGAGCTCGGTGACTCGCGCTTCATGGCCGGCCGCGCGCAGGTCATCGCACATGGACGCCGTGCGCCGGTCCTGCCACACGATGGCGCGACGAGGGGACCCCAGGGTCTCGCGGTCCCAGAAGCAGACGGTCTCGCGCTGGTTGGTGATGCCGACCGCGGTGGGTGCTTCAGGCGATGCTGCCAGGGCGTCGCGGGTCGCCTCGAGGGTGGCGGCCCAGATCTCGCCGAGATCGTGATCCACCCAGCCGTCCTCGGGGAAGTGCTGGGGGAACTCCCGATAGCCACGCGCGAGGATCGTCGCGTCGGTGCCCACGATGAGCGCGGTCACCCCGGTCGTCCCGCAGTCCAGGGACAGGATCGCCATGGGCAGACCCTAGTGGGGGCCTCAGGTCTATCGGCTAGGCTTCTGCACACGTTTACATAGCCCGTGCTCACCGACCCAGGAGTTCCCATGCGAGTTGGAGTCCTCACCGGCGGCGGCGACTGCCCCGGCCTCAATGCCGTCATCCGCGCCGTCGTCCGCAAGGGCGCGAAGGAGTACGGCTATGAGTTCGTGGGCTTCCGCGATGGCTGGAAGGGTCCACTCGAGGGCATGACCATGCCGCTCGACGTGGCCACCGTGCGCGGCATCCTGCCGCGCGGCGGCACGATCCTCGGCTCCTCGCGCACCAATCCGATCAAGGTCGAAGGTGGCGTTGAGCGCATCGAGAGCAATCTCTCGGATCTTGGCGTCGACGCACTCGTCGCGATTGGCGGCGAGGACACGCTCGGTGTTGCGACCAAGCTCGCCGAGCAGGGTCTGCCCGTCATCGGCGTACCCAAGACCATTGACAACGACCTCAACGCCACCGACTACACATTCGGGTTCGACACTGCAGTCACGATCGCCACCGAAGCCATAGACCGGTTGCACACGACGGCCGAGTCCCATCATCGCGTGCTCGTCATCGAGGTCATGGGTCGTCATGCCGGATGGATCGCGCTCCACTCGGGCATGGCAGGAGGCGCCAACGTCATCCTCATCCCCGAGGTGCCCTTCGACCTCGACCAGGTGTGCGGCTGGGTCGAGCAGCGGTTCGAGCAGCAGTACGCCCCCATCATCTGTGTCGCCGAAGGCGCGCTGCCCAAGGACGGCGACCTCATCACCAAGGACGCCACCCTGGACGCGTTCGGCCACGTGAAGCTCTCCGGCATCGGAGACTGGCTCGCCGGTGCCATCGAGCAGCGCACGGGCAAGGAGTCACGCGCAGCGGTGCTCGGCCACATCCAGCGCGGGGGCACGCCCACGGCCTTCGACCGGGTGCTCGCCACCCGTTTTGGTCTGAACGCCATCGACGCGGTCAAGGACGGTGACTCCGGGAAGATGGTGGCGCTGCGAGGGACGGACATCGTGCGGGTGCCGCTCCAGGACGCCACGGGCGAGCTCAAGACGGTGCCGCTGGCCCGCTACGAAGAGGCTGCGGCCTTCTTCGGCTGATCGTCCCCTTACTCTTTCCCCATGTCTGAGATCACCTGGCCCGACCTGCCGGCTGCCCAGCAGCCGGTGTGGCCCGACCAGGCTGCCCTGGATTCGGTGCTCGCCGAGCTCCGGGCACAGCCTCCGCTCGTCTTCGCGGGGGAGTGCGACATCCTCACCGACCACCTGGGCAAGGCCTCGCGGGGCGAGGCCTTCGTCCTCACCGGCGGCGACTGCGCCGAGACCTTCGCAGCCAACACCGCTGATTCCATCCGGGCGCGGCTGAAGACCGTGCTGCAGATGTCCGTGGTCCTCACCTATGCCGCATCACTGCCGGTGATCAAACTCGGCCGCGTGGCCGGGCAGTACTTCAAGCCGCGCAGCAATCCCATCGAGGTGCGCGACGGCGTCGAGCTCAGCAGCTACCTCGGCGATGCTGTCAACGCGATCGACTTCACGCCGGAGTCGAGGCGTCCTGATCCGCAGCGGCTGCTCAAGGCCTACCAGGCCTCGGGATCGGCTCTCAATCTCATCCGCGCGTTCACGCAGGGCGGCTATGCCGACCTGCGTCAAGTGCATGCGTGGAACCAGGACTTCGTGCGCGAGTCCACGGCGGGGCAGCTCTACGAGAAGCTCGCCGCGGAGATCGATCGTGCGCTGTCCTTCATGCACGCATGCGGAGCCAATCCTGAGGAGTTCACGCGCGTGGAGTTCTACGCCGCGCACGAGGCCCTGAGCCTGGACTATGAGCGCGCGCTCACGCGTGTCGACTCACGAACCGGTGAGCTCTACGACGTCTCGGGCCACTTCCTGTGGGTCGGCGAGCGCACCCGTCAGCTCGACGGCGCCCACATGCACTTCGCCTCGACGATTCGCAATCCCGTCGGCATGAAGGTCGGTCCGAAGGCATCCCCCGAGGAGGTGCTGGAGGCGGTGGAGACCCTCAATCCCGATCGCATCCCCGGGCGCCTGAGCCTCATCACGCGTATGGGCGCGGGCAAGGTGCGCGATGTCCTCCCGGCGATCGTGCAGAAGGTGGAGGCCAGCGGCAATCCCGTCGTGTGGGTGTGCGATCCCATGCATGGCAATACCTTCGAGGCCAGCAGTGGCCACAAGACCCGGTCCTTCGACGACGTCATCAGCGAGGTCGAGGGCTTCTTCGGCGTGCATCGCCAGCTCGGCACGATCCCCGGCGGCATTCACGTCGAACTCACCGGCGATGACGTCACCGAGTGCGTGGGCGGCACGCACGGTGTCGCCGAGGATGGCCTGGGCGTGCGTTACGAGACTGCATGCGACCCGCGACTCAACCGCGAGCAGTCGCTGGAGCTAGCCTTCCTCGTCGCCGACATGCTCCTCAAGCGCTGACCTCGCCCGCCCGACAGCGTTTGGAGTGCCGGGGAATTGGATGTCCGGTGGCACCCTGGCCGTGCGGGCACCGAACCGGCAGGATGGTCCTGTGACCGCCTTTTACGCCGTACGCACCACCGGCATCGTCTGCCGTAGGGGCTGCCCGAGTCGAGCCCCACGCCCGGAGAACATCGTGAACTTCGACGACCTAGGAGCAGCCGTCGCCGCGGGCTATCGGCCATGCAAGCGGTGCAGGCCGGAGAGTGAGTCTCCGCACGAGGCCTTCCGCACGAGCACGGTGCGCTCTGCCGTCCTGTTGCTGCGGCAGGGGTACGCCGTATCCGATGTCGCGGCCTGCCTCCACGTGAGCGAACGGCACCTGCGGCGACTTGTCGTCCAGGAGACCGGGCAGTCCCCGCGCGCCTGGGCCACGGCATGACACGCAGGGCCGGTCTGGCGCGCTCATGGCGCTACTCGCCGCTGCGCATCACCTCCGTGCGGACACCGTGGCGCCCCATCGGGATCGTCGCGGACGAGGAGGGGATCGTCATCGCGTCATGGTTCGGGGAGCCTCGCGAGAGCGACGTCGCCCACGTCGACATCTCGACGGCCCGCAAGGTCCGTCACATCGAGGGGGCGAGCGATGCCGTGCGCGACTGGGTCGATGGCGACGTCGATGCGATCCTCGACGTGCCCGTGGATCAGCCCGGGGGCGAGTTCCAGCAGGCTGCGTGGCAGGCAATGCGCCACGTCACGGGTGGCACGACGGTGAGTTACGCCGACCTGGCTCGCATGTCGGGCAATCCCAAGGCCGTGCGCGCCGCGGGCACGGCGTGCGCGCTCAACCATGTGGCGCCGTTCGTGCCGTGCCACCGCATCATCCACACCGACGGCACGATCAGCGCCTACGGCTTCGGTGCTGACCTCAAGGCACTCCTCCTCGAACACGAGGGTGCGCTGCTGTAGCACGGCCCTGAGTGGCGACTTGTCTTAAGGCCATACGCCGTTGGAGGGTGCGATATCCCGCCAGTCAACGAACTAGATGATCGTGATGGTGACGGTGCTGCCGAATGGCACGTACGTCCCGGCATCGGGGGCTTGCGAGATGACCCGATTGAGCGGCGTGAACGGCGGCTCATTGATCTCGACGTTGAGGCCGAGTTTGGTGAGGAGGTAGACGGCATCGTCGCGCTTCATGTCGATGAGGTAGGGCACCTCGACAGGCGGCGGGCCCTTGGACACGACGAGTGTCACCGTGCTCCCGACCGGCACTCGCTCTCCCTTGCCGGGTGAACTCGAGATGACCAGGCCCTCGGCGTACTCCGTGGAGAACTCCTCGGTGGTCGTCACCACCAGTCCGGCGGCCTCGAGCTGGGTCGTGGCTTCGACCGCGTCCGTGCCTGCGAGGCCCGGCAGCTTCACCGGCTTGGGCCCCTTCGACACGACGAGGTTGATCAGGGCGCCGGACTTCAGCTCGTCGCCCACGGCCGGGTCGGTAGAGACAACCGAGCCGACGGGGATGTCGGCGTCCCACTCCTCGGTGATGACGCCGACCGCGAGTGTGGCACCGGTGATCGCGGCCTGGGCGGTCGCGAGAGGCTCGCCGCGCACATCGGGTACGGCGTAGCGCTCGGGGCCGAGGGAGACCACGACGGACACGGCAGAGTCAGCAGCTGCGCTCGCCCCGGGTTCGGGATCACTGGAGATGATGAGGCCCTTGGCGATGGTCTCGCTGAACTCCTCGCCGCTCACCTCGAGGCGCAGGCCCACCTGCCCCAGGGTCGCGGAGGCAGCCGCCTCGTCGAGGCCGATGATGCCGGGCACGGTCACCTGCTTGCCGGGGCCGGCCGCGAGATACCAGCCGCCGAAGGCTGCGGCGCCGACGGCCAGGATGAGCAGCGTCACGGCCACGATCCACCCGCGACCTCGGCGTCGCTGCGGTGTGCGCGGGCCACCGCCGGACTCGCCCGGGCCGACAGGACGCACATGGACAACGGGAGTCGGTGTCACTCCCGCCGCCGCCACGAGGGCCATGTCGGCAGGGACGATGAGAGTGTCCTGGGTGTCCTTGCTCAGTGGCAGCGGGGGCGGCAGGGTGCGGCGCACGCGGCGGACGTCGGCGAGGAACGCGCGGCAGTCGGGATAGCGAAGATCCGGGTCGCGCCGCGTGGCCGTGGCCACGAGCGCATCGACGTCGGGCGGGATCGTCGGACGGATCGACGAAGGAGCAGGGACATCGGCATTCACGTGCTGGTATGCCACGGTGATGGCGCTCTCCGCCGCGAAGGGCACCTGGCCGGTCACCATCTCGAACAGGCAGATGCCCGAGCCGTAGACATCCGAACGCGCGTCCGCATCTCCCTTCTCGACATGCTCGGGCGAGAGGTAGGCCACCGTGCCGATGATCATCCCCTGGGTCGCCGTCGTGGTGTTGCTCACCGCGCGTGCGAGCCCGAAGTCGGTGACCTTCACTCGGCCGTCGTCGGAGATGAGGATGTTCTCCGGCTTGATGTCGCGATGGACGAAGCCGGCGTCGTGCGCCGCGGCGAGGGCCTCGAGCACCGGGTCGAGGATCGTGAGGGCTTGCTCGGGAGTGAGTGCGCCGTAGTCGCGCAGCACGTCGCGCAGAGTGCGACCGGGCACGTACTCCATGGCGAGGTAGGGAAGGCCGGCCGCCTCTCCCTGGTCGAAGACGGCGACGACGTGGGGATGGCTCAGTTGGGCGGCGGCGCGAGCTTCGCGACGGAAGCGCGTCACGAAGCCGGGGTCCTCGGCCAGAGCAGGGCTCATCATCTTGAGTGCGACGGTGCGGTCGAGTCGGGTGTCGATGGCCTCGTACACCGTCGCCATACCGCCACGGGCGATTCGGGACACGATCTGGTAGCGGCCGTCGACGAAGGTCCCCACCATGGGGTCGGCGAGGGGGCCCGCGGGGACGGCAGCACCGTCCATGTCGGGCCGGACCGGGCCGGTCGGCGCTTCCATGATGCCCCGAGTCTAGGTCGGCCGGGGGCCCCATCAGGGGATGCGCGGATCCGGCGTGGCAGGCCCGGGGCAGGCTGGGCAGGATGGACGAGTGAGCCGACGTGACGAGATTGCCATGGACGAGGACGAGATCCGCGCCTTCCTCGCTTCTGCGCGAACGATGATCCTCACGACGATCGGGCCCGACGGGGTGCCCGATCCGGTGGCGATGTGGTTCGTGCTGAGGGATGGGCAGATCTGGATGCGCACGTATGCCAAGTCTCAGAAGGTCTCCAATGTCCGTCGGGATCCCCGCGTGGCCGTCCTCGTCGAGTCCGGCGACCGCTACGCCGAGCTCAAGGGAGTGCAGATCTCCGGGCGGCTTGAACTCAGCGATGACATCGACGTCATCTGCGATATCGCTGCAGCGCTGCTCGTGAAGTACGAAGGGCTCGATCCGCAGTATGTCGATGCGACGAAGGAGGCCTATCGCCCGACGGCGGTGAAGCAGGTCGCCATGCGCCTGGTCCCCGAGCGCACCGTCTCCTGGGATCACGCCAAGCTCGTGGCTGGTGCCTGATGGAGCTCGAGCGATTCACCTACCTCGGGGTACTCGCCTTCATCTTCGTCGGCTCGGCCTGGCTGGAGATCGCCCTGCGCACTCGTGTCCTGCGGCGCTGGAAGCGGCTGCTCCTGGCGCTGGTCGTGCCGTTCGTCATCTTCGTCATCTGGGATGTCTGGGCGATCGCGACGGGGCACTGGAGCATCGACCCCGAGCGCACCGTGGGTCTCGAACTCGGTGGGGTGATCCCGGTCGAGGAGCTGATCTTCTTCGTCGTCGTGCCCCTGGCATCGATTCTCAGCCTGGAGGCCGTGCGCTCGGTCAAGGGTTGGCCTCTCGGTGACGAGACTCCCGCGGAGCCGAGCCCATGACGTACACGCAGATCGGGATCGCGATGGTCCTCGCGGCGATCGCCACGGATGTGCTCGTCCTGCGTACGCGACTGGTCACCCGCCCCGGCTTCTGGGTGGCCTATGCCATC
The DNA here is from genome assembly GCA_049431945.1 of Candidatus Nanopelagicales bacterium. Lineage (GTDB taxonomy): Bacteria > Actinomycetota > Actinomycetes > S36-B12 > S36-B12 > Mxb001. The sequence continues at coordinate 3,483 of JBMTDJ010000049.1, read as the reverse complement.
GTGCTCTTCTTCCAACTCCTCACCAACGGTGTGCTCACTGCACTGCACGTCTTCCGCTACTCCGACGCGATGATTGTCGGCAATCAGCCTGCGGACGATGGCTCCCCGCCGCCCTTCATCGGCGACGGTCGCATCGCCTTCCAGCCCTTCGAGGACCTGCTCATGGGCTTCTCTCTCTGCCTGCTCGCGATGGCGCTGTGGATCTACTGGGGTCGGCGAGGCGTCCAGCGCACCCCGATGGCGGGGCCGCCGATCTGGCGCACCTGGGGTGCCCGTGGCTCAGGCGGGACTGGTGCGTCAGGCGGCACTGCTCCGACGAGCCCGGCGAGCGCGCACCCAGGCGGGACCGGCGACGGCGAGGCGTCGGCGTAGCGGGACTGTCGCGCGCTTGGTGAACACCTCATAGTCGATCCGCTCGACCTCGTCCACGATGCCGCAGTAGAGGATGCGGGCAGCGTCGATGCACGGCTGGGAATCCGCCGCGAGCATGGCGATGCCTGGCCGAGACTGTTCCTCGAGCTGGCGCACGCGCGCGACCTGCTCGGCGAGTGCCTGCTTGACCGCGGGAGTCGCCTGACGCTTCTCGAGCACCTCGCGGGTCACGCCATGCGTCTGGAGTTCGTCCATCGGGAGGTAGACGCGGCCGCGCTGGAGGTCTTCTCCGACATCTCGGATGAAGTTCGCGAGTTGGAAGGCGACCCCGAGATCCTTGGCGCGCTCGAATGCCTCGGGTGATGTGGGCTCGAGGATCGGCACCATCTGCAGTCCGATCACCGCTGCGCTGCCGTAGACGTACTCGTAGAGATCGTCGTACGTCGGGTACTCGGTCACCGTGAGGTCCATGCGCATTGAATGCAGGAAGGCCTCGAAGTGCTCGACGGGGATATCCCAGGTGAGCACGGTGTCGACGAGTGCGCGACCGACCGGATCGTGCGAGCGTCCGCGACGGATATCGGCGAGGATCTCATCGCCCCAGCGGCCGAGCCAGTCGGCCTTCTCCTGGTCGGAGAGCGTGGACGACAGGTCGTCGACGATCTCATCCGCGTACCGCGCGAAGCCGTAGAGCGCATGCACGTAGGGCCGCTTGCGGGGAGGCAGGAGCAAGGTGGCGAGGTAGTAGGTCTTGCCGTGCTCGGCGTTGAGTCGCTTGCAGCGTTCGTAGGAGGCGCGCAGGGAGGGGTCCATGATCCCTGCCGCATCCCATTCATTCACGGGCGCCGATCCTGCCACGGAAGACACGATCGGCTGCACGCACCCGCTCATCGGGCCCGGCCGGCATCAGTCCGTGGCCCAGGGGGCCACCCAGAACGAGTCGTCTCTCGCGAGGGCTGACGAGCAGGACCAGGCCGACGACGATGAAGGCGGCGACGATGGCGAGCCCGTCGCTGAACTCGAAGAGATTGTCCGAGGTCGCGCTGGACTCGGCCATGCCGTGAAGTGAGAAGCCGGCGATCACGAGGATGACCACGCGTAGTTGCGTCGCTGTGAGCCCCGTGACGACGAAGAGCGGCAGGAACCACAGCAGGTACCACGGCTGGATGACCGGGCCGAGGAGGACGATGGTGAGGAAGGCCAACGCTGCTCCTCGCACGGGACTCCTGCCCTCCGGCCGGAGGATGAGCCAGCCGACGATGATGAGCGCGGCGATGGTGCCCACCCCGCGGGTGATCGTGACGACGAGTGCGTCGTCGATCGTGATGCCGGCGGCCGTCGTTGCCATGCCGAGCAGCATGCCCAGGGCGGTGGCCGGGGATAGCCAGGTGCGGACCTCGCCCGGCGTTCCGAGTGCAGCGATCCAGCCCGGCCCCACGCCGGCCAGGACGCTGCCGATCGCGAAGACCGCGATGGTGATGGCCAGGGCGAGCGTCCATGCGCGAATGCGCAGCCACCAGCCCGATGTCCGACCGGCCCAGATGAGCCCAATGAAGGGAAGTGCGAGAAGCGCGATTGGCTTCACCGCCGCCGCCGTCGCGACCGCCGTTGCGCCGTACGCCGGGTGGCGATCCACGGCAAGGGCGAAACCCATGACGATGAGGCCGATCATGAGCGCGTCATTGTGCGCTCCGGAGACGACGTGCATGATGACGAGGGGATTGAGTACGGCCAGCCACAGCGCGGGTGAGGCGTCGATCCCGTGAGCGAAGGCAAGGCGCGGCACGTAGATGACGAGCAGGGCCAGACCGATGAGGGCGGCGAGACGGAAGGCGAGCGCCCCCAGGGCGGGCTGGTCGGGTGCGAAGTTCGCGACGCCGCGCGCGAAGAGCAGCCACACGGGCCCGTAGGGAGTCGGCGTCTCGGCCCACATCGGATCGACGCCGTCGTCGAACCAGCCGTCGACGACCGCGACCCCCGTCTCATAGGGATCCTGGCCCGACGCGACGACCCTTCCCTGGGCGAAGTAGGAGTAGACGTCGCGGCTGAAGAGCGGCGGGGCGAGTACGAGCGGGGCAACCCACGCCACGAGGACGACGACCAGGTGCGAAGGTCCGATGCCGCGCAGGCTGTGCGGGTCGTCGGGTCCTGCGAGCAGGTCGTGGCCGAGGATGAGCCAGGCCTGGAGCAGCAGGGCGATTCCCACGAAGACGAAGGCACGTGAGAGGAGCTGCCCTGCGGTCGTCCCGCGCATCGGGTCGAGTGCATCGGCGTCGAGGAACCCGCCCGCGAGTGGCAGCCAGCCCACACCGAGCGCTCCCACCGCGAGGATGAGGGAGCCGACGAATCCGGGGAGCGCGTATCGGGCGAGCAGTCGCACGTCCCACGAGGTCACGTGCCCAGAGTAGGCCCGGGCCAGCCGAGGCTGGCCGAACACCGCAGTCAGCGATCAGAGCAACGTCGTCGGCGCCACCCGGCCCTCGGGTCGACCGAATGGCAGCCACGTGGTCGACAGGGAGGGCCGAGAGCAGCCATTCGGTCGACGTCGTGCGGCTAGCGCAGAGCGCGCGATCGGTAGAGCGGGTCCTTGCCGAGCACGCGCTCGGCGGCCAGGCGTCCGGAGACGAGCACCATGGGCACGCCGACGCCGGGCTGGGTGCCCGAGCCGGTGAAGACGACGTTGTCACCCCAGATATTGCGCGGCCGGAAGGGGCCGGTCTGCAGGAACGAGTGGGCGGCGGCGAAGGGCGCTCCGCGCTCCATGCCCCGCTGCTCCCAGTCAAGTGGCGTTGTGGTGGCCTCGACCTCGATCGCGTCACCGAACCCGCGGTAACCCCGCTCCTCGAGCACGCGCACGACCTCGTCGCGGTAGCGCGGTCCCTCGGTGCGCCAGTCGATGGGTGCGTCGAGATTGGGCGTGGGGAAGAGCACGTAGTAGATCTCCTTGCCGTCGGGGGCAAGGCTCGGGTCGGAGTGCGAGGGATTGGTGACCAGCAGGCTCGGATCGCTCATGAGTCGCTTCTCCTCGATGAGCTCGCGGAAGACACCCTTCCAGGACTTGCCGAAGTGGATGTTGTGGTGCGCGATCTGCGAGTACGACGCGGATGATCC
>JBMTDJ010000048.1:0-15351 GCA_049431945.1 Candidatus Nanopelagicales bacterium | reverse complement strand
GAGCGGCCTTCTTCGGTGCGGCCTTCTTGGCAGTGCGCTTGCGCGCGGGTGCCTTGCGAGCGGCCTTCTTCGGTGCGGCCTTCTTGGCAGTGCGCTTGCGCGCGGGTGCCTTGCGAGCGGCCTTCTTCGGTGCGGCCTTCTTGGCAGTGCGCTTGCGCGCGGGTGCCTTCTTCGCCGCCTTCTTCGGTGCAGCCTTCTTGGCAGTGCGCTTGCGCGCGGGTGCCTTCTTCGCTGCGGCGCGCTTGGCGGGGGCCTTCTTGGCCGTCCGCTTGCGCGCGGTGGTCTTCTTCGCGACCGCCACGGTGCCTCCAGTTGGTCGTTCCCTGCCCCTTGGCAGGGCTTTACGGACACCACTGTTGCAGATTCGGTAGTGGATTCGCGACATCGCCGCAATTTCGTGCTTCGGTGTGTCGCGCGCGACATTGATTCCGTTGTCGTGCTAGCCGACGTCCGAATCAGGAGTCGACGACTCCGCTTCCTCGCTTTCGCGCCGTCGCGCGGCGACGTTCGGATCGGTGCTGGCGTCGAATATCCACAGGGCAGGCAATGTCACACACGTCACACCTACCGCAACAATGCACAGAAGTCCTCCTGAAGCGAGGGATGCGCGTAGTCCGAATGCCTGTGCGGCGACCGAACTGCGCACCTGTCCGAGCATCGGTCCGAGCGAGTAACTGAGCATTTCGATGCCGGCCATGCGTCCGCGGACGTCGTCGGGAATCGACTGATTCCACAGCAGCCCGCGGAAGTGGCCGCTCAGCATGTCGAAGTAGCCAGCGACGGCCAGGAGGCCGAGCACCCACCAGATGCTCGGTGCGAGACCGGCCAGGCCGACCGCTGCCCCCCAGGAGGCCGCGGCGAGCGCGATGGCCCGCCCGTAATGGCGGATGCGGATAGCCCAGCCGCTGGTGAGAGCGAAGACCAGACCGCCGGCGAATCCGGCGGAGTAGAGCAGTCCCAGAGCCCATGGCGTATCGAACTGCTGCACGATGAAAGGGAAGAGGGCGAAGGGGAAAGCGAAGGTCATCGCGGCGAAGTCGATGGTGTAGCTGCCGAGGATGTCCTTGCGACTCCACGCGTATCGCATGCCCGACCACACGTGCTTGACGCTCGACTGGGATGTATCCGTGAGCGCGCGCACGGACGGCAGGCGCAGGAAGACGGTGATCGCTATCGCGAAGGTGAGGACGTCGAAAAGGTACGCGGCACCAACACCCCAGATGCTGATGATGATTCCACCGACCGAGGGACCGGCGAGTGCAGCCACGTTCATGCGCATGGAGTTGAGCGCACCTGCTGCGGATAGCTGGTCCTGCGAGACGAGGCGGGGGAGCATCGCCTCGAGGGAAGGTCGTTGCAGGCCATCGACCGCCGCGAAGACCATGGCGACGACGTAGATCACCCACAGTTGGGGTGACGGTAGGAACGCATTGAGGGCGAGGACACCGACGAGCAGCCCTGCGGCGAGCTCCCCGCCTATGACCAGGATCCGGCGGTCGACGCGGTCGGCGAGCGAACCGCCGTAGAGGCCGAAGATGACAAGGGGGAGCAACTCCGCCAGGCCGATGAGGCCGACGGCGATGAAGGAGCCGGTGAGCTCGGCGACCTGGAAGGGGATCGCGACGTAGGTGACCATCGAGCCGAGCGAGGTGACCAGGCCGCCGACGAAGAGGCGGCGGAACGCCGGCTGGGTGCGCAGGGGCGTCACATCGATGCGCACGCCCTTCAGCCCTGACACGAGGGCGGATCATGTCACGGGCCTTGCCCTGATTCGCGGGTGATGCCCGGCGCTGACAGGATTGAGTTATGACTTCGCCCACTCCCGCGCCAGATCCCTCCGTCCTTCCCGATGTTTCGGGCCTCACGATCGGCGTGCTCGGAGGCACGGGGGAGCAGGGCCGGGGGCTGGCCCGCCGATTCGCCATGGCCGGCTGCGACGTCATCCTCGGCTCGCGCGACGCCGGTCGTGCCCAGGAGGCAGCGCGGGCGCTGCCCGGCAACGTGCGCGGCCTGAGCAACGAGGACTGTGCCGCGTCTGCTGATGTCGTCATCGTCGCCGTGCCGTGGGATGGCCACGGCACGCTACTCGAGTCACTGGCCGCCCCGCTCGCGGGCAAGATCGTCGTCGACTGCGTCAATCCGCTCGGCTTCGACAAGCAGGGTGCCTTCGGCCTCGACGTCCCCGAGGGATCCGCTGCGCAGCAGGCCGCGTCCGTGCTGCCCGACTCCCGCGTCGTCGCGGCGTTCCACCACATCTCTGCTGTGCTCCTACTTGACGAGACTGTGGACTCCATCGACACCGACGTGCTCGTGCTCGGAGACGATCGGGAGGCCACCGACACGGTGCAGGCGCTCGCCGGACTCATCCCGGGAATGCGCGGCGTCTATGGCGGTCGCCTTCGCAATGCCGGTCAGGTCGAGGCCTTCACGGCCAACCTCATCTCGATGAACCGTCGTTACAAGGCACACGCGGGCGTGCGCATCACCGACGTCTGAGTTCGCCTAGCGATAGGAGTGCTCGGGTGCGGGGTACGCGCCGGAGCGCACCTCGTCGGCCCACTCGCTCGCGGCGTTGCCCAGGGTCGTGCGCAAGTCGGCGTACGCCTTGACGAACTTCGGCCGCGGACCGGCCGTGAGGCCTGCCATGTCCTGCCACACGATGACCTGAGCGTCGGTCGCGCCACCGGCGCCGATGCCGATCGTGGGGATGGTGAGGACCTCGGACACGCGCGCGGCGAGATCCGCGGGCACGACCTCGAGCACGACGGCGCAGGCGCCTGCGGCCTCGAGCGACTTGGCATCGCGGAGCAGCGCTTCGCCGTCCTCGCCGCGGCCCTGCACGCGGTAGCCGCCGAAGACATTGACCGACTGAGGCGTCAGGCCGAGGTGGCCGACGACGGGGATGCCCGCGCCGACGAGCGCCTCGACCTGGGGGAGCACGCGCTGTCCACCTTCGATCTTGACCGCCTGGGCGCCCCCGTCCTTCATGAAGCGCATGGCCGACTCCATCGCCTGCTCGACGCTGGACTGATAGGAGCCGAAAGGCATGTCGGCGACGACGAGGGCGCGCGAGGAGCCCCGGACCACACCGGCCACGAGGGGTACCAGGTCGTCGACCGTGACCGGAAGGGTGGAGTCGAAGCCGTAGACGACCTGGGCTGCCGAGTCGCCGACGAGGAGAGCGGGAATGCCGGCGTCATCGAAGATGCGGGCGGTGAGGGCGTCGTAGGCGGTGATCATCGCCCACTTCTCCCCGCGGGCGGTCGCCTCGTGCAGGTCGCGGATCGTGATCCGTCGATCGGGCGTGGCAATAGACATGGTGGAACTCCCATCTCGAGGCTCCCGTGCGGAGTCCCCGGACAGGCTCATCGTGGCACACGCGGGGCGGTCACGCCCACGGGGCGCGCGGTGGGGGGTCGAGGGGGAGCTGCACCGTCTCCGCCCCTAGTCGACGTTAACGGCCTCCTTAGCGTCGATAACGGGCGGAATTCGGGGACGGCGACTCAGGGGGTATACGATACGGCGGCGTTCCGCAATACGCCCGGCGTTCACCCTGATGCAGACCAAGGAGCTTGATGTCCCCCAACAGCTGGATGACCAACGGCGAGGGGCACCCCCGCCGATGGGCGATCCTCGGCGTTCTCGTCGTCAGCCTGCTCATCGTCGTCCTCGACAACACCGTCCTCAACATCGCGCTGCCGACGATCCAGCGCGATCTCGGCGCCTCTGCTGGGGAGTTGGTGTGGGCGATCGACAGCTACATCCTCGCCTTCGCGGCGCTGCTGTTCACCTGGGGCGCGCTCGGAGATCGCTACGGGCGCAAGCGCATCCTGGTCATCGGTCTCATCATCTTCGGTATTGCGTCCGCGGCAAGTGCATTCGCAGAGACTCCCGCGCAGCTGATCGCCTTCCGTGCGGTCATGGGCGTGGGCGGCGCTGCGGTCATGCCGACCACACTGGCGATCATCACGGTCGTCTTCCCGCCGCATGAGCGGGGCAAGGCGATCGGTGCATGGGCAGGCGCGGTGGGCGCCGCGGTCGCGCTCGGTCCGGTGCTCGGCGGGTTGCTGCTGCAGAACCCCCAGTGGTCGAGTTGGATCACCGGCAACGACTGGGGCGCGGTGTTCCTCATCAACGTCCCTATCGTCATCCTCGGCCTCATCGGCGTGTGGCGGATCGTCCCCGAGTCTCGCGACCCCAACCCCCGCAGGCTCGACCTCATCGGCCTGGCGCTCTCGGTCGTGGGCCTCACCCTGCTGATCTACGGCATCATCCATGCGTCTTCCACTCTCAGCTGGACCGATCCCGGCGTGGTGCTCCCCATGCTGGCCGGCATTGCCGTCATCGGTCTGTTCCTGTGGTACGAGGCCCGCAGCGATCACAAGAGCTTCGACGTCTCCCTCTTTGCCAATCGCGGTTATGCCATCAGCCTGTCGGCGGTGACGCTCGCCTTCTTCGCGCTGTCGGGCATCACCTTCACGCTGCCGTTCTACCTGCAGATCCTGCGCGGCTACGACACCCTCACCGCCGGGCTGTGCTTCGTGCCATTCGCCGTGGGGCAGATCCTCGCCGCACCACGCAGCGCGGGCATGGTGCTCAAGTTCGGCTACCGCGCGGTGATGACGACGGGCCTCGTCCTGGTCGCCCTGTCGCTCATCGGCCTGTTCTTCGTCGGGATGACGACGCCGATCTGGGTTGTCCTCATCGTCTTCTTCGTCTTCGGCTTCGGCATGGGCAACGTCATCGCGCCAGCGTCCACCGTGATGCAGAACGTCCTGCCCCTGGCTCGCGCGGGAGCGGGGTCAGCGGTGCAGAACACGGTCCGCCAGGTCGGCGGTGCCCTCGGCGTGGCGATCATCGGCACCGTCCTGGCCACGCAGTACGCCTCGCGAGTGGCGATATCGCTCCAGGGGCTGCCCGATCAGGTGCCCGACGATGCCCGCAGGGCCGCCGAGAACTCGATCGTCGCCACCGACGCCCTGCTCAGCGGGCTCGAGCAGTCCGGTGCGCCGGCGACCATCCTCGAGTCGGTGCGGCAATCGGCGTACGACGCCTTCCTGTCGTCGGCGCATGTCACCTACCTGGTCTCCATCACCGTGGTCCTCATCGCGACGGCGCTCGTGGCTTTCGCGCTGCCGCTCATCACCCCGCCGCGCAAGGGGGTCGCTGTGCCGGCCGATTCGCCGATCGACGAGCGGATCCGCGAGGAGGAGCAGGACTATCCCGAGCAGTTGGCCGGCGAGGTCGCTGATGACCGCGGCCAGGGTTGAGACCCCGCGCGGGCGGCCGCGCAGCGTCGAGGCTGACCGCGCCATCGCCGAGGCTGCCCTCGATGTCCTCGCTGACCAGGGCATTGCGGGCTTCAGCGTCGAGGCCGTGGCTCAGCGTGCCGGTGTCGGCAAGGCGACCGTCTATCGGCGCTACGCGGGTCGTGATGAGGTCCTCGCCGCTGCACTCGACTACCTCCGGGACGATCTGCAGTCAGCCCGCGCGGAGGGGAGTGCTCGCGAGCGCCTTGAGATGGTGCTCGACTCCATCCGTATCCCCATGATGCAGACCCGAAGTGGCCGCATCATGGCGCAGGTGATCTCCGCCAGCGCCCAGCATCCGGACTTCCTCGCGTCGTTCTACGAGCGCGTCTTCGCGCCACGCAGGAAGGCGTTGATCGCGATCCTTCGTGAGGGCGTGGCCGAGGGTTGGGTGGCTCCGGACGCAGACCTCGACGCGGTGGCGACCATGCTCGTCGGGCCGATGATCTTCCTTAAGATGTGGCACGGCACATCCGTGGCCGCGATCCCCACGGAGCAGGTCATCGACCTGGCACTCCGTGGGGCAGGGGTCAGCGCTCCTTCCACCTGTTCGTGATCGGCTGACGGCGGTCGCGCCCGAAGGCGCGCAAGGAGATCTTCGTCCCCGGCGGATACTGGCGGCGCTTGTACTCCGCGGCATCGGTGAGAGCGATGACCCGCTCGACGATCGCGGCTTCGAACCCCTGAGCGACCAGGTCAGGCACGCTCCGATCGTGCTCGATGTAGTCGTCGAGGATGTCGTCGAGCAGGGCGTAGTCCGGCAGGGAGTCCTGGTCGAGCTGCCCCGGCCTCAGTTCGGCACTGGGTGGCTTAGTGATCGAGTTGGGCGGGATGGGCGCTGTCTCGCCGCGACGCTCAGCCTCGGCGTTGCGCCACCGCGCGAGCTCCCAGACCAGTGTCTTCGGCACGTCCTTGATCGGGGCGAATCCACCGACTGCGTCGCCGTAGATGGTGGAGTAGCCGACCGAGATCTCACTCTTATTGCCCGTGGCGAGGACCAGGTGGCCCTCGGCATTGGACAAGGCCATGAGCGTGACACCGCGTACGCGCGCCTGGAGGTTCTCCTCAGCGAGGCCCGACAGGTGCAGGGAGTCGTCGAACGCGTCGACCATGGGAATGATCGGCACCGTGCGGTAGCGCAGACCGGTGCGTGCAGCGAGGTCGGCCGCATCGGCGAGCGAATGCTCGGAGGAGTATGCGCTGGGCAGGGATACGCCGTGCACGCGCTCCGGTCCGAGCGCATCGCACGCGATGGCGGCCACGAGCGCGGAGTCGATGCCTCCGGACAGGCCGAGGATCACCGAGGTGAAGCCGTTCTTATCGACGTAGTCGCGAAGCCCGACGACGAGGGCGCCGTACACCTCGGCGGCATCCTCGCCGCGCGGTGCGATCCGCTGCTCCACTGCCTCGCCGGCTCGCACGGTGGTGTTGCCGAGATCAAGTGCATCAGCACGCGTGCCCGCAGGCAGGTTGAGGTCGGCGACGAGGATCTCCTCGCCGAACTGCTCGGCGCGTGCGAGGAGTGCGCCGTCCGGCGCCACCACCAGCGAGTCGCCATCGAAGACAAGCTCGTCCTGCCCACCGACGAGGTTGACGTAGGCAATCGTCGCCCCGGTCTCGGCAGCGCGGCGCTGGCACAGGTCGAGCCGTACGTCATCCTTGTTGCGCTCGTACGGCGAGCCGTTGATGACCATCAGCAGTCCGCACCCGCGGGCCGCAGCGACGGTGCCGCCTTCCTGCCACAGGTCCTCGCAGATGGCGATCGCGACGTCGACTCCGTTGACCTTGACGATGCAGGGGTCGTCACCGGGGACGAAATAGCGGAACTCGTCGAAGACGCCATAGTTGGGCAGGTGGTGCTTGATGTAGCGCGCTGCGATGCGACCGTGCTGGAGCACCGCCGCGGCATTGACGGGCGCACCGCGGGGACGGCCGAGACGTGCACCGTCTTCGCCGAGGCGGTCGAGGTAGCCGACGACGACGGGGATGTCGCCGAGACCCTCATCCGCGAGCGACGTCGCGAGCGCTTCCGTGGCGGTTCTCGACGCTGCCTGGAACCCCGGCCGCAGGGCGAGGTCCTCGACCGGGTAGCCCGTGATGAACATTTCGGGCAGTGCCACCAACTGGGCGCCCATCTGCACCGCGGCAGCGACGCAGTCATGGGCGCGCGCGACGTTGCCGGCAAGGTCGCCGACCGTGGCATTCGCCTGGACAAGGGCGATGCGCAGGAGGGGCATAGGGGAAGCGTAGGGGTGCGTAACGCGCAGGAAACACGGGCACGGGCAGACTGGTCCCATGGACAAGCAGACGGAGTTCGTGCTCCGCACCATCGAGGAGCGGGATATCCGCTTCGTGCGCCTGTGGTTCACCGACGTGCTGGGCACCTTGAAGTCGGTCGCGGTAGCCCCGGCCGAGTTGGAGGGGGCCTTCGCCGAGGGATTGGGCTTCGACGGATCAGCCATTGAGGGCTTCGCACGCGTCTACGAGTCGGACATGCTCGCCAAGCCCGATCCATCAACGTTTGCGGTCCTCCCGTGGCGCGCGGAGTCACCCGGGGTCGCACGTATGTTCTGCGACATCCTCTTGCCCGACGGCTCGCCGTCCTACGCCGATCCCCGATACGTCCTCAAGCGCGCCCTATCGCGCGCGGCCGACATGGGGTTCACCTTCTACACGCATCCCGAAGTCGAGTTCTACCTGCTCAAGAACCACCCGAGCGATGGCGCCCCCGAGCCGATCGACAACTACGGCTACTTCGACAATTCGCCGCAGTCGGTGGGCTATGACTTCCGCCGCCAGGCGATCACGATGCTCGAGGCCATGGGCATCTCCGTGGAGTTCAGCCACCATGAGGCTGGCCCGGGCCAGCAGGAGATCGACCTTCGATACGCCGATGCCCTCACGACGGCCGACAACCTCATGACGTTCCGCACCGTCGTCAAGGAGGTCGCGCTCGAACAGGGTGTCTACGCGACGTTCATGCCCAAGCCATTCCGCGATGCACCAGGCTCCGGTATGCACACCCACGTGTCGCTCTTCGAGGGCGACCGCAACGCCTTCCACGAGCCGGGCGCGCCGTACCAGCTCTCGCAGGTGGCGCGCTCCTTCATCGCAGGCGTGCTTCTCCATGCGCCGGAGATGACGGCTGTGACGAACCAGTGGGTCAATTCCTACAAGCGGCTCGCGGGGGGCGCCGAGGCGCCCGCGATGATCTGCTGGGGCCACAACAATCGCTCGGCGCTCGTGCGCGTTCCGATGTACAAGCCGGCCAAGGGCAACTCCACGCGCGTGGAGTTCAGGTCCCTGGACAGCGCGGCCAATCCCTACCTCGCGTTCGCGGTCATCCTCGCTGCCGGACTCAAGGGCATCGAGGAGGGCTACGAGTTGCCACCCGGATCAGAGGACGACGTCTGGTCGCTCACGGCCGCTGAACGCCGCGCGATGGGAATGCAGCCCTTGCCGGCAAGTCTCAACCAGGCGATCCAGGCGATGGAGAGGTCCGAACTCGTGGCCGAGACGCTCGGCGAGCACGTCTTCGACTTCTTCCTGCGCAACAAGCAGGCGGAGTGGGAGGAGTATCGGCGGCAGGTCAACGCCTGGGAGATCGACAGATATCTGCCGACCCTGTAGGACTTCGTCATGAGCGATCAGCGCCCGGCGAGCATGCTGGGCCACCTCGCCCGGCGTGGCTTCGCCGATCCGGCAGGCGCCGGCGCCGTCCTCGATCGCCTCGGGGCCGCTGACCCTGACGTGCTCCTTGAGGCGCTGGCGGCCGCAGCCGACCCCGACCAGGCGCTCGCGGGCCTGGAGCGCATCGCACTGGCTGGGACTGATGTCGACGCTGTGCTCGCTGACCCCCGTTGGCTCGATGCGCTCGTCGCGGTCCTGGGAATGTCCTCGGCCCTGGTCGATCACCTCGCTCGCCACCCCGGCTCGGTGTCGGTCCTCAGGGACGTCGCCGTACGGGCGCCGGGGCCGCAGGCCTGTCGCGAGCACCTGCTGCGAGCGGTCGGTGCTGATCCGGCAGCGGCGGAGCCCCGAGCCACCGTCGCCCACGCTCCCGAGGCCTTGCGCGTGGCCTACCGCGACCTGCTGCTCACCACGGTGGTGCGCGACCTCGTGCACGGAGCCCGCGTTGATGACGTGGCCGAGGAACTGGCTGACCTTGCCGACGCGGCCCTGGAAGCCGGCCTCGCCATCGCTCGCTCCGAGTTGCCTGATGACGCGCCCGCATGCCGACTCGCTGTCATCGCGATGGGCAAGTGCGGCGGTCGAGAGCTCAACTACGTGAGCGATGTCGACGTCATCTTCGTGGCTGAGCCTGTGCAAGGTGTCGACGAGGAGGCTGCGCTCAAGGCGGCTCAGCGACTCGCTGCCGGGGTTCTGCGGGCTTGTGGTGAGCCGACGGCCGAGGGCGTCCTCTGGCAGGTGGACGCTGCGCTACGCCCGGAGGGCAAGCAGGGGGCCCTGGTAAGGACGCTCGCCTCGCACGTGGGCTACTACGAGCGGTGGGCCAAGACCTGGGAGTTCCAGGCACTGCTGAAGGCGCGGCCGGCTGCCGGGGATCGGGAGCTCGGGCTGGCCTACGTCGATGCGGTGTCGCCGTTCGTGTGGTCAGCCGCCGCGAGCCCCGACTTCGTCGCCGACGTGCAGCGCATGCGCCAACGCGTGGAGGACCACATACCGGCTGGCGAGGCGGATCGTCAGCTCAAGCTCGGTCGTGGAGGCCTGCGCGACGTGGAGTTCTCCGTGCAGCTCCTCCAACTCGTCCACGGCCGCAGTGATGTCATGCTTCGCAGCCCGTCGACCCTGATTGCGCTCGAGGCCTTGTCGACCTGGGGGTACGTCGGACGCGAGGATGGCGCCACACTCGGGGCGGCGTACCGATTCCTCCGTTCGCTCGAGCACCGGATCCAACTGCACGAACTGCGCCGATCGCACATCGTTCCGGAGGACGACGAGTCACTACGTCGCATCGGGCGCTCGCTGGGCTTTCGCTCGGATCCTGTCGCCGAACTCACCGCCGAGTGGCGACGACATGCTCGCGAGGTCCGTCGTATCCACGAGAAGCTCTTCTATCGCCCGCTGCTGCAGGCGGTGGCGCGCCTGGATCCGGGGGACGCGCGGCTGACCCCCGAGGCAGCAGCGGAGCGCCTTGCCGCTCTCGGCTACGCGGATCCGGCTGGTGCGCTTCGCCACCTAGAGGCGCTCACCTCTGGGGTTTCGCGGCGTGCGGCCATTCAGCGCACCCTGCTCCCGGTCCTGCTCGGCTGGTTCGCCGACGGTCCTGACCCGGACGCTGCTCTGCTGGGTTTTCGCCGGATGAGCGACGACCTGGGCTCGACGCCGTGGTACCTGCGTCTGCTGCGCGATGAGTCGTTGGCCGCCGAACGCATGGCCACGATCCTGTCGTCGAGTCGCTACGCGACGGATCTGCTCCTGCGATCGCCAGATGCCGTTGCCCTGCTCGCCGACGATCGCGAACTCCTTCCGCGCAGTCGCGAGGCTCTGGTCGTCGAGGCTGAAGCTGCGGTCTCACGACACGAGGATCCCGAGGCGGCCGTGGGTGCCCTGCGCTCCCTGCGCCGCCGCGAACTGTTCCGCATCGCGGCCTGCGACATCCTCGGCCTCATCGACGAGCAGGGCGTCATGCAGGCGCTCACCGACGTCACCGAGGCCGCCCTGGTGGGCACCCTGGCCGTCGCCGAGCGCTCTGCCGCGGCTGAGCGCGGCGCGCTCCCCACGCGAATGTCTCTCGTCGCCATGGGGCGGTTCGGAGGCGGGGAACTCGGCTACTCCTCCGACGCCGACCTCATCTTCGTCCACGACCCTGTGCCGGGAGCGGACGAGAAGGACGCATCGGAGGCAGCCTTCGCCATCGCCAACGACATCCGGCGACTGCTCATGGCGCCCTCACCGGACCCCGCGCTGGTCATCGACGCCGACCTTCGCCCGGAGGGGCGTCAAGGTCCGCTCGTGAGGTCGCTGGAGTCCTATCGCGCCTACTACGAGCGTTGGTCGTCCCCTTGGGAAGCGCAGGCGCTGATCCGCGCGCGTCCGGTCGCTGGCGACACGGGGTTGGGTGCTGAGTTCACGGCGATGATCGATTCGCTCCGCTGGCCGGCCGAGGGCATCAGCGATGCCGACACGCGCGAGATGCGCAGGCTCAAGGCACGCATGGAGTCCGAGCGACTCCCACGCGGCGCGGATCCGGCCATGCACCTGAAGCAGGGTCGCGGCGGACTCGCGGATGTGGAGTGGGTCGCGCAGTTGCTGCAGTTGCGCCATGCCGCGCAGGTGCCCACGTTGCGCACGACCTCGACCCTCGCCGCGCTTGACGCGGCGGCGCGGTCTGATCTGCTCGATCCGGTCGACGCTCAGATGCTGGAGACGTCCTGGCTTCTTGCGACCAGGGTGCGTGGAGCCATCACCTTGACGTCAGGACTCCCGTCCGACTCCGTGCCGACCTCCGGGCCGGGTTTGGTCGCGATCGCGCACCTCCTCGACTACCGCCCTCCCGCGGACCTGCTCGAGGCATATCGGCGCACCACCCGTCGGGCTCGAGGGGTGGTCGAGAGGGTCTTCTACGAGTGATGCCTAGGGTGTGTGCGTGACCCCGGAGGAGTTCCGCGCCGCCGCGCATGAGCTGGTCGACTGGATCGCGGACTACCGCGCCGCGATCCCTGGTCGCCCCGTGCGCAGCGAAGTGGCGCCGGGCTGGGTGCGCGCCCGCCTCGAGGGAGACCCCCCCGAGGCTGCCGAGCGGCTCGCCGACCTCATCGAGGATCTCGACGACGTCGTCGTCCCCGGGATCACCCAGACACAGAGCCCGGGCTACTACGCGTGGTTCCCCGCCAACGCGTCATTGGAGTCTGTCCTCGGCGATATCGCGGCGAGCGGGCTTGGCGCCCTGGGCATCACCTGGCAATCAGCGCCGGCGGTGACGGAGATGGAGGAGCTCGTCACCGACTGGCTGCGCGAGCTCTGCGGCCTCTCGGACTCGTGGGTCGGGAGCATCCACGACACGGCCTCCACGGCATGCCTGGTGTCGATGCTCGTGGCCCGTGAGCGTGCCACGGACCTGTCCGAGGACCGCGGTGGACTGCAGGCGGAGCCGGCGCCCTTGATCGTCTACGCCTCGACGCAGGCGCACTCGTCGGTGCCCAAGGCCGTGCTGCTCGCCGGCTTCGGCCGCGACAACCTCCGGCTCATCCCGGTGGATCCCGTGACATTGGCCATGGACACGGACCAGCTGCGCGAGGAGATGGCCGCTGACGCTGCAGCGGGGCGCCGACCGGCCGCGGTCATCGCGTCGATGGGCACGACTGGCACGACGGCCTTCGATCCGCTCGAGCGGATCGTCGAGATCGCGGCGGAGCACGGTGCCTGGGTGCACGTGGACGCGGCCATGGCTGGCTCCGCCCTCCTGCTTCCGGAGTGCCGACCGCTCTTCGCGGGCATCGAGGGCGCGGATTCCTTCGGCTGGAATCCCCACAAGTGGATGGGCACGATCTTGGACTGCTCCCTGCTCTACGTGCGTGACGTGGAATTGCTCGTGCGGGTCTTCTCGACGAATCCGTCGTATCTGCGGTCGTCGAGCGATGGCGAGGTGACGCAGTTCAAGGACTGGGGTATTCCGCTCGGCAGGCGATTCCGCGCGATCAAGCTGTGGTTCCACCTGCGCCTAGCCGGAGCCGAGGCCATCCGTCACCGTCTTCGACGTGATCTGGCCCATGCCCAGTGGCTTGCTGCCCAAATCGAGGCGACGGTGGGCTGGGAGGTGTGCGCTCCTGTCACTCTTCAGACGGTCTGCGTACGCCACGTCCCCGACGGCGTGGATGACCCTGAGGCGCTCGATCGGCACCAGCAGGAGTGGGCTGAGCGCGTCAATGCAACGGGGCGCGCCTTCATCACCCCCGCGCTCGTCGAGGGGCGATGGATCGTGCGCCTGTCGATCGGAGCCGAGGCAACCCAGAGGCCCGATGTCGAGGCCCTCTGGGCCCTCTGCCAGGAGTCGGCCCTGCCTGATGCATAGCCAGGCGTGACCGCCCCTATCGTGTGCCCATGTCAACGCTCTGGGAGGTCGTCGGCTGGACCTGCACGGTCCTGCTCGTCGGTGCCTACGCGCTCGTGGCTACGCGCAGGCTTGATGCGCGTAGCCCGATGTATCACGTCCTGAATCTTGTCGGGGCGATCGGTCTTGCCGCCTACTCGCTGTACAAGGTCGCGTGGCCGCAACTCGCGCTCAATCTCTTCTGGGGAGTGGTCGCGGTCATCGGCATCGTCATCGCCGTCGTCGCGGCACGCAGACTGCGCCTGAGCGATCCGGTGCCTATCGAGGGATTCGACGAGCGCGGCGTCCGCGAGGGCTGAGCCGCCCGTCCTGGCGTTGTCGTCTCACTCTGCCGCGCTTTCACGCTCGGTTTGCGCATGATGACGCGGCAGAGTGAGACGACAACGAGCGCGCGCTGGGGGACGCGACCCCGACACAGACTTCGCCGGTGGCCGCGAGGCGACCACCGGCGAAGCTCCTGCGCGCGAGGCGATGCGACGCGAGGACCGTGCGACCGGGGGAGGCAGATCCCGATCGTCTGAGCGCTGATCAGATGTCGTAGTAGAGCTCGAACTCGTGCGGGTGCGGGCGCAGGCGGATGGGGTCCACCTCATTGGCGCGCTTGTAGTCGACCCAGGTCTCGATGAGATCGGCCGGGAAGACCCCGCCTGCCTGGAGGTACTCGTTGTCTGCTTCCAGGGCATCAAGCACCTCGGGGAGCGAGCCGGGCACCTGTGCGATGTCGGCGAGCTCGTCCGGGGGGAGCTCGTAGAGGTCCTTGTCGACCGGAGCCGGCGGCTCGATCTTGTTCTTGATCCCGTCGAGGCCAGCGAGCAGCATCGCCGAGAAGGCGAGGTAGGGGTTGCTCGAGGGGTCGGGCACGCGGAACTCGATGCGCTTGGCCTTCGGCGAAGTCCCAGTGACGGGGATGCGGATGCATGCCGAGCGGTTGCGGGCCGAGTAGACCAGGTTGACCGGAGCCTCGAAGCCGGGCACGAGTCGGTGGTAGGAGTTCACCGTTGGATTGGTGAAGGCCAGCAGCGACGGGGCGTGCTTAAGCAGACCGCCGATGTACCAGCGGGCGAGGTCCGAGAGGCCGCCGTAGCCACGCTCGTCGTAGAAGAGCGGCTCGCCGTTCTTCCACAGCGACTGGTGGCAGTGCATGCCGGAGCCGTTGTCACCGAAGAGGGGCTTGGGCATGAAGGTCACCGACTTGCCGTTGACCCACCCGACGTTCTTGATGACGTACTTGAACTTCATGACGTCGTCGGCGGCCTGCTGCAGGGTGTTGAAGCGGTAGTTGATCTCCGCCTGACCGCCGGTGCCCACCTCGTGGTGAGCGCGCTCGACGGTGAGGCCCACCTGCGTCAGCGCCTGGACCATCTCATCGCGCAGGTCGGCGTAGTGATCGACGGGCGGGACCGGGAAGTAGCCGCCCTTGTAACGGGTCTTGTAGCCGAGGTTGCCGCCGTCCTCCTCGCGGCCGGTGTTCCAGGCTCCCTCGATCGAGTCGAGGTAGTAGTAGCCGGCGTTCTGGCGCGTCTCGAAGCGGACGTCATCGAAGATGTAAAACTCGGCCTCCGGCCCGAAGTACACCGTGTCGGCGATGCCGGTCGAGGTCAGGTATGCCTCCGCCTTGGCTGCGATCCCGCGCGGGTCACGGCTGTACGGCTCGTCGGTGAACGGGTCAAGGATGGAGTGATTGATCACGAGGGTCTTCGCCGCGCGGAAGGGGTCGATAAACGCGCTCGTGGGGTCGGGCATGAGCTTCATGTCCGACTCGTGGATCGCCTGGAAGCCTCGGATGGACGAGCCGTCGAACATCAGGCCATCAGTGAAGGCATCCACATACGATGCGGCCGGCACGTTGAAGTGCTGCATCACACCCGGAAGGTCGATGAAGCGGACGTCGACGAATTCGACATCCTCGTCCTTCATGAACTTCAGGACCTCGTCTGCATTGCTGAACATGACACCTCCTGCGCGGTC
>JBMTDJ010000047.1:0-15579 GCA_049431945.1 Candidatus Nanopelagicales bacterium | reverse complement strand
TGGGCCGACCCCACAGCCTCCTTGAGGGGGCCAAGGGAGGGCCAAGCGGGCGAGCGGGCTTGACGGGGGCCCCTGGGACCTATGTAATGACATCGGTGTGATTCGACGGGCGGAGGACTTTCCTCCTGCCCGAGGGAGGGAGGTCGGCAGTGGGTGACCCCGTGCTGCTGGCATTGACCACCGCAGATGAGGCCGATGCCATGGAGTGGCAGGAGCGGGCCCTTTGCGCACAAACCGATCCCGAGGCGTTCTTCCCCGAGAAGGGTGGCAGCACCCGCGAGGCCAAGCGCGTATGCCTGTCCTGCGAGGTGCGCGGTGAGTGCTTGGAGTACGCGCTCGCGAATGACGAGCGCTTCGGCATCTGGGGTGGCCTGTCCGAGCGCGAGCGGCGCCGGCTGAAGAAGCAGGCGGTCTGAGCGGAAGGCACCGCGTCACGGCTGTCATCGTTGCCCGTGATGGCGCGGTCTGGTTGCCCGCGGTTCTCACGGTCCTCGGCGGGCAGACTCGCCATCCCGACGCCATTGTGGGCGTGGATGTCGCATCGACCGATGCGAGTCCCCAGATTCTCGCGGACTCCCTGGGTAGCGACCGTGTCGTATCCCTTGACGATCCAGCCGCGGGGTTCGGCTCCGCCGTCGCCGCGGGGCTCGCCTCAGGGGTCCTGAGATCGGACAGCGACGAGGCATTCGACATCGAGACCACCGAGTGGATCTGGCTCGTCCACGATGATTCCGCGCCTTCTCCGACGAGCCTGGAGTACCTGCTCGCTGCAGCCGACGCTCATCCGCGGACGGCGATCCTGGGTCCCAAGGCCCTGGGCTGGCACGACCGCCGGCTTCTCCTCGAGGTCGGCTTCAGCATCACCGGGGCCGGCCGCCGCGTCACCGGTCTGGAGCGACGAGAGCATGACCAGGGCCAGCATGATGACCGCAGCGAGGTGCACGCTGTCGGCTCCGCCGGCATGCTCATCCGGCGCGATGTCTGGGATTCCCTCGGCGGGTTCAATCCAGACCTCCCGCTGTACCGAGACGATCTCGATCTGTGCTGGCGCGCATGGCGTGCGGGCCACGAGGTCCGCGTGGTGCCCGAAGCGGTCGTGCATCACCGCGAAGCCTCGTACCACGGACGGCGAGAAGGCTCGACGGAGCCCGGCCGCGGACATCGGCTCGATCGCCGCTCGGCGCTGCTCGTCCTGCTGGCCCAGGCACCCGGATGGCGACTTCCCTTCACCACGGTGCGCCTTGCCGTCGGGTCGCTCCTTCGCTCGCTGCTGTATCTGCTCGGCAAGGACCTGCGACGTGCCGGCGACGAACTCGCTGCCATCGGATCGGTCCTTGCACACCCTGGACGGATCTCCGCCTCCCGGCGGCGCATCGCGGAGACCTCCGTCCTCGGATCCCGCGAGGCCGTGGGCGACCTGCGGCCCGGGGCTTGGTCGCAGGCGCGGGGTGCCATCGAGGCCTTCGGCGGAATGCTCGCCTCAGGGCGCTCGGGAGAGGCCTCGCCCGGCGGAGCGTTGGAGTCAGGCCCGGTCTCCGACGAGGCTGACATCTTCGACGATCCCACCGATGGCGTCCTGCGCCGGACTCTGGCCCGGCCCGCGGTGCTCATCGCGCTCGTCCTTCTCATCTCGGCAGGCATCGCCGGCCGATCCCTGTGGTGGGGCGACGGTGTCCTGTACGGCGGCGCGCTCCTGCCGAGTCCCGAGGGCGCCCGCGACCTCTGGGCGGCCTATATCGACACCTGGCACGACGTCGGCCCCGGGTCGACCGTTCCGGCCGCACCGCTGACCGCGTTGCTCGCGGCGTTGGCGACGCTGCTCCTCGGCAAGGCCGGACTCATGGTGGGCCTGGTCATCTTCCTCGCCGTGCCCGCTGCAGGCGTCAGCGCGTGGTGGTCGTTGCGCGGCGTCGTCAGTGCGCGGGGCCCGCGTGCCTGGTCCGCGATCGCCTATGCACTGCTTCCTGCGCTTACCGGTGCCATCGCCACGGGCCGGCTCGGCGTAATCATTGCCGTCGTCCTGATGCCGCCCCTGGTCCGTGCCACCTGCCGGTCGCTCGACGCGGCCCCACACCTGGCTCCTGCGACAGGACGCACTCCCTGGGGTGCTGCCCTGCTCGCGGCTGTCGTCATCGCCTGCGCACCCATCACGTGGCTGCTACTCCTCCTGGCCGCCGTCGCTGCGCTCGTGGTCGCTGGACTGCGCTCATCGCTGGCACGCACGCTCGCGCTCAGGGCAGCGGTGGTCGTCGTGGCGCCGCTGGTCCTGCTCATGCCCTGGTCCCTGCGCCTCGCCACGAACCCGTCACTGGTCATCACCGACCTCGGCCTCGACGTTGCTGTCGCGGACAGCCCGGTCGTCGTGCTCATGGACCCGGGAGGTCCCGGCACGCCTCCGGCGTGGATCACGGCCGGGCTCGCGATCGCCGCGCTGGCCGCCCTACTTCGGCCCGGGACCAGGCCTGCGGTGGTGGCGGCGTGGGGAGTCGCCCTGGTTGCCGCCGCCTTGGCCACGGTCGTGGTACGCCTGCCCCTGCAACCGCCATCCAGCGCTGTGTCCGTCACGGCATGGCCAGGCGTACTGACCGCGGTCATCGGCGGCGCGCTCATCCTGGCCGCAGCGCTGGCAGCTGACGGGCTGCGCGCGAGCATGGCCGAAGCTGCTTTCACATGGCGTCAGCCGGCGGCGGGAGCGGCCACCATCCTCGCCGTCGTCACTCCTGTCCTCGCTCTGATCTGGTGGCTCCCGGGAGCGGGTGATCCTGTGCGTCGTGGCGATCCGGTGGTTCTACCCCCGTTCGTCATCGCGGAGGCGATCGGGCCCGACGCGCCCAGAACACTGCTGCTGCGCCCGGCGGACGCGGCGCGGGTGGAGTACGCGCTCGTCAACAGCACCGGCCCCGTGCTCGGCGACGCCGAGGTCCAGCCGCCGGCCGAGGATTGGGCCGAGCTCGATCGGCTCGTCGCGGGTCTGGTCTCGGGCAGGGGTGGAGCCGAGGTGGAAGGCCTGGCGTCCTACGCCGTTCGCTACGTCGTCCTCGAGGAGGCCAGGTCGAAGTCGCGTGCCCTCGCGCGCAGTCTCGACTCGGTCCCTGGACTGCGCCGAGTTGCCGGTGGCGAGGGCGAGGTGCTGTGGAGAGTGGAAGGACAGACCAGTCGCGCCGTGGAGGTTAATGGCGATGGCATCGCCATCGGGCCGCTGCCGCTGGTGCGCCTCTCGTCCGCGGAGCCCTTCATCGACGCCTCGCTCCCGGTGTCGGGGCAGGCTGCGTCCGTCAGGCTTGCACAGACCGCCGATCCGCTGTGGAGAGGAACTGTTGACGGCGTCGCGCTGGAGCCGACGAGTGTCGACGCCACTGATTCGGCGAGCTCGACCAGTGCTGGCGTGGGCCTCCAGGAATTCGCCCTGGCGCCCGGGTCCCAGGGGCGGCTGGTCATCGCCATCGATGACGGACCGCGCACGCGCTGGTTGTGGGCGCAGGCGATCGCGTGGATCGTCGTGGCCGTACTCGCGCTGCCCGCCCGTCGTTCCGCTGGTGATCATGACGCTGACGATGGAGACGACGCAGACGCCGATGTCAGTGATGGCGATGCACGTGGCGGCGACAATGGCGACGAGAGAGCACCTGCACCTGCGGCAGACGACGTGGCGCAGGGGGTGACGCCGTGAGCGAGACACCGATGGAGGACAGGCCGCGCAGGGTCAGGCGACGGCGCCGATCGATGGGGACGGCTTCGGCGCCTCCGTCTGCCGCTGACCCGGGCGCCTGGCAGACCGTGGGGATCGTGGCGGCCGTCGCGGTCGTCCTTGTCGTGATCGGCCTGCTCGTCCCGTTGCCGACGTCGGATGGTGACGCCGCGGGAGATGTGCAGCCGGTGGACTCCTCGACGGCCGTCTGCCCCGAACCCGGGTCGACGGACGGCTCGCTCACCACGTCCATGATCACCGTGGTCCCCGGGCAGCCGGGCCAGGATCGCGAGGGCGACGCGACCGTGTCCTTCCTCGAGGGAGGCGAGAGCGATGGCTCGGGTGGTGACACACAGGACGTGGGAGACGGAACCAACTCCGAGATCCGGGGCGGCCTTACCGCACCGGGTGATGTCGCGTTGGTCTCGTCGCTGGAATCGAGACTGCCCGCCCTGCAGGTTCGAGCGCTCGGCGGTCTGGCACCTGGACTCGTGGCCGCACAGACGACTCGCGACTCGTTTTCAGCCGGCCGAGGCCTGGCGAGCCAGCCGTGCCTAGGGCCTGACACGACCTGGTGGTTTGTCGGTGGGGGCTCGACCCCCGGTCGCGAGACGTCGCTCGTTCTGGTGAATCCCGAGTCCACTCAGGCTGAACTCGAGGTCGCGATCAAGGGGCCGGATGGCCCGGTCTCGACGCCGCGCCTTCGAGGTCTGGTCGTCGAGCCGCGCAGCCGTGTCGTCGTGCGCCTGTCACGGGAGGCACCGCGACTGCCGGTGGTGGCGTGGCGTGTCACGGTCCGGCAAGGTCGCGTCATGGCCGCGCTGTCCGATCGCGAGGCGGAGGGCTTCATTCCTCGCGGCGCCGACTGGATCCCAGCCTCGGTCGATCCGGCCACGCGCGTCCTGGTGCCGGGAGTGTCGGGAGGTGATGGTGGCCGCCAACTGCTCATCCATGCACCCGGTGACCTCGCCGCGACAGTACGCATCCGACTCATCACCGCTCAGGGATCGTTCGTGCCGTCCGCAACCCCGGAGGTGGAGGTGCCAGGCGGGTCGGTGGTGGCTGTCGATCTCGACGAGAGCCTGCAGGGTGAGGACGCCACGGTCGACCTGCAGTCGGACCTTCCCATCGTCGCGGGTGTGCGCCAGCGCCACGTCCCGGCCGAAGGGGACACGGGATCGCTCGAGGAGACATCCTTCACCGCGGGCGCCGCGAGCATCACCGGCGCGTCCGCAGTGACCAGCCTCCCCGCCGAGCGGGGAACCCGTGTCACGGTCTGGGTGACGGCACCTGACGACGTCATCGAGATCGAAGCGGCTCCCCTGCCCGACGTGAGCAGCGCGAGCGCCGATCCGAGCGCATCCGGAGCGTCCAGCCCGTCACCAAGTGGAAGCGCGCCGGCGACTCCCACGCCGGAGGCCACCGTGGCCGAGGAAGGCACGGCCAACGTCACGCTTCGCGTCCTCCCTGTGTCCCCTGAAGGGCAGGCCCTTCCCGCTGCCGAGGACATCGTCGTGAGCGTCCCGAGAGGAAGGCTCGTGGCCGTCGATATCCCGCGGCCCGAAGGTGCTGAGTGGTTCACCCTCGTGGCCACCGTGAGCGACGGGCAGGTCGTGATCGCCCACCGGGCGACCCGTAGGACCAAGGAAGGTCGACTGGTGACGGGTTACCCGTGGTTCCCGCTGCGCAGCGCGGTCGTCGTGCCGCGGGCAGTCCCGGTTCCGGGTCTGGCCGTGGCCGGGTCCTAGACCCCGCAGCGCTGACCGCGCGGTGACCGCTCGACTACGGCGTGGCTTCGCTCGGGACCTTCGGTGGGGCGGTAGCGTCCCGGATCGTGGGGTACCGACGTCGTTGTTCGCGCGTGACCTGCGGTCGTGCGGCTAACGCCACCTTGACCTACGTCTACGCGGATTCCACCGCGGTCCTCGGGCCCCTGTCCTCGGCTCCCGATCCCCACGGATACGACCTGTGCGAGATCCATGCTGGCCGACTCACCGCACCCCTGGGCTGGCAGGTCGTCCGCATCGACCCGGATCCCGCCTCGCTCGGTCCATCGGGGGATGACCTCGAGGCCCTCGCCAATGCCGTGCGCGAGGCCGCAGCGGCGAGCGAGCGAAGCGCCACCCTCTTCGACGACCTCGAGTCCCGGACGGCGGTGGGAGCCGAGGGCACCCGACGCGGTCATCTGCGATCGCTTCCCGCCGGTCACGACTCCGAGGGGTGACCGACGTGGCCGGCACTTCCGGCGCACCGCAGGGGTCGACTGGGCCCGGCGGATCGGCCGAGCCATCCCTGTCGGGATACCCCACCGAGGTCTTCAAGGCCTACGACATCCGCGGAATCGTTCCGGCCCAATTCCATGCCGACCTCGCACGCGCCGTGGGCGCCGCCGTGGTCGAGGTCCTGGGGGTGCGCGTCTGCGATGGCGGCCCCGGGGCTGTCGTGGTCGGCCAGGACATGCGTCCCTCGGGTGACGACCTGGTGGCCGCCTTCGCTGATGGTGTCTGCAGTCGCGGCTGCGACGTGGTCCGGATAGGACTTGCAAGCACCGACGGCCTGTACTTCGCCTCGGGCGACCTCGGCCTGCCGGGCGCGATGTTTACCGCAAGCCACAATCCAGCCGAGTACAACGGGATCAAGGTGTGCCGAGCAGGTGCGGCACCCGTGGGAATGGAGTCGGGGCTGCGCGAGATCCGCGACCTCGTGCGTGATGGCATGCCGCCCCCTTCCGGACCCACGGGCATGGTGAGACGCGCGGACACGATGCCCTCCTATGCGGCCTTTCTCCGGGGCCTGGTCGACCTCTCGGCCATCCGTCCCCTGTCGGTCGTGGTCGATGCGGGCAATGGCATGGCCGGCATTACCGTCCCTGCCGTGCTCGGTACTGAGGCGGGTCTAGGGCCTCTGCCCCTGCGCATTGATCCGATGTATTTCGAACTCGACGGCACCTTCCCCAACCACGAGGCCAATCCCATCGATCCCGACAACCTTCGCGACCTGCAGGCCCGGGTCGTCTCGCGCGGTGCCGACGTTGGGCTGGCATTCGACGGTGACGCGGACAGATGCTTCGTGGTCGACGAGCGCGGGGTCGCCGTGTCGCCATCCGCGATCACTGCACTCATCGCACGTCGTGAGCTGCAGCGCAACCCCGGCGCGACAATCATCTACAACTGCATCAGCTCGCGCGTGGTCCCCGAGGTCGTCGCGCAGGCGGGTGGTGTCGGCGAGCGTACGCGAGTTGGTCACTCGTTCATCAAGGCGCGCATGGCCGAGACGGGTGCCGTCTTCGGCGGCGAGCATTCGGGTCACTTCTACTTCGCGGACTTCTGGCGAGCGGATTCGGGCATGCTCGCTGCCATGCATGTCCTGGCGGCACTGGGATCCGCACCCGAGGGCACGCCTCTGTCCGCATTGCTCGAGGAATTCGATCGCTACGCGGCGAGCGGGGAGATCAACTCCGTGGTGAGCGACGCTCCGGCTGCCACGCAGCGCGTACGTCGGGCCTTCTCGAGCCGCCCAGGTCTGACCTTCGATGACCTCGACGGCATGACCGTCTCCGCGGCAGAATGGTGGTTCAACCTCAGACCGAGCAACACCGAGCCCCTGCTCCGGCTGAACGTCGAAGCAGTGGATGGTGGCACCATGGAGGCCGTTCGCGACGAGGTGCTCGCGATCGTACGTTCCTGAGGAGGGCTACCGTGCCGGAGACGCTGGGCCTTGATCCACTGCTGCTCGAGATCCTCGCCTGCCCGTGTGAGCTCCATGCCCCGCTCGAGGTCGACCAGGCACGGGGCCTACTCGTGTGCACGTCGTGCGGACGCGGCTTCCACGTCCGTGATGGGATCCCGGTCATGCTGCTCGACGAAGCAGTTCCACCGGTCGACTGATGCCGCATATTGTCGAGGGCGCGCTCAAGGACTACGACTGGGGAATCGTCGATGGCCTGGCGCGGTGGCACCGACCCACGGGGCGTCCCCAGGCCGAGGTGTGGTTTGGCACCCATCCCGCGGGCCCGACGCGCGTGATCGCCGGACCCGATGAGGGACTGGTGCTTGCCGACATCGACGCTCACCACGGCATGCCCCTGGTCAAACTGCTGGCGGCCGCCGGGCCGTTATCACTCCAGGTGCACCCAGATGAGGAGACAGCCAGGCGGGGGCGCAACGCGGGCTCGGATCTGTACGCCGATGCGCAGGAGAAGTCCGAGATGCTCGTGGCGCTGGAGCCCTTCGATATCCACGCGGGTTGGCGCGATGCCGATGCCGCCGCCGCGATGCTCGACAACGCCGGCGCCCCGGCGGATGCTGTTGCCGCGGTGCGCCGGGGCGACCGACCCGAGGCGATCCGGATCCTTCTTCGCGATTCCGCGCCGCAGACAATTGACGGGGCGGTGCGCGCAGCTCGCGACGTGGGCTGGTCAGGCAGAGACGTCGCCGCGCTCGCGCGTGTTGCCGAGGCCTTTCCGCTAGATCCGGGTGTCCTGGTCGCGGCACTTTTGGATCACGACGTCCTCGAGCCGGGTGACGCGATCGCCGTGGGTGCCGGGACCATCCACTCCTATGTCGGGGGCCGCGGGGTCGAGGTGATGACGACGTCGGACAACGTGCTTCGCCTCGGCCTGACGAGCAAGACCGTCGCCGTGGATGAGGCCCTTGCCGCTGTGCATGACGACGGTGTGCCGCAGCGCCTCCGCGGGGGTATCGGGCACGTGCTCGAGCCCGCTGGGATGCCCTTCGATCTCGTCATCGTCGATTCGCCGTGGCTGGTGTCCGAGGGGCGGCATCGTGTGGTCCTGGCCATGGACGGGGATGTGGTCGTCGACGATGGCGCGGGGGCCGGTGAGGTGGTGCCCCAGGGTCGAGCGATCGTCTGGGCTCCGGACGAGAGCGATGCGCTGATCAACCCGCGGGGCAGGGCGATCGTCGTGACGGGCCGACCGTCAGCGGCTCGTCAGCTGCCGGGATAGGCCGGGCTGGCGCCTCGTGGGCCGAGCCGCCACGGTCCCGAGGTATAGGTCCAGACCCGCTGCTCCTGCGTGGCCGCCAGGATCGGTGCACCCGGGGCGGCCGCTATCCGCACTGTTCCGGGCGGTGCGCCCAGCGACCGGACCTGACCCCGGCTGAGATCGATCTCGAACACCGACGGCGCCCCGGCGCCTTCCACGCCGAGAGCCACCAGGCGGTCGTCGTCAGCCCACGCGACGTCGATCACGGTCGTGAGCCGGTTGTCCACGCGCACAGGGGTCTCGACCCGGGGCACATCCTCGCGCAAGGTGATGACGGCGAGCATGACGAACGTGCGCGGGCCTCTCCTCACCGTGAGCGCGGCGCGCGTGCCATCGCGACTGATGGAGACAGACTCCAACTCCGCCTTGGACTGCAAGCCATCGACCTGCACCTCCACGATCGTGCCGTCCACATCGATGCGTCGCAGCACTCCGTCAGGACCCACGACCCAGGCCGCATCACCGCGCCCGAACGAGGGACGAGACTGCCCCGGCTCGGCCACCGCCTCCGCGAGGATCGATCCGGCAGTCACGGGCCCGACCCAGAGGCGGGCATCGGCATCGAGGCCGGCAACCCGATCCGAGAGGAGGGAGACGGCGATCCCGTCCAGCGGAGGGCTCCCGAGCCCGGCCCCACCCGGGATCGGCAGCGGGGGCGTGCGCCCTAGGTCGATGACGCGTCCGCCCACGACACCGAACGCGGTGGCACCGGCGGGCATCGCGTTGGGGTCGAAGGCTGACCACGAGTCGATCGGCTGCGGATTCACGGCACCGGGCACGTCGAGCACCTGTCCACCCGCGTTGAGGTCCACGAAGCGCACGCCCGGTGCCTGGCGCAGGCTCCAGGCCAACTGCGCCGAGAATGCGCGGCGGGTGTCCTCATCCGCAAGTCGCACTTGCGGATCCAGGTCGACGCGGGCGACCCCCTCCACGACCGGCACGGCATCGACGGCCAGGGACGTGCCATCGGGGAATCCGGTGCGTACGGCGGGCGCCAGCCACTCCGTCGGTCCATCGAGCAGCGCCCGCGTGATCGCGGTGGCGGGAGTGGGTCCGTCGACGGGGAAGTAGCGCGGGTCCGGCACGAGCGTGGTGAATGACGGATCGAGGAAGTACAGGTCGTAGACGCGGAAGGCGCGCTCCACATCGGATCGGGACAGCAGGAGCCCCTGGGGTGGCGTGGCGATGCGCCAATTGCCGCTCACGAACTCCATGCGGAAGGTGGTCTCGATGAGCGCCCCGGGCGTGCCCACGTCGTAGTGGCCCTTGGCGTCGATCGAGCCGACCAGGGTCGCGGTCATGTCGACATCGGTGACCCCGTCCGGGACGATCGTCGGGACGCCGTCGTAGACGGCGACGCCGCTGGCGGGGTCCCATGTCACCGCGGCAGCGGGGGTGAGGTACTCGCGGGCCACAGCGTGGTCATCTTCGAAGGATGCGGAGGCCTGGAGGAAGCCCGAGACGATCTGCGACGGTGTCATGTCCGGTTGCGGTGGACGGGCGATGACGCGAATCACCTGATTGGTGGTCTCGACGCCCACCTCGACGCCTTGCTGGATCGGTCCGCTCGTGGGGATGCTCGCGCAAGCGCCGAGCACGGGGATCGCGAGGGCGAGCGCCGCTACGTGGGCAAGCCTCATGCGCGCACCTCCTCGGATTCCGCCTGCGGATCCCTGACCGTGGCATCGTCGGGGTCGGTCGCGGGCACGAGGGGGAGCGGTGAGTGCTCGAGCACCACCTCTGCCCGCCGCGGCAGGGTGAGGCGGAAGCATGCGCCTTCGCCCGGCTGCCCCCAGGCCTCCAGCCAGCCGGCGTGGAGCCGCGCGTCCTCCATGGCGATAGACAGGCCGAGTCCGGTGCCCCCCGTGGTGCGTGCGCGAGCAGGGTCGGCACGCCAGAAGCGATCGAAGACATGCGCGATGTCGGTATCGGAGAGTCCCACGCCGCGATCGCGAACGGTGACGGCCACGGCGAGGTCGTCACTGGACACGGTGATGTCAACCCGCCGCCCCTCTCCATGTTCGATCGCGTTGTCTAGGAGGTTGCGCAGCACGCGATCGATGCGACGCGGATCGCATTCGACCGGGCAGGGGTCGACTCGGACCACGACGGACACCGTCGTACCTCGCCTGTCGGCAAGTGGTCGGCTCGCATCGGCAGCACGCCGGACGAGTGACGCGAGATCCACCGTCTCGAGATCGAGGACGGCCGCCCCCGCGTCATAGCGGGAGATCTCGAGCAGGTCGGCAAGCAGGTTCTCGAATCGGTCCAGCTGCGTCTGGAGGAGTTCGGCCGAGCGTGCCGTCGGCGGATCGAGTTCGGCCCGGCTCTCGAAGAGCAGGTCCGCCGCCATCCGGATCGTGGTCAGCGGTGTGCGGAGTTCGTGGGATACGTCGGAGACGAAGCGTTGCTGGACAGCCGACAGCTCCTCGAGTCGGTGGATCTGCTGCTCGAGGCTCGCGGCCATGTCGTTGAATGCCGTGGCCAGCCTGGCCAGGTCGTCCTCGCCCCGCACCGCCATGCGCTCACGCAGGTGACCATCGGAGAACTGCTCGGCGACCCGGGCCGCTGAACGCACCGGCGCCACCACCTGGCGTGTGACGATCGCCGCGATGATGCCCAGGAGCACCACCAGCAGGATGCCCGTGCCGACCACGGTGCTCCGCACCAGGTCCAACGTGTTCGCCTCATCCGTCAGCGGGAAGAGGTAGTAGAGCTCGTAGGTGCCGACATCCGTGACGGCGAGCGGCGCACCCACCACGATGCCCGGCACGACGCGACCGTCGAGGTAGCGGATCTCGGTGTATGTCCAGGACTGGCGCTCGGTGAGGAGCACGGCCGAGCGCAAGTCAGGCGGCACGCTCGCATCCGAGACGAGATTGGTCCCGCGTTCAGGTGCAGCACCCTCGGTCTCGCCGGCAAGCATGAGCACGTCGTACTGAGGTGGATTGCCCGCGCGGGATGCGAGTGAGGCCACGATCGTGTCCACGACACTCGCTGGCGAGGTTGCACTGGCCCCTGATGTGGCCGCGGCTGAGATGCGCTGCGCATCGGTGAGCCCGGCGCTCTGCTCGGTGACCGCGGTCCGCTCGGCCGCGTCGAGAAGGCCCGTGGTGACGCGCGAGAGCAGGAGGAATCCGAGGACGGCCATGACGATCATGGAGAGCAGGAGGGTGGTGAGCGTGACTCGCAGGAGCAGGGATCGGCGCCACGGAGCCAGCAGGATCGACGAGACCGAGGCAGCCCTCGGAGTCGGTGGACTCGTCGGGCCGACGGTCATGGCGGGCCGGCCTTGTAGCCGACGCCGCGCACGGTGAGGACGATCTCGGGATGCTCGGGGTCGTGCTCGACCTTGGCGCGCAGTCGCTGGACGTGGACGTTGACCAGTCGCGTGTCGGCCGCGTGGCGGTAGCCCCAGACCTCCTGGAGGAGGACCTCGCGTGTGAAGACCTGCCAGGGCTTGCGCGCGAGGCACACGAGGAGATCGAACTCCAGGGGAGTCAGCGGGATGATGCGGTCGCCGCGCCGAACCATGTGTCCCGCCACGTCGATCGTGACGTCACCGATCTCGAGGCTGCCTGTCGTGGGTTCGTCGCTGCGCCTGACTCGTGCACGCAGTCGAGCAACGAGCTCCTTAGGCTTGAACGGCTTGACGATGTAGTCATCCGCGCCCGACTCGAGCCCGAGCACGACATCGACCGTGTCGTTCTTGGCCGTGAGCATGACGATGGGGACGCCGGATTCCTGGCGGATGGCACGGCAGACGTCGATGCCATCCATGCCCGGAAGCATGAGATCAAGCAGGATGATGTCCGGCCGCGAATCCCGGAAGGCCTGGAGGGCATCGCCGCCGTCGGTGCAAAAGACAGGATCGAAGCCCTCTCCCCGGAGCACGATGCCAAGCATCTCGGCAAGCGCGACATCGTCATCGACGACGAGAACCCGGCCCTTCATGGGTCCATGGTGTCATCCCAGGAGCAGGAATGCCGCTCCTGGCAGGTTGTTGACGGCATGGGCCACGATGGGTGCCCCGAGACTGCGGGTCCGCCAGCGCAGGATTCCCAGGACGAGCCCGCTTGCCAGCAGGATGGGGGCCCGCACCGGCTCGAGGTGGAACAGGCTGAACGCCACGGTCGTGATGGCAATGACCCACACGGTCCCCAGGCCTCGCTTCGCCAGGGCGTTGTAGGCCATGCCACGGAAGGCGATCTCCTCGGCGATCGGCGCACCGATGGCCACGCAGAGGGCGAAGATGACCACCGCGAACCGGGGGCCCTCGGCTCGCAATTCCTCCCCGACGTCGGCCGCAGCAGAGCTGAACTCGCCGACGACGGCTTGGAGAATCAAGGCGATGGCGCCGCCGGCCACGAGAGCCGCGACTCCGCCGATGACTCCCCACCCCGCATCGCGCCAGGTGAGTCGGAGCCCAAGGTCGACCACCGGACCGTTGCCCTGCCACGCGGTGGTGAGGAGCGGCCATCCGGCGAGGGCGAGCCACGGAAGCGTGATCCCCGCGATGAGGAGCCAGGGGAGGGGAAGGCTGAGCAGGCCTCCGGCGACGGCGACTGCGATGGAGATGAGGACGAAGCCGAGGAGCGGGATGATCGCGTCGGGGATTCCCCACCGAGGTGGGATGAGGCGGCGGCCGTCGGCGATCGCGAGATCGACGGTGACGGGACAGCCGGGGTAGTCGGCCGGTGCCCTGCGCGACCGACTCGCAATCGCCTCCTCGGCACGCTGCTCACTGGGATGTGCGTCGCTCACCCGATCACCCTAGGCCAGCGCTGACATGCGAGCGAGGGTGCGCATCCTCAGGATGCGCACCCTCGCTCGGGGCTGTGCGTGGTCGATCAGTAGCGGTAGTGGTCTGGCTTGTAGGGCCCGGCCACGTCCACGCCGAGATACTCGGCCTGCGGCTTGCTCAACTCCGTGAGTCGAACTCCAAGTGCGTCCAGATGGAGACGCGCGACCTTCTCGTCGAGGTGCTTGGGGAGTGTGTAGACGCCGAGGGGGTACTCCTCGATCTTCGTGAAGAGCTCGATCTGTGCCAGCACCTGGTTGGTGAAGGAGTTGCTCATGACGAAGGAGGGATGTCCCGTAGCGTTGCCGAGATTGAGCAGGCGCCCTTCGCTCAGGACGATGATCGAGTGGCCGTCGGGGAAGGTGAACTCGTCGACCTGCGGCTTGATGGTCTTGCGCTTGATCCCGGGGGTGGCTACCAGGCCGGCCATGTCGATCTCATTGTCGAAGTGACCGATATTGCCCACGATGGCCTGATGCTTCATCTTGGCCATGTCGTCCCTGGTGATCACGTCGTAGCAGCCTGTGGCCGTGATGAAGATGTCCGCGTCCGCGACCACGTCCTCGAGGCGAGCCACCTGGTATCCGTCCATGGCCGCCTGCAGCGCGCAGATCGGGTCGATCTCGGTGATGATCACCCGAGCACCCTGGCCACGGAGCGACTCGGCCGAGCCCTTGCCCACATCGCCGTAGCCGCACACGACCGCGACCTTGCCGCCGATGAGCGTGTCGGTTGCACGGTTGATGCCATCGACCAGTGAGTGGCGGCACCCGTACTTGTTGTCGAACTTGCTCTTGGTCACCGAGTCGTTGACGTTGATCGCTGGGAAGAGGAGAGCGCCCTCGCGCAACATCTCGTAGAGGCGGTGGACTCCGGTGGTCGTCTCCTCGGTCACGCCCCTGATGCCGGCGGCGATGCTGGTCCAGCGCTGGGGGTCCTCGGTGAGCGATCGCCTCAGCGTCTCGAGTACGACCGCGTACTCCTCCGATGTCGTCGAATCCGGGAGTGGAACAGCCCCCGCGATCTCGAACTCCCTGCCCTTGTGCACGAGCAGCGTGGCGTCGCCGCCGTCGTCCAGGATCATGTTGGGGCCCTTGCCGTCCGGCCACATGAGGATCTGCTCGGTGCACCACCAGTACTCGGGCAGGGTCTCGCCCTTCCAGGCGAAAACGGGCACGCCCTGCGGATCGTCCACGGTGCCATTCGGACCGACGACGACGGCGGCCGCGGCGTGATCCTGCGTCGAGAAGATGTTGCAGGAGGCCCAGCGCACGTCGGCGCCGAGGGCGACGAGCGTCTCGATGAGAACTGCGGTCTGCACGGTCATGTGCAGTGAACCGGTGATGCGGGCGCCCTTGAGGGGCTGGCGCGGGCCGAACTCCTCGCGCATGGCCATGAGGCCGGGCATCTCGTGCTCGGCAAGGCGGATCTCGTCGCGGCCGAACTCCGCGAGGGAGAGGTCGGCGACCTTGTAGTCGGGCGCGCCGGATGGGGTGACAGGGGGATGGGACATGGAAGTGCACCTCGGAAGGGATGATGGGGCCGGCGGACGGCACGAGGCTTCGTTGGTCCGGCGGACGTGATCCCAGCGTAGCGCGGACATGGTGCACAGGCACATCGCCGCCGGCACCTCCACAGGTTCGAATCGGGCCTTGCCCGGTCTGCGGCGCGGACGGCGAATGGATCGATGAAGCCGTTCATGCCGTGGGGCACACGAACCTCAGGCGTCCCATGGACACCTATGGCGGCACTGCGCGACGTGGCCCGCGGTGTCATCGGGCTGGGTGCGCCGGTCACCTGCGCCGGATGTGGTCGACCGGGCGAGGCTGTGTGCGAGGACTGCCAGGGTCTGCTCGTCGGGGTGCCGCGCGTTCACCGACCAACGCCGGCACCTGCATCCTGGCCGCCGACGTATGTCGTGACCCAGTACTCAGGTGCCGCTCAAGCGATCATCACCGCATGGAAGGAGCGTGGTCGGCGCGATACGGCCGGGCACCTCGCCGCCGCCCTGGCGTGTGCGATCCATGCCGCGGTCGAGTCCGGCAGGGGTGGCTGGGCCGCCCCGCCGGGGGGGGGGGGGGGGGG
>JBMTDJ010000046.1:0-16159 GCA_049431945.1 Candidatus Nanopelagicales bacterium | reverse complement strand
ACACCGACGAGTGCCGCCAGCGCGGCTATCCCTTCGCCGCCGATCCGTCACAGCAGCTCGCACGCATGGATGGCCCGGAGATTCGACAGCTCATCGACGGGGCGACCTACCTCTTCACGAATGAGTACGAGGCGGCGCTGACCGAGCAGAAGACCGGATGGTCCGCCGAGGAGATCCTCAACCGCGTCGAATGCCGGATCACCACACTCGGCGACCAAGGTGCTCGCGTCGAACGGCGTGGCCAGGAGGCTGTCGAGGTCGGCTGCCCCGATGAGGACGCCGTGCTGGACCCCACCGGTGTCGGTGACGCGTTCCGCGCCGGATTCGTCGCGGGCCTCGCGTGGGGTGTGTCCGACGAGCGCTGCGCTCAGATCGGGTCCATGCTCGCGACGCACGTCATCGAGACGGTAGGCACCCAGGAGTACACGCTCGGCCGCCAGCGTTTCCTCGACCGCATAACGCAGGCCTACGGTGATGACGCTGCGAGTGACATCGGAGCGCACATCCGCTGCCCGCTGCCCTGATCGGCGCGCATGAGCCCGCTGCCAGAGTGCGATTGGGATCTACCGGACCCGCGCAAGGCCCCGGCCGGCGAGGAGATGCTCGCGGTCGGTGCGGATCTCGAGCCGCTCACGCTGATCGCCGCCTACTCGCGCGGCCTGTTCCCGATGGATGTCGGACGAGATGGCCCGCTGGGCTGGTGGGCGCCCGATCCGCGGGGAGTGCTTCCGCTCGACGGCCTGCGTGCCACTCGATCACTTCGCGCGTCGTCACGCCGCTATCGCGTGACGATCGACATGGCGTTCGATGAAGTGATGTCAGGCTGCGCGGATCAGCGGCGTGCGCACGGCTGGATCACACCCGCGTTCCAAGCGGCATACTCCCGCATGCACGCGCTCGGTTACGCCCATTCGGTGGAGACCTGGCTGGGCGATGACCTCGTCGGCGGTCTCTACGGCATCGAGATCGGCGGACTCTTCGCTGGCGAGTCGATGTTTCATCGGGCTCGCGACGCGTCCAAGGTGGCGCTCGTCAGCCTCGTCGACGCTCTGGGCGGTGCCGGCGCGGCGGCGGACGGCCGCCTGCTCGACGTGCAATGGCCGACCCCGCACTTGGAGTCCCTCGGCGTGGTCGCGATTCCTCGCCACGACTACCTGCGCCGGCTGGAGACCGCACGGGCGTTGCCGCCGAAGCTCGGTGCGAACGGGCTCAGCGGGTCCGAACGACGTAACTGACGGCGCCGTCGGCCTCCGTGAGGCTTCCTAGGTAGTCGACGCCGCGCATCTCGCACCATGCGGGGATGTCCGAGGCGGCGCCCGGATCCGTGCAGGTCACCGAGATCACCGTGCCGCTCGCTGCCACTTGGGCGGCTCGAGCGACTGAGATGACCGGCATGGGACAGCGATGTCCGCGCTCATTCAGGCGGACGGTGGCACGTGGAAGGTCACTCATGGGGCATCTCCGTGGACAGGTCGGTGACGTCGAGCATCGCACGCACGGCCGCGACCACATTGCCGAACGTGACGATGAAGCCGTCGATGGTGTCGTCCGAAACGCCGAAGGGCAGCGATATGCGCACATTGCCCGACGTGAGTGCGCCCATCGCCATGAGCACGTGGCTCGGTCGGCGTACGTCGGACACGCATGAGGATCCGCTGGAGATGGCGTAGCCCTCGCGATCGAGGCCAAGGACGAGCGCCTCGCCATCCACGTAGAGGCACGACAGGGCGGTGAGATAGTCGACGCGATCACCATCGCCGAGAAGCGCGACGTCGGGGACGGTCGACACCACGGCCGACCGAATTCGATCGGTGAGCATCCGCGCGCGCGCAGCGTCCTGCGTGCGGTGGTCGTCGGCCCACTCCAGTCCCATGGCGGCGGCCAGATCGGCTGGCAGACCCGCACGTGGCAGGTCCGGGGGAGGAGCGTGGAGCTGACGGCGCACGGCAACGACGCCCACCCCTGCCGGTCCCCCCCACGTCGCGGCACGTCCCACGAGGATCGACCAGCCATCGGGGACCGGCTCGCGCCCCAAGGTCACCGTGGCGTCCACGAGCAGCGGCACCCGCGCGTCGGCGCAGGCCGCGGCGAGCTCAGCGACGGGCTGCCGGGTCCCCACCTCGTGATTCGCCGTCTGGATCACGGCCAGGCCGGCCCCAGCCAGGGCATGATGGTACGCCGTCCGATCAACTCTGCCGGCTCGGTCGACCCCGATCACCCGGGATCGGGCGACTCCGACGGAGTCCGCCACGGAGAGCACCTCGCGCCGCTCGACCGCGGAGCACACCAGGTGGCCGGATGAGCGAGCTAGCCAGCCCGCCACAAGGGTCCCCAGGCATCCGTCGGCCACCAGGTACACCTCATCGGGGCGGGCTCCAATCCGGGCCGCCACCGCCTCGCGCGCCGAGTCGGCCAGGAGGGCGGCTCGACGGCCCTCACGGTAGAGCCGGGACGGGTCGGCCCAGCCGGCCTCGGCGGCCGCGAGCCAGGAGGCCTCGGCGGACGGGTTCAACGGCTGTCCCGACGCTGCGTCGAGGTAGCCGGCGGGGGGTGTGGGCCCGGTCACGGCAGCGACGTTACCCCGGCGGGGTGCCCCTCCCCATGGGGAGATCCCTCGTGCGCTAGTGTCGCTCGCGTGGAGCGACGGCGCCGCATTCTGCTGACATCTGCCGCACTGGGCCTTGTGGCCGTGGCGGCTTCTGGTTGCACGGCCAACGAGGCCTTCTTCTTCGACCTGCCCGATCCGGCGACGGCTGAGGGGCCGATCATCCAGAACCTGTGGAACGGCACGTGGATCGCGGCGTGGGGCGTCGGCATTGTGACGTGGGCGCTGATGCTGTGGGCGGCCATCGCGTACCGCCGACGCAAGAACTCCAACGCCGTCCCCGAGCAGACGAAGTACAACCTGCCCATCGAACTCCTCTACACCATCCTGCCGCTGGTCATGATCCTCGGTCTCTTCGTGTTCACAGCACGTGACCAGGCCGAGTTGCTGGCGATAGAGGACGATCAGAGCGAGACGATCAACGTCGTCGGATTCCGCTGGAGCTGGGCGTTCAACTACCTCGACGAGGACGTGTACGACGTCGGCACGCCGGGCCAACCGCCCACTTTGTGGGTGCCGGTGGACGAGAAGATCCAGTTCGAGCTCACTTCGCCGGACGTCATCCACTCCTTCTGGGTGATCGACTGGCTGTTCAAGATGGACGTCATCCCCGGCAAGGTCAACACCTTCCAGGTCACGCCCAACAAGGAGGGCACCTTCGTGGGGCGCTGTGCTGAGTTGTGCGGCGTCGACCACGCCCGCATGCTCTTCAACGTCAAGGTTGTCTCGCGGGCGGAGTTCGAGCAGCACATGGAGGACCTCCGCGCCAAGGGTCAGACAGGCAAGCTGCAGAGCGAGCGCGTCAACTACACGGGCGAGCGCCCATCTGAGAGGACGAACACATGACCATCCTCAACGATCCCGTCTCTGCACCCACGGCGCCGCCGACCCCGAAGCAGGTTCGGCGCAGCCATCTCGGACGCACCATCGTCAAGTGGGTCACCTCGACCGACCACAAGACGATCGGCTACCTCTACCTCATCACCGCGTTCGTCTGGTTCATCCTGGCCGGCGCCATGGCCCTGGTCATCCGCGCAGAACTCGCGACGCCGGGCATGCAGTTCGTGTCGCTAGAGCAGTACAACCAGCTCTTCACGATGCACGGAACGATCATGCTGTTCCTGTTCGCCACCCCGCTCTACGTCGGCTTCGGCAACGTGGTCATGCCCCTCCAGATTGGCGCCCCCGACGTGGCGTTCCCGCGCCTGAACATGCTCGGATACTGGCTGTTCTTCTTCGGCGGTGTGACGATCGCGCTCAGTTTCTTCACCCCGGGCGGTGCCGCCTCCTTCGGCTGGTTTGCCTACCACCCGCTGAGCAACGCCCTGAACTCTCCCGAGGTCGGTGCTGACATGTGGTTCCTCGGCCTGGCCTTGGGTGGACTCGGCACCATCCTGGGCGCGGTCAACTTCATCACCACGATCTTCTGCATGCGCTGCCCGGGCATGACGATGTTCCGGATGCCGATTTTCTCGTGGACGATCTTCATCACCAGCGTGCTCGTCCTCGTGGCCTTCCCGATCCTTGCCGCGGCACTGCTCATGGCCTTCATCGATCGCAAGTTCGGGGCCGTGGTTTTCGCGGCCGAGAACGGCGGCGCCATCCTCTGGCAGCATCTCTTCTGGTTCTTCGGGCATCCGGAGGTCTACATCATTGCCTTGCCGTTCTTCGGCATTGCCAGCGAGGTCATCCCGGTCTTCTCTCGCAAGCCGATCTTCGGTTACAAGGGCCTGATCTTCGCGACGATGGCGATCGGTGCCCTGTCGGTAGCCGTGTGGGCCCACCACATGTACGTCACTGGTTCGGTCTACTTGCCGTTCTTCGCGCTCATGACCATGCTCATCGCGGTGCCGACCGGCGTGAAGTTCTTCAATTGGATCGGCACGATGTGGCGAGGGTCGGTCTCCTTCGAGACACCGATGCTCTACACGATCGGCTTCCTCGTGACCTTCCTGTTCGGTGGCCTCACCGGCATCATCCTGTCCGCGCCCCCGTTGGACTTCCACGTGTCGGATAGTTACTTCGTTGTGGCTCACTTCCACTACGTCGTCTTCGGCACCGTCGTCTTCCTGATGTTCGCCGGGTTCTACTTCTGGTGGCCCAAGATGACCGGCCGTATGCTCAACGAGAAGCTCGGGCACGTGCAGTTCTGGATGGTCTTCATCGGATTCCAGGTCACCTTCCTCGTCCAGCACTGGCTCGGTGTGCAGGGCATGCCGCGCCGTTACGGCGACTACCTCGCAAGCGACGGATTCACCACGCTCAACACGATCTCCTCGGTCGGCTCCATGCTGATCGGTCTGTCCACCCTGGTATTCATCTGGAACGTCCTGTGGACCTGGAAGAACGCTCCCAAGGTCACCGTCGATGACCCCTGGGGCTGGGGTGGTTCTTTGGAGTGGGCCACGTCGTGCCCGCCGCCGCGCCACAACTTCACATCCCTGCCGCGCATTCGCTCCGAGCGCCCGGCCTTCGACCTGCACCATCCCGAGCTCGCCGAGCATCAGCCTTCGGACAAGGCAGCCGTCTCCGCGGGAAGCGCGTCGTGAAGATCGGCGGCTGGTCCTTCGGCCTCGGCGCGATCTTCTTCCTCGTCGTCGCCGGCCTGTACTACTACTTCAGCCGTGATGAGATCGGCACCACCGCCTTGGTGATGACCGGCGGGCTGTCCTTCCTCGTGGCGTTCTACGTCCTCTACACCAACAAGCGCCTGGACGGCCTTCCCGAGGACCGAGCCAACGCCGACATTGACGAGGCCGATCCCGAGTACGGCTTCTACAGCCCGCACAGCTGGTGGCCGCTCCCGGTGGGCTTCGCCGCCATGCTCATCGCCCTGGGCTTGATCTTCGCCGTCTGGCTGGCCGTGCTTGGCGTGACCGTGCTCATGGTTGCGGTCATCGGCTGGCTGTTCGAGTACTATCGCGGCGCCTTCGCGCGCTGAAACGATCCTGATCCCGGGTTATCCTCGTGGGTATGCGTCGGACACTCCTGGCTGCCGCAGGCGCCTCTGCCCTGCTTCTCGTCACGGCATGCCAGCCCTCCCTGGAGCTCACCTCGGCCGAGCTGCCGGAAGCCTCGATCGCCCAGATCGGCCTGGTCGAGGCGATCCACAAGAACGCGCCCATTGACCGCCCCATCGTCGTGCACGTCGACCACGGCTGGCTCACGGACGTCGTGGTGACGGAAGGGGCCAGTCGGGTCGTGAAGGGAGAACTCTCCGCCGACGGACGCACCTGGACCTCTTCCCGTCCCTACCTCGACTTCGACTCGACGTACAACATCAGCGCTAGCGCGGTCGATCCCCGTGGGCAGACCAGCACTTTCGAGGATCGGATCAAGACGGTCGATCCGGACGGCTTCTTGTCTGCGACGCCGACGATGGCCGAGGGCACGGAGTTCGGTGTGGGCATGCCGCTCACGGTCAACTTCGACGAGGCGATCAAGGACCGTGCCGCCGTCGAGGAGGCGATGATCGTGCGTACACCGACGCCGATCGAGGGAGCGTGGTACTGGACCGGTCCTACGCAGGCGATCTACCGGCCCAAGGACTACTGGCCCGGCAACATCGACATCGAACTCGACATTGACTTGCGCGGAGTCAAGGCGTCACCTGGACTGTGGGGCCGTGACAACGTCCAGACCACCTACCGGACGACGGATTCGGTCGTCATGAAGGCCGACGCGCAAACGCTGATGATGAAGGTCTTCATCAACGGCAAGAAGAAGCGCACGATCCCGGTGACGATGGGCATGGATGGCTACGAGACTCTCTCGGGCACGAAGCTCATCATGACCAAGGAGCGCACGCGGATCATGGACAACGCCACAGCAGGCGTGTCCGAGGACGATCCCGAGCACTACCGGGTTGAGGTCGACTACGCCATGCGTCTCACGTGGCACGGCGAGTTCCTCCATGCTTCTCCGTGGGCGGCGGGTGCCTGGGGCAACTACCGCTACAGTCACGGCTGCACCTCGATGAGCACCGACAACGCGGCCTGGCTGTTCAATGTGACCAACATCGGCGACCCCATCGAGATCACCGGCACTCCGCTTCAGCAGAACCCGGGCAACGGCATCACCGTGTGGAACATCTCGTGGGAGGACTGGCTTGCCAAGTCGGCGAGCGGGGGTCACATGACCTCGCCTGAGGTCTGATGACATCGCTGGAGTCCCTGGGTCAGGGCAAGTACCTGTCACTCACGACGTTCCGCCAGGACGGCACCCCGGTCTCCACGCCCGTCTGGCTCGTGCGCGATGGTGACGTCCTGCGGGTGATCACGCAGGCTGACTCGGGCAAGGCCAAGCGACTCCGCAATGACCCGCGCGTGCTCCTGGCGCCCTGCGATGCCCGGGGCAATGTGAAGGGTCCGCAGATCGAGGGTATGGCGATGCTGCAGGACGCAGCCAAGACCGCCCGCACGGCCGAGCTCGTCGAGAAGCGCTACGGGCTCCTCGGCAAACTGCTCATGTGGCGCAGTCGCCGCGCTGCGCGCAAGCCCGGGGCAGCCGGTCAGGTGGGCATCTCCATCACCGTGTGACTCCCTCATCGCCTGGGCCGGGCGCTGGGCGACGCGGGTCGCCGACTCATCCCACGTCGAGCGGATCGACGAGTGTTCCGAGGGGTCCGAGCCACCATCTGATCGTGCGCTGCGCCCAGCACATGCCCCGGTGTCCGAGAGCCACCTGAGCGAGGGCAGACACTGCCAGACCCGCGATGGCAAGCCCGACAAGGGCCCAGAAGAACCCGCGGGGGAGCCACAGCCACGCGAGGGCGAGCACGGCGAGTGAGCCGAGGGCGCCGATGACCGTGGCCGAGGCGGAGGGAACGTTGCCCCAGCGCGGATGCTCCGTGGGATGGCCCACGTGATGGCCCTGGCGGCAGGTCACCAAGTCCTGGCTGTCCTCACCGTCTGGGCCCGCATGACCGGATGTCACAGGCGAGCAGGCTAGTTGCTCGCGGCCCCGTGAACCAGATCGCCCCCGGCGCCGTGAGGCGACCGGGGGCGATGCGGATGATCGAAAGGACTACTGGAGGGTGCCGCCGCGCTCCTCGAGCTGCTCGCGGTTGGTGGCCGGCTCGCCCTCGGTGTGCAGGATGCCGCCGTGGAAGGGCACCATGACCGTGTCCTTCACGTCGTGCTCGTGGAGCGGGGCCTCCAGGGCCGCGTCGTGGGAGACATGAGCCTGACCGGCCTCGATCTCGGCCCGAGACGGGGGCACGATGTCGTCGGCGTAGAACCAGCGGGACAGCTTGTAGCGGATCACGTCGATGCGGTAGCGCTTGTTCTTGACGCCGTTGGCATCGACCTTCTCCGGGGCCGGTAGCGGTGCGCGGTAGGACTCAATGGCGGACTCGAGGACGGCGCGCTCCTTCGGCGTGAGGGGCTCGTGGACCTCGATGAATTCGCCGTGAGGCAGACGCAGGATGCGTCCGGACTCGTAGCCGTGAAGCAGCTTCTCGCGGTCCTTGCGCTGAAGGCCGATGCAGATACGGCGAGTGACGAGGAAAGCGATGGGTGGCAGGACGATAACGGCGATGCGCAAGAACCAGATGATCGAGTTGATCGATAGGTCGAAGGTGATCGCGATGATGTCGTTGCCGCCGCCGATGAAGAGCAGCAGGTAGAACGTGATGGCCATGACACCGATGCCGGTGCGGGTCGGGGCGTTGCGCGGCCGGTCGAGCAGATTGTGGTCGCGCTTGTCTCCGGTGACCCACGCCTCAAGGAAGGGATATAGGGCGGCGACGGTGAAGACGATGCCCGGGACGATAACCGCGGGAATGAAGATGTTCCACGAGATCGTGTAGCCGAAGATCACCATTTCGATGTTCGGGAAGATGCGCAGCGCACCGTCGAGCCAGCCGATGTACCAGTCGGGCTGGGAACCTGCAC
Organism: Candidatus Nanopelagicales bacterium; assembly: GCA_049431945.1. Lineage (GTDB taxonomy): Bacteria > Actinomycetota > Actinomycetes > S36-B12 > S36-B12 > Mxb001. The sequence goes on along the minus strand of JBMTDJ010000046.1, from coordinate 7,660 downwards.
CTACCTGGTCTGGCGTATAGGGACCGAAGATCCAGATGGGGTTGATCGTGACCAGGCCGCCGATGAGGGCCGTGACGCCGAACACGACGAAGAAGAAGCCACCGGCCTTGGCCATGTAGATCGGCATGAGGGGGTAGCCGACGACGTTGTCGTTGGTGCGGCCCTCGCCGGGGAACTGGGTGTGCTTCTGGGTCCAGACCATCATGAGATGGACGGTGACCAGCGCCAGGATGAGGCCGGGGATGAGCAGGATGTGCACGCCGTAGAGGCGGGAGATGAACTCCGTGCCCGGGAACTGGCCGTCGAAGAGGAGGAATGCCCCCCACGTGCCCACGACGGGGATGGCCTGGACGATGCCGCGGGCGATCTGCAGGCCCGTGCCGGACAGCAGATCGTCGGGCAGGGAGTAGCCGGAGAAGCCAGCGCCGAGCCCGAGGGTGATGAGCCCGATACCGATGACCCAGTTGAACTCGCGCGGCTTGCGGAATGCGCCGGTGAAGAAGACGCGGAACATGTGGACCGCCATGGCCGCAATGAAGAGCAGTGCCGCCCAGTGGTGCATCTGACGGATAAGCAGTCCGCCCCGCACGTCGAAGGAGATGTCCAGTGTCGAGGCGTAGGCCTCGGACATGTAGATGCCCTTGAGCGGGACGTAGGAGCCGTTGTAGACCACCTCGACCATGCTCGGCTTGTAGAACAGCGTGAGGAAGACACCGGTGAGCAGCACGATGATGAAGCTGTAGAGCGCGATCTCGCCCAGCATGAACGACCAGTGGTCGGGGAAGACCTTCTTGAGATTGCGGCCCAGGAACCTGTTGGACCCAACCCTGTCGTCGACGTACGTCGCGACCTTGCCGCCTACCTTCTCGGTGGTGCTCATCCACGCTCCCAGAAACTCGGCCCGACAGGCTCTGCGAAGGGCGCCTTTGCTACGAGGAATCCTTCCTCATCGACGCCGATCGGCAACTGGGGCATGCGCCGAGCCGCAGGTCCGAACACGACGTTGCCCGCGTCGGCCAGGTCGAAGGTCGACTGGTGGCACGGGCACAGCAGGTGGTGGGTGCGATGCTCGTAGAGAGCGATGGGGCAGCCCACGTGGGTGCAGATCTTGGAGTAGGCGAGGATCCCCTGGTAGTCCCAGCCGTCACCCTGCTGGGCCCTGATCTCGTCGGGCTCCATGCGGACCAGGATGATCGCCGCCTTGCCGCGGGCATTGAGGTTGTGCTCCTCTTCCTGGATTTCCATGATGTTCTCGGGCAGGGCCGAGACCAGACCGCCCACGGGGATGTCCTCCGGGCGCAACTTCACGTAGGTCCCATCGGTCACGATCGGCATGTCCGTCGTCCACGCCGTCTCGCTGAGGAGCTCAACCGGGCTCGGGCCGAAGCTGCCGTTCTTGGGGGTCCACAGGTCGCGGAGCAGCACCACGAGCGGGATGGGGAAGAGCGCCAGGGCGGCGATGAGGGTGCGGCGGATGATCTTGTACTGCGCGAACCCGGACTCCTCCTTGCCACGCTCGTACTGCTCGGCCGCCTCGACGTCCTCGTGCGGAGTGGACGCCAGGGAGTGACGCTCTTGGACGACCTCCACGTCGGGCATGAGCTTCTTGGCCCACTGGATGGCGCCGGCGCCGATGCAGAAGACCCCGAGGCCGAAGGTGAGGCCGAGAGCGAAGTTCTGGAAGCCGACCTCGCCGAAGAGCGGGATGTAGATCTCCGCCTGAGGGTCGATCGCGACGTAGGCGGCCACGAAGAGGACGACCATGAGCATGGACACGAGGAAGAGCGCCGCGACCTGGCGCTCCACGCGGCGTGCGGCCTTGGGGTCGATGTCGCTACGTCGCGGACGATGGGGAACATCGGCGGCAGGCAGGCCGCCGGGTCCGCGATAGAGGGGTCGCGCGAGGTCGTCAGCGGGCACGTCTCCGTGACCGTGGTCCGGAGTGCTGGCGCTGTCGCGTGTCGTGAGGTCGCTCATCGTGCCCTGATCCCGATCCACACGGCCAGGCCGACGAAGGCGGCCATGACGCCGGCCCAGAGGAACAATCCCTCGGCGACGGGCCCGAGGCGCCCGAGGGAGAGGCCACCGGGGCTCGGCGCCTCCTGCAGGTCCATGACGTAGGCGATGATCGCCTGCTTGTCCTCAACGGTGAGCGTGCCGTCACCGAAGACCGGCATGTTCTGGGGTCCGGTGAGCATGGCCTCGTAAATCTCCTGCGGGGTCGCACTCATGAGGCTCGGGGCGTGCTTGCCGTCGGTGAGTGCACCGCCTCCGCCTGCCGCCTGGTGGCACTGCGCGCAGTTGATGCGGAAGAGCACGCCGCCCTCGGCGACGTCGGCGCTGGAGTAGTCGAGCTGCTCGGCGGTGGGAATGGCCGGCCCGGGACCGAGGGAGGCGATGTACGCCGCCATCTGGGAGATCTCCTCCTCGGTGTAGTCCGCGGGCTTGGCCGGTGCCTGAGCGCCGGGCGCGGCCATGGGCATGCGACCGGTCGAGACCTGGAAGTGGACAGCTGCTGCACCGACGCCGATGAGGGTGGGGCCGTTGCTGGTGCCCTGCGAGTCGAGGCCGTGGCAGGAGGAGCAGCCCTCGAGGTAGAGGCGCTTGCCTTCGTCGATCGCGGTCTGATCACTCGTGGCAACGGCCTCTGCGGGTGCAGCCGTCGTGGCAACCGCGTAGACGCCACCGACGCCGAGCAGCGCCACGAGAAGCAGCAGCGAGGCCACGATCGGATTGCGCCGTCGGGCCACCAGTCCCTTCACGCCAGTCCCTTCCGTGCGGTCGTCCCCCGCGGCGACGCCGCCGGGGACATGCGATTTACCTGAGGATGTAGATCATGAAGAACAGCGCGATCCAGACCACGTCGACGAAGTGCCAGTAGTAGGACACGACAATCGCGCGTGTGGCCTGATCGTGGGTGAAGCGCTTGACGACGTACGTCGTGGCAAGCACCAGCAGGAAGGCGATGAGACCGCCCGTGACGTGGAGTCCGTGGAAGCCGGTCGTCAGATAGAACGCCGATCCGTAGGCGTTGCTCGACAGAGTGAGTCCCTCGTGCACGAGCTCGCTGTACTCCGTCACCTGCCCGGCGATGAAGATCGAGCCCATGAGGAAGGTGATGATGAACCAGCGACGCAGCCCCTTGACGTCGCCGCGCTCCGCAGCGAACACGCCGAGCTGACAGGTCACCGACGACAGAACGAGGATCGTGGTGTTGATGCTCGCGAAGGGGATGTTGAGGAGCTGCGTCTCCTGCGCCCACAGGTCGGGGTTGACCGAGCGCAGCGTGAAGTACATCGCGAAGAGGCCAGCGAAGAACATGAGCTCGCTGGACAGCCACACGATGGTGCCGATCGCCACCGGATTGGGGCGGTTGGCAGGCGTGTGGGCAAAGGCCTGGGACACGGGAGGTGTTGCGGTCGCCACGGAGCCCACTCTGCCAGAGGGAGTCGTGAGGGGGGTGCAGACCCCCCGATAGGCGGCGAGCCGGGTAGCCTGAGGCCGTGACCCCTAGCCAGGCCGCAGGCGCGAAGGCCCCCGCCGCCACCTTGACCGTGCTCGTCTACAGCGATGACCGCACGGCCCGCGCCCAGATCCTGCGAGCGCTTGGTCGCCGGCCCGCGCCAGAGCTTCCTGCACTGCGCTACCTCGAATCCGCCACCCTGCCGGCCGTTCTGGGCCACATGGACGCCGGAGGCGTGGATCTGGCCATCCTCGACGGGGAGGCCGTCCCCGCTGGTGGGATGGGCGTGTGTCGCCAGCTCAAGGACGAGATCTACCACTGCCCGCCGATCCTGGTCATCACCGGCCGCCCCCAGGATGCCTGGCTCGCCACGTGGTCACGGGCTGACGGCGTGGTGCCCCGGCCGATCGACCCCATGGTGCTGGCCGACACGACCGCCGCCCTGCTGCGCCAGCGCCTCGCCGGCCTGCCGGTTCGCTAGGCGCTTTGGGCGAATTGCCTGATATGTCGGGGAACGACGGGGACTCCGGCGCCGACCTTGGGGAGCCTGAGCGAGGTTCCCTCACGCGATCTCCCGAAGTTCCTCGATGCGCTCATGGCAGGGAGCGGTGATGTCGTCGCCGGCGGCGCCCTCCTGGGGGACGGTGCTGGGCCGCCTCGATGGCGGGCTGGATCTCGACCCTGACTCCGCTCGATGGGCCGTTGAGCAGATCATGTCCGGCCTGGCAGCCCCTGACGATGTCAAGGCCTTCCTCCTGGGAGTTCAGGCCAAAGGGGCGACGGCCGCCGAGGTTTCGGGCGCAGCCGAGGCGATGCGCGCCGCGGCGCGCCCGGTCGACGTGCCCGGGATCCTGCTCGATGTCGTGGGCACGGGCGGAGACTCGTCGGGATCGGTGAACTTCTCGACGATGGCGGCGATCGTCGCTGCGGCGTGCGGCGCGACGATCGTCAAGCACGGCAATCGCGCGGCGTCGTCGAAGTCCGGTACGGCGGATGTCCTGGAGGAACTCGGCCTCGCGATCGATCTCGAGCCTGATGCAATCGCGTCCTGTGCTCGTGAACTCGGTATCGCCTTCGCTTTCGCTCAGGTGCTGCATCCGGCGATGCGACACGCTGGGCCGATCCGCCGCGAACTCGGGGTGCCGACGATCTTCAATATCCTCGGCCCGCTCACCAATCCGGCGCGTCCGATTGCTGGCCTCATCGGATGCGCTGATGCGCGCATGGCGCCGGTGATGGCGCAGGTCTTCGCTGATCGCGGCGATCGCGTGCTGGTCGTGCGCGGTGACAATGGCTGGGATGAGATCTCGCCGTACGGTGGCACGCAGGTGTGGGACACCACGCGAGGCGGCGTGACCGAGGAGCGGCTCGAGGCCTCCGATCTGGGAATGGCTGGCATCGCTCCTGGGGCGCTCGTCGGGGGAGATGCGGTGACCAATGCGGAGGTGTGTCGTGCGGCCTTCGGCATGCCGCGGATGCATCCCGACCTCGAACTTCCGTCGGATGTCGACGCCGTGCGTGCAGTGGTGATCGCCAATGCAGCAGCGGCCTTGGCCGCGAACGCCGCGGCGGTGGCGGCCGCGGACGGGGAATACGTCCAGGGGTCATTGCGTGATCGCGTGCGTGCGCACATCGTCGATGCGCGCGCGGCGGTGGAGTCTGGGGCGGCCGGCGACCTGCTGCGTCGTTGGGCCGACACTTCCCGGGCTCTGCGCGGTTCGTCCTAGCACCGAACGTCCCCGCTAATGACACGTGTGCGACCTCGGAAGTGTCAACAACCGGGACGTTCGCTCGACGTCGGGGCTGTGTGCCGATGGCGTCTGGACCGCGAGAGAGGCCACGCGCACATGCGAGCCCGGATCCAGGCCGGACCCGCGAATGACTGAGCTACGCGGTCGGGCGCAAATTGCGTCGATCCGCGGTGTAGCGCACTGTCTGGGCGGCCTCCCGAGCCTCGCGAAGGGCGAGTGCATGCGCCCCGCCGACGTGGATGGGTGAGGACAGTGGCAACGAGGTGCGCACCAGGCGCGCAGTGCCGCTCGTCAGCCAGCCCCACAGGATTTCGGACTCCTCGGTGAGCGCCGAGCCGGGGCCGACGTCCTCGGCGGTGAGGAGCAGTGCGTCGACGACGGGCCGCGGATCGGTGCCGCGTGGGGCGATGCCCGCGGCCGCGAGTCGCCCGTGCCGGATGACGTGGATATGCCAGGCGCCGTCGACCAGGTCGGCCGCGACGATCTCCTCGATGCCGTCCAGCGCGGTGAGGCGATGACGGCGCACGCTCCCACGGAGATAGGTCTCGAGGCGATCGCGCCACGATCGTGCCTGCTCGAACCGCCCATCGGCCGCATAGGTCGCCATGCGGGCATTCAGTGCCTCGATCACCTCGCGGGCATCACCGGTCATCGCGGCGTGGGCCCGGTCGGCGACCGCGGCGTACTCGGTCGCATCCCCGGCCGTCGAGCAGGGAGCCGCGCACTGACCGAGTTGACCACGCACGCACCCCGCTGCGCGCTTGGGGCCGCGTGGAAGACGCTCGGGGCAGGTGCGTAGTGGCAGGGCTTCGTGAAGTGCTTCGGCGGCGAGCGACGCGGCTCCGCGGGACGCGAAGGGCCCCACCGCTGCGAGGTGGCTGTCGCGCACCGCGCTCACGGTGACCAGGCGTGGATGCGGCTCGCGGGTGAGCGCGAGCCAGACCTGGCGCTCGGGATTTCGGGAGCGGCGGTTGTATGGCGGTCGGTGCTCGGCAATGAGGCGCAACTCGCGGACCCGGGCCTCGAGGTCGGTGGCGCAGACGATCGGATCCACGCGGTGGGCCAGGCCGACCATCTCGGACATGCGTCTGCGCTGCTCGGAGGCGGTGAAGTAGTTGCGCACGCGGGAGCGGATATTGCGCGAGGTGCCGACGTACAGCGGTTGACCCTGGGCATCGCGGAAGATGTAGACGCCGGGCGCCTCGGGCAGATCGGACCCGAGATGACGCTTCTCGCGCTGCTGCTTCGTGGTGCGGCCACCGAAGGCGAGCAGATCCTCGAGGCAGTGCACACCGAGCGGGCCCATGCGCTCCATGAGGCCGTGAAGCACCGCCACGGTGGCACGAGCATCGTCGAGCGCGCGATGGCACGGAGGGGTCTCGGAGCGGAAGAACCGTGACAGGGTCTCGAGCTTGCAGTTGCGGACTTCGTCCCGGGTGATGGCCCGCCGCGCGAGACGAGCGGTGTCGACGACCCGCGGCCCGGGCCATGGCAATTCAGCCATCTCGCATGCGCCGCGCAGGAAGGACATGTCGTACGGCGCGTTGTGCGCCACGAGCACTGCCCCCGCGGCGAACTCCCAGAAGCTGGCGGTCGCGGACGCCACCGAAGGTGCGCCGACCAGCATCCGGTCGGTGATGCCGGTGAGGGCTGCGATGAAGGGCGGGATCGACGTGCCGGGGTCGACCAGCGTCTGGAACTCCCCGATCACCTCGCCGCCACGGACCTTCACGGCGCCGATTTCGGTGATCCCGGCATCGACGGGCTTGCCGCCGGTGGTCTCGAGGTCGACGACGACGAAGGTGACCTCGCTCAAGGGCGTGCCGAGATCGTCGAGGGAGAGCTGCTGCTCGACGACCAGGCCCGGCATGCAGGCGACGCTAGGCGCGGGGTACGACAGTGGCGCCGACCGACACGCGAGTGGGGGTGCTGCGCTGGCCCGCTGAGTTTAGGGTTGGCGCATGGCCCTCACGATCCCTGACGAGCGCCACCGGTGGCGCTGCGGTCACTGCGGCAACCTCACCCGCTTCGACGTCGTGCGCAGGGCGCGCACCCGGGAGTTCTGGCACGTCGATCTGGCCGGTGCACCTGAAGTGGAGGGCCTCGAGGTCCTCGAGGAGGAGCTCGACGAGGTCAGTTGCCGCTGGTGCGGCAACGGCGATCGCATCGAGGTCATCGCCCGCCCCCAGCCCGGGCACGAGGGAGACAGCCCTCACGACGTCGGTGGGGTCTAAGGCATCCCCGGCGCCCCGCGCATGCGGGGACACGGGGGTTGTCGGACCCCCCACCTACCGTCGTTTCCGTGACGAGAAGAAGCGTACGTCCGGAGTCTGACCGCTCAGGAGGCTTGGATATGCCCGACACCGACATGTCCCGCACCGACATGCCCGACACCGACATGCCCGACACCGACATGCCCGACACCGACATGTCGCAGGGGGAGATG
>JBMTDJ010000045.1:0-16418 GCA_049431945.1 Candidatus Nanopelagicales bacterium | reverse complement strand
AGGGTCTGCGAGGTCTCCTTGGGCATGGGGGCTAGGCCGCCCCTGCCTTCTTGGCCAGCGACTTGACCTGGAACGACGAGATGATCTCGAAGATGCCCAGGACGAGCAGCCAGATGCCAGCGATCCAGACGAAGATCTCGACAGCCCAGGGATTGATGAGCAGGACGATGCCGGCGAGCATGTAGACGATGCCGGAGAAAATCGCCCAGCCCTTGCCCTGCGAGACCGACGAGGAACCGACGAGCTGGAGGATGCCGGAGAAGAGGAACCAGACACCGACGAAGATGCCGAAGATCTCGACCTTCTCCTCCGGACCGAAGCGGAACATCAGCAGGCCCAGGAGAAGGCCGATGATGCCCGAGATGATCAGCAAGGCGCGGTAGGAGCCCGGTAGCCCGTGCCCGAAGGCGCGGACGAGGGAAACGATGCCGGAGACGACCAGGTAGATCGCGAGCACGACCGCGATCACCCAGGTCGAACCACCAGGCCTGAGGATGATGATGATGCCGACGATCAGGCTGACGATGCCGAGGAGCAGCAGCGCCCACCAGTTGCGACCGAACGCAGCCGCCACGGCGCGCTCATCGTCGTAGGACAGGCCGGTCATGGGGTCGACCGATGCCATGGGGTACCTCCGAATTATCGAGTGAGGGCCACCTGGCCCCGGGACGCGTCAAGGGTAGGGCCGATCACTGGGTTATCCCAGGAAGCGCGCCAGGTACTCGCGAGTACGTTGCTCGATCGGATTGACCAGCACCTGGTCAGGAGCCCCTGCCTCGAGGACAACGCCCTGATCGAGGAAGCAGACACGGTCGGCCGCCTCGCGAGCGAAGCCCATCTCGTGGGTCGCCATGACGATGGTGAGGCCCTCCTCCTTGAGCTCGCGGACGGCGTCAAGAACCTCGCCTACGAGTAGGGGGTCCAGGGCCGAAGTGATCTCGTCGAAGAGCAGGATCTCCGGCGACATCGCGACGGCGCGTACGAGCGCGACCCGCTGCTGCTGGCCACCCGAGAGCCGATCCGGGTATTCCCCTGCCTTGTCCTCCAGGCCGAACCGCGCGAGGAGGCGGCGGGCGCGGTCATCTGCTTCGTCGCTCGACCGCTTGAGCACCTTGCGCTGGCCCAGGGTGACGTTGTCCAGCACTGTCATGTGCGGGAAGAGGTTGTACGCCTGGAACACGATGCCGACGCGCCGGCGTACGGCATCGAGATCGGTGCGGAAGGCGGTCACATCCAGGTCGCCGTCGAGCATGATGCGCCCGGCATCGACTGGCTCTAGGCCATTGATGCACTTGAGCAGCGTCGACTTGCCGGACCCACTTGCACCGATGAGGACGACGACCTCGTGCTCGTTCACGTCGAGATCGATACCGCGCAGGACCGATTCGGTGCCGAACGACTTCCACACTGATTGGACGGCCAGGGAAGCGGTGGTCATGACGAGAACCCCGATCCGCGCTGGCGGCGCTGGCGCTCCTGGAGCCAGTCGGTGAATCGCGTCATCGGGATGGTCAGTGCGATGAAGAGACACGCGGCAGCGACGTACGGCGTGTAGTTGAAGGTGAAGGATGCATCGATCTGCGCCTGGCGAAGCACCTCGATAGGTCCGAGGACCGACACCAAAGCGGTGTCCTTCTGCAGGGAGATGAAGTCGTTGAGGAGGGGCGGGGTGACGTTGCGCACTGCCTGCGGGAGGACGACGTAGCGGTTGGTCTGCCAGGAGGACAGTCCCAGCGACCGCGCCGCCATGCGCTGGCTGGGGTGCACCGAGTCGATACCGGCACGGAAGACCTCGGCAACGTAGGCGCCGTACGACAGCACGAGCGCGACCACGCCCCAGACGAGGACGTCATCGGGGGCGCCCTGGAGCTGCAGGGCCGGGACGCCGAAGCCGAGCAGCAAGATCACGAGCAGAGTGGGTACGCCGCGGAAGACATCGACGTAGACGGTGGCGACGATCCGCAAGGGCAGGAATATCGGGCTCTTAAGGCGCCTGACGAGCGCGACGGTGAGCCCGACAATGAGGATGAGCGGCTCAGCAATCAGGAAGATGCGGATGTTGAGCCAGAAGGCCTCGAGGAGTCCGGGGAAGGACTCGCTGAAGGCTTCGGGGCTGAAGAACGTCTCCTGGACTGCGGGCCAGCCGGGCGTGCGGACGACGACGAAGGTGACCAACGATGCGGTGACGATGAGGCTGACGATGCCGATCGCCGCGTCGCGCCATGCCTTGCGCTGCCGATAACGCACGCGCGCGGGGTCGACGTACGGCGTAACCGTCGTCGACCCCGCGTGCGCAGGTGCGTTGCTCACCGGAGGTGGTTCACTGACTCGGGCGAGTGACTATTCGGTGAAGTACGGCGCGGTGGTGCCGGCCAGCCACTCGTCCTGGATGGCCTGGAGCTCACCAGAGTCCTTGAGTTCGGTGAGGACCTTGTTCACGCAGGTCACGAGGGGATTGTCCTTCTGGAACAGCAGGCCGAACTGCTCGCCGCCGTCCTGAGCGGGGAACTGCCCGACGATCTTGCCCTTGGGGATCTCGACGGCCGTGATGTAGAACGCGGTGGGCAGGTCGACGACGATTCCGTCGATCTGGCCGTTCTTCAGCGCCGACTTGGCATCGTTGGTGTCGTTGTAGACGAAGATGTCCGTGTTGGGCTGGATGAAGTCCTCGATGTACTTCAGGCTCGTCGTGCCCACCTGAGCCCCGAGCCTGGCGTCCTTGAGTTCGGACAGCGACGTGGCGTTGGCGATCGGGGAGTCAGCCAGGGCGATCACGGCCTGGTTGACCGTGTAGTAGCCCTCGGAGAAGGTCACGACCTCGGCGCGCTTGGGCGTGATCGAGATCTGATTGATGTCGAAGTCGAAGTCCTTTGCCCCCGGGGCGTACGACTTGTTGAAGGGCACGACCGTCCAGGCCACCTGGTCGGACGTGAAGCCCAGGCCCTCGGCCACGGCGTAGGCCACGGCCGACTCGAATCCCTGGCCGTTGGCGGGATCGTCGTCGACGAAGTACGGCGGGTAGGCGGGGCTGTCGGTGCCGATGGTCAGCTGCCCGGCATTCACGAGGTTGAGATTCTCCGGCGCGCACTCATCGGGAGTCTCTGTGGGTGAGGGAGCCGCCGACGACGATGCAGGTGCGGCGGAAGACGATTCGGGGGCGGGAGCCGTCGACGATGCGCCGCCGGAGGACTCCTGCGCGCACGCGGCGAGCATGAGACCCGCGGCCGCGAGCGCGACGACGGTAAGGGAACGACGGTGCATGGCAACTCCTCGTGTGGTGATGACCGGCCAATCCTGCCACCCGGTCAGCCGGCCGCCCCCACGGGCAGGTGCGCCGGAGGTCTCATGCGAGTCGCGACCCCAGCAGCGACGAGGGCAATCACGGCTGCGCCCCACCAGATGACGTCGTACGTCGTGGTCGAAGCACCCCCACCGGCGACCGCCGCGGCGTGCACCGCACCCAGGAGGGCGAGCATCAGGGAACTAAGGATGGCATCGGAGATCTGCAGGGCCGCGGAGTTGGCGCCTTGCTCGTCGACAGGTGACAGTCGCAGCGTCTGCACGGCGATCGAAGGGAAGCACAGGCCCATGCCGAGCGAGGCCACGAAATAGGAGATGGCGCACAGCCATGCAGGGAGCGTCGATACGAGGCAGAGCGGGAGCGACAGGAGCCCCACGGTGACGATGAGCGCACCTACCTGAACGGTGCGTGCGCGATCCGTGGACTCCGGAATCCTGCTTTGCGCGTAGGAGCCGAGCCACCAGCCCAGTGCCGAGACACTCAGTGTCAGCCCCGCCACCGTGATGGATAGTCCGCGCTGCTCGACCAGCGCGAGCGGGATGAACGCCTCGGCTCCGAAGAAGGCGCCCGCGAGGATGCCACGCATGAGCACCGTTGTCGGCAGTCCGCGCCCCAGGCGAAGCGCACCCTCGGGCAGCAAGCCCCTCACCGAGGTGACAATGACGGCAAGCCCTGCGACGACAAGCGACGCGTCGACCCATACCGGCAGTCCGCCTGGGCGCAGGAAGCCCACCATCGCGATGGTGAGCCCGCACGCCGTGAGCAGAGCCCGAACGATCCGCGCTTGTCCGAGGGATTCCCCCGTCCCTCCGTCATGGGCGCGAAGGACATCGCGGAGCATCAGCGCCGGCAGGATGAGGACGAGGGGCACGAGGAGAAAAGCCAGACGCCAGGTGAGCGTCTCGGTCAGCCAGCCTGCGATCAGTGGACCGATGAGTGCCGGAACGACCCACGAGGCCGCCATGAGAGAGAAGGCCTTGGGGCGCAGTTCCTCGGGATAGGCGCGAGCGATGAGCACGTAGGCCGCGACGATGAGGGCTCCCCCGCCTAGCCCCTGCACACCGCGCGCAGCGATGAGGACAGCCATCGAAGGTGCGAGGCCGGCGACGACGGCACCCGCGGAGAAGACACCCAGCCCGGCCCACATGGAACGGCGAGGACCATTCCGATCGCACCAGGATCCGGCGACGACCATGCCGACCAGTGAAGCCGCGACGTACGCATTGAATGCCCACGCATAGACGCCGAGACCGTCGAACTCAATGGCGACAGCGGGCATGACGGTCGAGACGGCGATGCCCTCGAAGGCGAAGAGCGTGATGGCGGCGACGACGCCGATGGTCACAGCGCGGTACTGCGCCGCGAAGATGCTCAGGACGACCCGTCTGGATCGCGCGGCTTGCCTGGACGCATCTTGCTGTAGATCTCTTGGCACTCCGGGCACACCGGGAACTTCGAGGGGTCGCGCCCAGGCACCCACTTCTTGCCGCACAGCGCCTTGACCGGCGCACCCGTCACCGCGCTTTCAACGATCTTGTCCTTCTGGACGTAGTGCGCGAAGCGCTCGTGATCGCCGTCATCCGTGGAGGCGGTGCGCTCCTCGGTCAGGGTCGTGCCCTCGAGGGAGGGCGAGTCCAGCGGCGTGCTCATGGCAGCAGTCTAGGGCGGGTCAGTTGGCCTCGGGATCGCTCGGGCACATCGGCCACCACGCCAGCGTGCCCCCGGCACGACGCAGGACGGCGCTCCACAACTGCTCAGGGTCCGCGAGGAAGGCGTCCGCGACGAGGTCACCCGGCTCTACGACAGCCCACGACCCGCGGTCGAGTTCGTCATCGAGTTGACCAGGCGACCAACCGGCGTATCCGGCGTAGATCCGCAATGCCTGCAGATGCGGCGCAAGCAGGTCGCTTGGCGTGTCCAGGTCGATGATGCCGAGTGGGCCCGCAACATGTCGGAATCCCTCCGGCTCAACCGGGGCCGCGCGGACCGCGACCCCATCACGCGTGGGCGTGCCGAGGGCCGCAAGGCCCAGAGCGCTGTCGAGGGCGACCGGACCGCCCTGAAACAGATAGGGCGTACCCGTGAGGTGCTCTCGCCAGTTCGGCAGAACGGTGCCCACGTCCAAGGTCGTGGGCTGATTGAGGACGACTCCGAGCGTGCCCGATTCGTCGTGCTCGAGGAGCAAGATCACCGCGCGATCGAATGGCTCCTCGAGGCTCGGTGCCGCGACGAGCAGCAAACCAGCCGCCGGTGACGCGGGGGGCCGGCCGATGGTCGTGGCCGTGAGCACGACCCCATCGTGACGCTTCGGGCCCATCGAGGTGATACCCTGGGGGGTATGGCTACCGTTGCGCTGACCGAAGAGACCTTCGCCCCCACCATCCAGGACAGCGCCATCGTCCTGGTGGACTTCTGGGCCGCCTGGTGCGGGCCGTGCCGGCAGTTCGCGCCGGTCTTCGAGAAGGCCAGCGACACCCACGCCGACATCGTCTTCGCCAAGGTCGACACCGAGGCCCAGCCCGGCCTGGCGCAGGTCTTCCAGATCTCGTCCATCCCCACGCTCATGGCAATTCGTGACGGCGTCGTGCTCTATTCCCAAGCAGGCGCACTCCCCGAGCCGGGCCTCGAGCAGTTGATCCAGGCCGTGCGCGACGTCGACATGGACGAGGTGCGCTCCTCCATCGCCGCTGAGCAGGCCGCGGCCAAGCCCGAGTAGGGCTCGCCCGCGCGAACTACGGGAGCTTCAGCGAGGAATCCTCGGCAGAACTCCCGAACTCGGGGTCCATGACCGCCTCCACGAGGGACATCAGCCGAACGGCTGATGCAGGTCGGTCGACTTGGGCGAGGGGTCTTGGCGCGCATCACTCCTACCGTGGAGATATGCCTCAGCAGCCTCTCGCCCAGGTCCCCGTCGACGCAGTGTGGGATTGGCAGGAGCACGGCGCGTGCCGCTCCGCCGACCCGACCCTGTTCTTCCATCCGCAGAACGAGCGCGGCTCCGCGCGTCGCTCCCGCGACCTCGCCGCCAAGGCCGTCTGCGCCAGTTGTCCCGTGCGCATCGAGTGCGCCGACTACGCCGTTCGCGCCCGCGAGCCCTACGGCGTGTGGGGTGGCCTCACCGAGGAGGATCGCGAGGCGATCTACGCCCGCATCGATCTCGCCGAGTACCCCCGCACCCGCGGTGAGGGCGCTCGTATGGCCGCTCCGGAGATCGACGCCGCCATCCGGCCGCTCGTGAGCGTCTCCGCCTGACTCACGCACGGATCCGGGCGCGCGAACCGGCCGGCCCATGCGTCCCGCTAGCCTCGTCCAGTGGATCTCACCGGACGCGACCTGCTGAAGGAGCTCGACCTCTCCGATGCAGAGTTCGATGGCCTCATCCGCCTGGCTGCTGAACTCAAGGCGGAGCGCATGTCAGGACGCGAGGTTCGCCGCCTTCAGGATCGAGTCATTGCGCTGATCTTCGGCAAGACATCCACCCGGACTCGCGTGGCCTTCGAGGTCGCGGCGTACCAGCAGGGTGCGCAGGTCACCGTTCTCGACTCCCAGACCTCACAGATCGGCCACAAGGAGTCGATCGCCGACACGGCTCGAGTGCTGTCGCGGATGTTCGACGCCATCGAGTACCGCGGCGACGCACAGGAAACGGTGGAGGAACTCGCCCGTCACGCCGACGTGCCCGTCTACAACGGTCTCACCGATGAGTGGCACCCCACCCAGATGCTCGCCGACATGCTCACCATGCGCGAGCACTCCCCCGATGGCTCGATCAGCTACGCCTACCTCGGCGATGCCCGCTACAACATGGGCAATTCCCTGCTCGTCGCTGGAGCGATGCTCGGCGCCGACGTGCGCATCGTCGCCCCCGAGGCACTGTGGCCCTCCGCAGAGGTACGTCGCGCCGCCGAGGAGCGGGCCGAACGAAGTGGTGCACGCCTGCTGCTCACCGAAGATCCGGCCGAAGGCATCCCTGGGGCTCAGTTCGTCCACACCGATGTCTGGGTGTCGATGGGCGAGCCGGCAGAGGTGTGGGCCGAGCGGGTCGAGCTCCTGCGACCGTACCGCGTTGACTCTGCCGTCATGGATCTCACCGGGCGACCGGATGCGCGCTTCATGCACTGCCTTCCCGCGTTCCACGACGAGGAGACGACCGTAGGTCAGAGGGTGGCCGCGGAGTTCGGCCTGCGAGGCGGCGTCGAGGTCACCGATGAGGTCTTCGAGTCCGATGCCAGCATCGTCTTCGATCAGGCCGAGAATCGGATGCACACCATCAAGGCACTGCTCGTCGCAACTCTCGCCTAGGTCGATTCATCTTCGCTGCACGGTGCAGGAGGTTAACTAGGCGGACTGCAGGCGTGAGCGCAGCGCGTCGAGCTGATCCCGCAGCGCCCGCGGCACCCGGTCGCCGAACTTCGCGAAGTAGTCCTCGGTGAGATCAGCCTCCGCGAGCCACGAGTCGGCGTTCACCGCGAACAGCTCAGCGACCTGCTCGTCGGAGATGTCCACCCCGTCGAGATCGAGTTCGCCCTCCGCCGGGATGCGGCCAATCGGGGTCTCCACCGCGTCCGCGTCTCCTCCGACTCTGCGGATGATCCAGTCGAGGACGCGCGAGTTGTCGCCGAAGCCGGGCCAGATGAAGCGACCGTTGCGATCCTTGCGGAACCAGTTGACCTGGTAAACCCGCGGGAGCTTATCGGCCGAGGTGAACTGCCCGATCTTGAGCCAGTGGGCCCAGTAGTCCGCCATGTTGTAGCCGCAGAAGGGCAGCATCGCGAAGGGGTCGCGACGAAGTTCACCGACGCTCCCCTCGGCGGCCGCGGTCTGCTCCGAGGAGACGGTCGAGCCCATGAAGACGCCGTGCTCCCAGTCGAAGGACTCCGTCACGAGCGGCACGTTGGTGGCGCGACGACCACCGAAGAGGATCGCGTCGATCGGGACGCCCTGGGGGTCCTCCCAATTGTCTGCGATCGACGGGCACTGGCCCGCAGGCACGGTGAAGCGGGCATTGGGGTGCGACGACGGCTCGTCGGACGCCGGCGTCCAGTCGTTGCCCTTCCAGTCGATGAGGTGCGCGGGCGCGTCCTCCGTGAGGCCCTCCCACCACACATCGCCGTCGTCGGTGAGCGCGACGTTGGTGAAGATGCAGTTGGCGTGGAGTGACTTCACGGCGTTGGCATTGGTCTGCATGCCTGTTCCGGGTGCGACGCCAAAGAAGCCGGCCTCGGGATTGATGGCGTAGAGCCTTCCGTCCTTGCCGAAGCGCATCCACGCAATGTCATCGCCGATCGTCTCGACGGTCCACCCGGGGATCGTCGGCTCAAGCATGGCGAGGTTGGTCTTGCCGCACGCCGACGGGAACGCCGCGGTGAGGTAGCGAGTGTCTCCGGCCGGAGAAGTGAGCTTGAGGACCAGCATGTGCTCGGCCATCCAGCCCTCATCACGGGCCATCGCCGAGGCGATCCGCAATGCGAAGCACTTCTTCCCGAGCAGCGCGTTGCCGCCGTAGCCCGAACCGTAGGACCAGATCTCGCGGGTCTCGGGGAAGTGGGTGATGTACTTCGTGTCGTTGCAGGGCCAGACCGTGTCGGGACGGGCATTGCCCTGAGCATCGACGAGCGGGTAGCCGACGGAGTGAACGGCCGGCACGAAGTCGCCACGCTCACCGATCTCCTCCAGAGCCGCGGCGCCCATGCGGGTCATGATCTTCATACTGACGACGACGTACGGCGAGTCAGTGAGTTCGACGCCGAGTTGCGCGATGTGTGAGCCGAGCGGCCCCATGGAGAAGGGCACGACGTACATCGGCCGGCCCCGCATGGAGCCGGCGAAGAGGCCGCCGAGGATGCCCTTCATCTCAACGGGGTCAATCCAGTTGTTCGTCGGACCGGCGTCTGCCTCGTACTGCGAGCAGATGTACGTGCGGCTCTCGACACGCGCGACATCGCTCGGGTCGGAACGCGCAAGGAATGAATTTGGCCGGATCCCGGGGTTGAGTCGGATGAAAGTGCCGGCATCGACCAACTGCGAGGTCAGCCGCTCCCATTCGTCATCGGAGCCATCGCACCAGATCACCTCGTCCGGTTGAGTCAGCTCCGCGACCTCCTCGACCCACTCGAGCAGCTTCTTGTTGCGGGTGGGCGGGTTGTCGAGGCCGCGGATCGTCATGCGCTGTCCCTTCGTCGAACGCCGTTGTCCGAGCGCCGCACAGGCGGCTGAGCGACATCCTGCCGTTCCTGCAAGTGACTGAAAACCGTGAAAACCCTTACACGGTCAGCTTTGTGAGCAAGGGCACAGACTCGGAATTCATGGCGGCCGACGTACCCTGAGTCAGTGTTCGCCACCCGTGTCACATCCGTTGCAGATCCCCGCATCGAGATCACCGGTCTCACCAAGGACTTCGCCGAGGTCCGCGCCCTCGCCGATGTCTCGCTCACCGTGGCGCCGGGAGAGATCTACGCCCTCCTCGGGGCCAACGGCGCAGGCAAGTCCACCCTGATGCGCTGCCTGCTCGGGTACCTCACCCCCACGGCTGGCAGCGCGATCGCCCTGGGCGGCAGCAGCCGCGACACCGCGATACGGGCTCGCATGGGCTACCTGCCTGGAGACCTCCGACTGCCCGCGCGATCAACGGTCGCGGAGATCCTCAGCTTCCGCTCCCGGATGCAGCGCAAGGCGGCGCGACCCGCGGTGGACACGTCGCAGCTATGCCAGCACCTGGGCATCCCGGTCGATCGAAGGTTCGGCACGTTGTCGAAGGGGAACAGGCAGAAGGTCGGGCTGGTACTGGCGCTCATGGCATCGCCTGACGTGCTGGTGCTCGACGAGCCCACTTCAGGACTCGATCCGCTCATGCAGGACTCCGTGCTCGAACTCGTGCGGCAGCGCCGGGATTCGGGTGCAGCAGTCCTGCTCAGTACTCACATCCTCAGCGAGGCCGCGGAGGTCGCTGACCGAGTGGGCGTGCTCAGCCGCGGACGGATGGTCCTGCAGGCGTCCCTGCCCTCGCTGCTCGAGCAGGCGAGCCAGTCGGTCGAATTCGTGCTCGACAATCCCCTACCCGCAGACGCCCTGGCCGATGTGGAGGGCCTTGCCAAGGTCGAGCATTCACCTCAGCGTGTGCGTGTCGTGGTGGTCGGATCGACGGCTGAGGTGATGCGCAGGCTGGCTCCCTTCGGAATCCGACGCATCACCACGGACGCGCATGAACTCGACGAGATGTTCCAGCAGGCATCCGGAGATGCGCCATGATGACGGCAGCATGGACCTATCTGGTCGACCGGCGGCGCAGCCTGATTGCCTGGGCTGTCGGCGTCATCGCATTGGTCCTCGTGATGGCGGCATTCTACCCATCGATTCGCGAAACGGGAGCAGACTTCGACGCCTACGTGGATTCGCTACCTGAATCAGTCCGCCAGACGTTGGGCATCAGTGGATCGAGCATCGCGAGTCCCGAGGGCTATCTGATGAGTCAACTCTATTCGAATCTCTACCCCATGCTCCTGCTGATTCTGGGGATCTCGATGGGGTCCTGGGCGATCGCTGGCGCCGAAGGTGATGGGACCTTGGAGATGACACTCGCCGCGCCGATCAAGCGCGCATCACTTGCCTGGGGGAGACTCGTTGCCGTGGCTGTGGCCACATTGGCGATCACCGCGTTATCCACCTTGGCTCTCGCGCTCATCTCTCCGCCCCTTGACCTGCTCGCCGGACTTCCTTGGTGGGGAGTCTGGTCCGCAGTTATCTCGATGTGGGCCCTGGTGCTGCTCTACTCTGCCGCGGCTTTCGCCATCGGCGCAGCCACGGGACGGCGGACCTGGGCGATCGCCGGTGCTGCCGCGCTCGTCGTCATCGGTTTCCTCGGTCAGCTCTTCGCCTCGCTCGCCGAGCCGCTGGAATACCTCCGACCAACCTCTCCCTGGTACTGGTTCCTGGGCTCGTCGCCTCTCACTTCAGGGCCCACGCTCGTGTCCGTCGGACTCCCCGTCGGGATCGCCATCACCATCGCGGCTGCGGGGGTCTGGCGATTTGATCGTCGCGACGTTGGCGTGTAACCCCACCTAGGGGCGGCTTTCCTCAGCCACGGGCCGGAAGCGCCGGAGCAGCAGGCTGTTGGCCACCACGAAGACCGAGGAGAATGCCATGGCCGCCCCCGCGAAGAGCGGACTGAGCAGCCCGGCTGCAGCCAGGGGGATCATCGCGACGTTATAAGCGAAGGCCCAGAAGAGGTTCCCCTTGATGGTGCGTAGGGTGCGCCGCGACAGTCGAATGGCATCGACGGCGGAAAGCAGGTCGGAGCGCACCAGAGTGATGTCGCTGGCCTCGATCGCCGCATCCGTTCCCGCTGCCATCGCTATACCAAGGTCGGCCTGGGCGAGAGCGGCAGCGTCGTTGACGCCGTCACCGATCATCGCGACGGACTGTCCCTGCGCCTGCAGATCGCGGACGACGACGACCTTGTCGGAGGGCAGCACCTCGGCTCGAAAGTCGGTGATGCCCACGGCCTGGGCAACGGCCGCAGCAGCGCGCTCGTTGTCCCCGGTCAACAGCACGGGGTGAAGACCAAGACCTCGCAGTTCGGCGACGGCCCGGGCGCTCGTAGGGCGGACCGCATCCGCGACAAGGAGAGCACCTCGCACCGATCCCGACCAGCCGACTGCAACGACCGTGGCACCGCGCGACTCCGCGACCTGTATCGAAGCGCCCAATGCCGACGGGACTTCGGGTGCACCGACAACCTCAGCCACCCAGGCGGGGCGACCAACGGCGACAAGCGCACCATCTACCTTGCCAACGACGCCCAGACCTCGGTGATTCGCGAAATCAGCGGCAGGGGCGACACCGAGGCTGGCCGCAATCGCGCGGGCGACCGGATGCTCACTGTGCCGCTCGACAGCAGCGGCCATGGCACCGACAACCACGGGATCTTCACCCTCTGCGACGAGGACATCCTGGAGCTGCATACGACCCGTGGTGACAGTGCCCGTCTTGTCGAGAACGATCACGCTGGAACGCCGTGTGTCTTCGAGCACCTCGGGGCCTTTGATGAGAATGCCCATCTGGGCTCCGCGTCCGGTGCCGACCAGGATGGCCGTCGGCGTTGCCAGTCCAAGCGCGCACGGGCAGGCGATGATCAGCACGGCCACCGAGGCCGTGAAGGCGGCTTGCACGTCCGAGGTCGCGAGCCACCAGATCGCCAGTGTCATCAGTGCAATGGCGATGACGATCGGAACGAAGACCGCAGAGATGCGGTCCGCCAACCGCTGCACCGGCGCTTTGCCCGACTGTGCCTGGCTCACCATCTGCGCGATCCTCGACAGATGCGTATCGGCACCCACGCGGGTGGCCCGCACCGTGAGCACACCGTCCACATTCACGGTCGATCCGACAACGGCGTCGCCAGCATTCACCTCAACTGGCAGAGCCTCGCCCGTGATAAGCGAGGTGTCGACGGCACTGGCTCCTTCGAGGACAATGCCGTCCGTCGCGATCCGCTCGCCGGGCCGCACGACGAAGGTGTCACCCACCCTTACCTCGGCCACCGGCACTCGCCTCTCGACGCCATCCACGACGACCGCTGCGTCGGGCGCAGCGAGATCGGCCAACGCCCGGAGCGCGGCCGTCGATCGACGTTTGGCACGTGCTTCAAACCATCTACCCGCGAGAAGGAAGACCGGTACCGCGGCAGCCACCTCGAGGTAGAGGTCCGGGCCGCCGGACATGGAGTCGCCGCCGAATCCGTGCGCCATCGTGTAGCCGATCGCTCCGGCACCTCCGAAAAGCATGGCCCACAGGCTCCACAGATAGGCGGCGAGGACGCCCATGCTCACCAGCGTGTCCATCGTCGCGTTGCCATGCCGAGCGTTGATCGCGGCAGCACGATGGAACGGCCAGGCCCCCCAGCCGACGACCCCCGTCGTGAGCACAAGTGCGACCCACTGCCAGCCAGGGAACTGCAGGGGCGTCACCATCGACAGTGCAACGACGGGAAGGGCGAGCACCAGGGACCCCCAGAACCTTCGGCGCAGTGAGTCGACCTCAGCTGCCCCGCCCTCAGCGTCGCCCACGGCGGAAGCGCTGTAGCCGGTCTGCTCGACGACGCGCATGAGATCGGCAACGGGTACGTCGGAATCGAGCTCGATGTGGGCGCTCTCCGTCGCGTAGTTGACGGTTGCGTGAACACCCGGAAGCCTGTTGAGCTTGCGCTCAATCCTGGAGGCGCACGTGGAACACGTCATCCCGCCGATGGCGAGTTCGACGCTCTCAGACACGGGACCTCCTCCCCCTCACGCTACCGCTGGCAACCACGGGTGCCGTGTCCCCATTCCCGGCGTACTGCCCTCCGGCAGTAGGACGCGGTAACGTCATGGGCGTCGTCACGAGGCAAGGAGGGCCCATGGATCCGCTCTACAAGAACATCAAGGGTCGCTTCAAGGAGGCTGCGGGCGCCCTCACGGGCAATGACAAACTCCGAGACGAGGGCGTTGCCGACCAGGCCGAGGCCGAGGTGGAGGACTTCGCGGGGGCGGTGACCGACAAGGCGTCCGAGATCACCGACCAGGCGGCCGAGAAGGCGACCGACTACTGGAAGCAGATCAAGGGCGCCTTCGACGAGGGTCAGCAGGGCAAGTAGCCAGGACCTCCGACCCTGGTGGCTGATACCCCCAGGGGTATACTTGAGCCATGCCCACCAGTCACGGCAAGGAAGTCCTCGACGATCTCGCGCCTCTCACCCGCGATCTGCGCAAAGCAGTTCCCGCCGTTTACGACGGCTTCCGGGCACTACACGGAGCCGCCTTCGCTGGCGGCACCGCACTCGAGGTCAAGCACAAGGAGCTCATCGCCCTCGCCATCGCCGTGGCGACGGAGTGCGACGGCTGCATCGCATCCCACTCACGCGCAGCAGTGAAGGCGGGTGCGTCCAAGGAAGAGGCCGCAGACATGCTCGGCGTCACCATCTTGATGGGCGGAGGCCCGGCGACTATATGGGCACCCCGCGCGTACTCGGCCTTCTGCGAATTCCACGACGCCGCGCATGCCGACGCCGCGCCAGGACGCGAAACTACATCGGCCTGATGACGACGGCGCTGCCGTAGGCGAGAATCCTGCTGAGCCCTGAGTCTGCGCCGCCCACATCACTGGAATCGAATCGCACTCCGATCACGGCGTTGGCACCCAGCGACTGGGCATGCTCGATCAGTCTGCCCAGCGAATCCCGACGTGCCTGGTCGACGACATCCGTGTACTGCGGCACCTCACCTGCCTTGAGGGCACGGAAACCACCCGTGAAACCCTTGGCGAACCCCACCGACCGGACGAGCACGCCCCGCGTCAAACCGAGGTGCTTGTCGATGACATGACCGGGGATCTCGAAGGCCGTGGTGCACGGAGTCGCCTCGGGTATCGGTGCGTCTGCGGAATCAGCCATCCCTGAACGCGAGCCCCGCAGGGTGGTCCATGGGCGTCGATCGAGTGAACTCTCGTAGAGTCCCGCCATGGTCGGACGACTCGCACTCGTGGGTAGTGGCGAGTACCTTCCGGCTCTCCGTGAGGTCGAGGACTGGCTCTTCGCCGACAACCGGAGGGTGTACGTCCAGATTGCCACGGCGGCCGCACCGGAAGGTGATCAGCGTCTCCGGTACTGGCACGACCTCGGCAAGCAGTCAGCCGACCGCCTCGGTGCTCAGCAGGTCATCGTCGATATTCGCAACCGTGCCGATGCCGAGGATGCTCGATGGGTGCCGCTCATCGAGAGCGCGGGCCTGATCTACCTTTCCGGCGGCAATCCCACATTCCTCACCGAGACCCTGCGCGATACGCCGGCGTGGGCTGCGATTCACCGCACCTGGAGGCAAGGCGCGGGGCTCGCCGGCTGCAGCGCGGGCGCGATGGCCATGGGCGGCACGGTGCAGCACTTCCGCCACCCGAGGCGGGACCCCTTGATCGGCCTCGGCGTGGTGCCAGACGTTCGTGTCTTTCCCCACTTCGATCGCTACACGCGCTGGTTGCCCGATCTCGCTCTACGGCCGTTCGCTGGCAAGGAGGGGATGATGCTGGGGATTGATGAGGACACCGCACTCGTGGCCGCCGAGCCAGCAGAAGGGACCGAATGGTCCTTCCGCGTGGAGGGACGCCAGGGCGCCTACGTGATCGCACGTGACGGCGTCGAGCCCATCGAGGACACGATCTCCCTTCGCGTCCACAGCTGACGTAGCCTGACCTGGTGCGAATCCTGGTCCGACTCGCCGTGACCGTGTCGCTCGCCGCCACGGCCATGGCGTGGCCAACCTCCGCCTCGGCGGCCCTTCCGACCGATCCTGAGCAGGTGGTCACCGTCCGTGTGCCTTCACGTGCGTCAACCACGGGAATTCTCGAGGCATGGGAAAGGCGCGACGGGGGGTTCGTCCGCGTCCGCGGACCCGTCCGCGTCTTCGTCGGCCAGGCAGGGGTCGGTCCCGCTTCAGAGTGGCGCTCCCGCACTCCGCGGGGAACCTTCACACTGACCGAGGCCTTCGGCATTGCCAAGGATCCCGGCACGTCGCTGCCCTACACGCGCGTCAGCCGTTCTCATTGGTGGGTCTCGGACGTCAAGAGTCGCTACTACAACACGATGCGGCTCTGTTCGCCCGGCGCATCGTGCGGATTCCGACAGAACCTCTCAGAGCAACTCGGCGCCATCAGCGTGTACAAGTACGCCGTCGTCATGGACTACAACCGCGACCCGGTGATCGCTGGCCGGGGCTCAGCCTTCTTCCTCCACGTGAGTGAAGGCAAGCCCACCCAGGGATGCATCTCCATGCCCCTCCGCGCGATGAGGTGGCTCGTCCGATGGCTTGATCCGACCGCTGACCCGATCGTCTCGGTCAACGTCGGGGATGCCGCTTACTCCGTCCTCGACTGACTCGCGAGCCACTCACTCACGACGTCGGCGATGATGCCTGCGCCCGTGGAGTCCATGTGGACGCCGTCAGGAGACAGCACCCATCCGTGAGCGAGGGCGATGGCGTCGAAACTGCGCCTGAAGACGTAGTGCTCGACGAGGGAACGCACCCCCGGGGCCCAGGAACCAGTCCATGCCGGCCCCGATGTCGCTTGCTGACTCGCCAGGAGTTCGGTCAAG
>JBMTDJ010000044.1:0-17412 GCA_049431945.1 Candidatus Nanopelagicales bacterium | reverse complement strand
CCGATGTACGACCCGGACAACGCGCGGATCCGCGCCTAGGACCTGTCCGGCAGCCGGACGAGCCGGAAGCCCTTGGCCTGGGCGCCCAGGAGGAGCACGGCCTCGCGGGTGCGACGCCAGGTGGCTCGATCAGCCTGGCTTGCGGCCTCCCGAGGACCGACGATGTGCAGTCGGAACGGGAAGTCGGCATTGCGTACGGCGTAACCGGCCGCACGGCTCACCTCGAAGGAACCGTCCGCCTGCTCGGTGAAGGTGAACGACGTGAGCAGCCCGTCACCTGAGCGCGGGTCGCGCCGGGACTGCGCGGACAGCAGATTCCCATGCCCGTAGGCGACCCACATGCCGTCCACGAGGTCCACGGGCTGGACGACGTGGGCGTGATGACCCAGGACGAGATCGACCGCGCCAGACCTGGCGAGCTGACGTACCACCGATGTCTGCTGGACGGTGGGGTCGCGGACGCCCTCGACGCCGTGATGAAGGCTCACGACCACCAGTCGTGCGCCGCGTTCACGGGCCAGGCGAGCGTCGGCGACGACGCGCGTAGCATCGATCAGCGGGCAGCACCAGGGCTGCCCGGACGGCACCGGCATGCCATTCCATCCGTAGGAGTAGGACAGCAGGCCGATGGGGACACCCTTCACCTCGATGACCCGCGGGGTGCGAGCCTCACGCTTCGAGCGCGCCGTGCCGAACGCGACCATCCCAGCGCCCTCGATGGCCTCGATCGTGCGCACGACTCCGGCAAATCCCTGATCGAGACTGTGGTTGCTCGCGGTGCTGCAGGCATCGAATCCGACGGCGGACATGGCATCGGCGAGTTGCGGCGGAGAGTTGGGCACGTCCGGCCAGGCTGTCCACGGTCCGCGTCGTGACCCGAGGGCGAACTCCATGTGGCAGATCGCGAGATCCGCGCGCTCCACGAGGGGCCGCACCCCCTCCAGCATCGGCCGGAAATCGACACCGCCGCGGGCTCCGGCGTCGACGCGAGCCTGGTCGATGATCTCTCGATGCGAGAGCACATCCCCGACTCCGACGATCGTGATCGAGACCGGTGGCGGGGTGGAGCGCGCCGGAAGCGCGGGGAGCACGAGTGTCGCCGCGACGCCGACGGCGGCAATCCCCCACGCACTGCGCATGGCGACAGGCTAGGGATTCGGGGAGCTAGGACGTCCGCGACGCGCGGTAACTAGATCGAGCCGAGCCAGTAGTCCTGCCAGCGGACGAAGATCAGGCCGAGGACGGCGACGTACCAGGCCGCGAGAATGAGCCCGCGCAGGCCGACGATGGCCGAGACGGCGGTGCCCCACGACGCCGGTGTCGGCAATCGACCCGAGAGCAGGTTGGCCGATGTGACCCACACGAAGATCGGCGCGGTGACCGTCCACACGACCATGCACCACGGGCAGAGCGCACCGATGGAGTACAGGCTCTGCCACACGAGCCACTGCACGAAGCCGAAGCCGAGCAGAGCGCCGACATTGAGGCCGAGCCACACCCAGCGCGGCATCACCACCCCGCCGGCGAGCAGCACACCGAGAGTGATGACGACACTGAATCCAGTGAGGCCCATGACGGGGTTGGGGAAGCCGAAGACCTCCGCCTGCGGGGTGATGATCACCGATCCGCAAGACAGGACGGGGTTGAGATCACAAGCGGGCACGTACGCCGGATCCGCCAGCACTCGAACCTTCTCGAGAGTGAGCTCGAAGGCGGCGATCAACCCTAGGACGCCGCCGACGATGAGGAGCCACGCGGTCGTGCGGTCAAGCCGCCTCACCCGATCCTCGTTCTCGACATCGAACTCGGCCTCGACGATGGTTGACTCCGCACCGGACATGGGACAACGGTACGGCTCCGAGCGCCTCCAGTCGCGTCGGTAGTCTGGCCGGGTGAGTGAGGCACCGAAGCCGGCCGGGGCACAGCCCGACGATGACGGGCCGATCGACGATCGTCACCCTCTGCGCATCCTGCTGGGCGGACCCTGGGGTGCCGTCGAATCCATGGCTCCGACCGTGCTCTTCGTCCTCGCTTACTTCGCCTCGGGCAACAGCCTCGGGGTCGCCGTCGGGGTGGCGATCGGCGTCGCCGTCGTCCTCGCTGGCATCAAGATCGCCCGACACGAGAAGCCGATCCGCGTGCTCAGTGGCCTGCTCGGAGTCGCCATCGCCGCACTGTTCGCGGCGTACCAGGACGACCCCCTCGGGTTCTTCCAGATCCGCGTCCTGGCCAACATCCTCAGCGCCCTGGTCTTCGCCGGCTCGATCCTCATTCGCAAGCCGCTCATGGGCGTCATCATCGGACCGATCATGGGCACCGGGATGCGCTGGCGCCAGGATCCGGATCTGCTCAAGGCATACTCGCGCGTGACATGGCTTTGGGCGATCCTCAGCTTGGTCCGCGCCGCCATCCAGATCCCGCTCATCCAGGCGGGGGAACTCGCCTGGCTCGGCGCCACACCGTTCCTGTTCTACGGACTCGTCGCGATCACCATCGCCGCGTCCTGGTGGGTTATCCGCAAGACCCTTCCTGCCGGACACCCCGGCATCCGCAGGCCGCAGATCCCCGCAGCCGCCTGAGCGCTCGCGGCCGAATCAGTGGGCCTGGCAGGTCGGGCACCAGTAGAGATTGCGGCCGGCCATGTCCGCCCAGGCGACCTCGTCACCGCACACGAGGCACTCGCGACCCTCACGCCGGTAGACATAGACCTCGCCACCGTGACGGTCCCGCCGCTTGGGGCGCCCCATCGCACGCGGACTGTGCTCCTCACGCACCGTGTCGATCCGACCTCGGCGTACACCGTCGCGCATGAGGTCAACCAGGTCCGACCACATGTCGAGGAATTCCTCGCGGCTGACCTCGCGACCGGGGCGATAGGGGTCGATGCCGGCGCGGTACAGCGCCTCGGCTCGATAGATGTTGCCCACTCCAGCGAAGGCCGACTGGTCCATGAGCAGCGAGCCGATGGGAGCCGAGCTGCGCGACACTCGACGCCAAGCGCGCTCGGGATCGGCGTCCTTGCGGATCGGGTCGGGGCCAATGCGCGCCGTGAGAGCGGCGACCTGCTCGGGAGTCAGCACCTCGCACGCCGTCGGCCCCCGCAGGTCGGCGTAGGCGTCGTCGCCCTCCAGCCGCAGGCGCACCTGGCCCACCGGCTCGGGGGCGGAGCCCTTCCCGAAGGTCCACCTGCCGTACAGACCCAGATGCACGTGGAGCGTGCGCTCGTCATCGAAGTCCACGAGGAGGTGCTTGCCCAGCGCGTCCGCCCTACGGATCGTCGAGCCGTCCAGCAGTGCGGCACCGTCGGCGAATCGGCCCTGAGGGCTGCTCACCGCGAGGGGACCTCCCTTGAAGGTCCGTCCGATGCGTCGCGCCTGGCGATGGACCACGTGACCTTCGGGCATGGGCCGTGAGTCTGCCACCGGTCTGGCACCATCGCAGCATGCGCGTCGCTGGGGTCGATGGCCGCCGCGGCGGCTGGGTGCTCGCCATCGTCGACCTCTCGGCGACACCGCGCCTGGAGTCACTGGACTACGTCGCACCGCTTGGTCCGGCACTGCCCGACGATGTCGCGGTCATCGCCATCGACATGCCGATCGGCCTGTCTGACGTCGGCACCCGCGAGTGCGACACGGCGGCCCGACGACTTCTGAAGCCTCACGCGTCCCGCGTATTCCCAGCTCCGCCACGCGCGGCACTCGGCTACGCGAATGACTATGCCGCTGCGTGCGATGCCTCTCGCAGTACGGGAGGCAAGGCGATGTCGCGCCAGACGTGGAATCTCCTACCAGCCATCGCGGAGATTGACGCTCTGACCGATGATGCGCGACTCGTCGAATGCCATCCGGAGATCGCCTTCGCCCTGATGCAGGGCCATCCGGTGGACGAGCGCAAGAAGACCGCCGAGGGTCGCGCCGTGAGACTCGATCTTCTGCGTCAATGGCTGCCCGACGTGGGCGACCCGGCGTACGGAGACGATGGCCTCGATGCCCTCGCCTGCGCCTGGTCGGCAGCGCGGGTCGCGATCGGGACGGCGATCACTCTGCCTCCGGGTGATCCGCCGCGCGACGCGCTCGGTCGCCGCATGCAGATCACGGCCTAGTCGAAGATCGGGTCGACGGTGCGAGTGCGCTTGAGCTCGAAGAACCCCGGGATCGAGGCAACCAGGAGCGTGCCGTCCCAGAGCCGGCCTGCCTCCTCGCCCTTCGGCGCCGGCGACATGACTGGTCCGAAGAACGCGACACGCTCCCCCTCCGGTCCCGGCACGGCGATCACCGGCGTGCCGACATCCTGGCCGACCAGACCAATGCCTGCGGCATGGCTCGCGCGCAATTCGGCGTCGAACTCGGCTGACGAGCCAGCCGCGACTAGCGCCTCCGGCAGACCCAGGGCCGCGACCGCCTCGGCAACCGACGTCTCGTAGTCCTTGCCCCCGGGATGGATCCGCGTGCCGATCTCGGTGTAGAGCTGGCCCACGACCTCATCACCATAATCACGCTGCGCGGCGATGATGGTGCGCACCGGGCCCCATGCCTTGAGCATCAATTCGCGATAGGTGTCGGGTACGTCGTTGCCCTCGTTGAGCACGGCAAGCGACATGACATGCCATCGGACCTGCACGGGACGGACCCTCTCGACCTCGAGCATCCAGCGCGAGGTCATCCAAGCCCAGGGGCAGATCGGATCGAACCAGAAGTCGACGGGGGTCGGGGTCGCCATGGCGCGACGGTACCGCCGAGCGGCCGGGGCCGCTCTGCCAGGATGACGCCGTGACCGCCAACGTAACCCGCGCCGAGGCTGCCGAGCGCAGCCAGCTGATCGCCGTCGACGGATATGACGTCGACCTCGACCTCATCGGGAGCCCCGACACCTTCGCGTCGACCACCACGGTGGCGTTCCGCGCGGGCATTGCCGGTGCCTCCACGTGGATCGATCTCATCGCTCCGGAGGTCTGGTCCGTCAACCTCAACGGGAACGAACTCGTCCCGGACGATGTCTTCGACGGCCATCGCATCCGCCTCGACGATCTGGCACCGGAGAACGTCCTCATCGTGCGTGCCCGCTGCGCCTTCATGCGCACTGGCGAGGGCCTGCACCGTTTCGTCGACCCAGTCGATGACGAGGTGTACCTGTACACGCAGTTCGAGTCAGCCGACGCTCGCCGCATGTACGCCTGCTTCGAGCAGCCCGATCTCAAGGCGCCGTTCACGCTGCATGTGCGCGCACCCCAGCACTGGGTCGTCGTGAGCAATGCGCCTGACCCGGCGCAGGTTGATCTGGGTGACGGGACCACGCGCTGGGACTTCCCCGCGACGCCGCCGATCTCGACGTACATCACAGCTCTCGTCGCCGGGCCCTACTACTTCGTCGAGGACGTCTACGACGGTCCCCACGGCAGCTATCCCCTCCGGATCTTCTGCCGCAATTCCCTCGCGGAGTTCCTCGATCCCGAGGACATCTTCCTACTCACCAAGCAAGGCTTCGCCTTCTTCGAGGAGGAGTTCGGTGTCCCCTACCCCTTCGTGAAGTACGACCAGTTGTTCGTCCCGGAGTTCAACGCCGGCGCCATGGAGAACGCGGCCTGCGTCACCTTCCTCGAGGACATGGTCTTCCGGTCGCGCGTGACAGATGCGGCCTATGAGCAGCGCGCCAACACGATCCTGCACGAGATGGCACACATGTGGTTTGGCGATCTGGTCACCATGAAGTGGTGGGATGACCTGTGGCTCAACGAGTCGTTCGCCGAGTGGGCCGCACACCACGCCAACGTCAATGCCACGCGCTACGCCGATGCGTGGACGACGTTCGGCAACCTTCGCAAGGCGTGGGCATATCGTCAGGATCAGCTCCCGTCGACTCACCCGATCGCTGCGGACATGGTCGATCTCGATGCGGTGCGCGTGAACTTCGATGGCATTACCTACGCCAAGGGTGCGTCAGCGCTTCGTCAGCTCGTCGCCTGGGTCGGCGAGGACAACTTCAGTCGAGGCATCAACGCGTACTTCACCAAGCACGCCTGGCGCAACACTGAGCTCAGCGACCTGCTGAGCGAACTGGAGGCGGCCTCCGGCCGGGACCTCTCAGGCTGGACAGCCGAGTGGCTGCAGACCAGCGGCGTCAACCTGATGCGAGCGAACTTCGAGATCGCCGACGACGGGACCTACTCCTCGCTCGCCATCGTGCAAGAGCCGCCGGGGATGCCCGAGGGGGTGGCGCCGACTCTGCGCTCGCATCGCATGGCCCTGGGTCTTTACGACCTCGTCGATGGTCGGCTCGTCCGCCGAGACCGCATCGAACTCGACGTCATTGGCCCGCGGACCGAGGTGCCGCAGCTCGCAGGCATCGCCCAGCCCGATCTGCTGCTGCTCAATGACGACGACCTCACCTTCACCAAGACACGGCTCGACAGCCGATCTTGGCGCACCGCCGTAGCCCACCTGGGGGACTTCACGGAGTCGATGCCGCGCGCCTTGGTCTGGGGCGCGGCCTGGGACATGGTCCGCGACGGCGAGGTCCCCACCGGGGAGTACGTCGATCTCGTGATCGCAGGACTCCCCCGCGAGACCGACATCGGCGTGGTCCAGCAAACGCTGCGCCAGGTCAAGACCGCCGTCGATCTCTTCGCGACTCCTGATCACCGTCCGGCCTATGTCACGCGCCTTGCCGATGCCCTCGATGCGCTCATGCGGTCAGCGGAACCGGGATCGGATCACCAGCTCGCCTTCGTCCGCGCGTTCACGTCGCTGGCCACGAGCCCAGACCACCTCGACACGGTCACCGGACTCCTTGATGGATCGGTGGTCCTCGACGGCCTGGCCGTCGACACGGACTTGCGCTGGTCGCTGCTTCAGCGGCTCGCTGCGACCGGTCGGGCCGAGCTCGATGCGATTGAGGCTGAGCTGGCTCGGGATGACACCGCTACCGGACGTCGGCAGGCGGCGGTAGCACGCGCGGCACGTCCGTCGATGGAGGCCAAGGACCTCGCATGGGCCGAGATGATGGACCGCACCGACGTCGCCAACGCGATCCTCGAGGCGACGATCGGCGGCTTCATGCAGCCCGATCAAGTCGACCTGCTCAGTCACTTCCGGCAGAGGTTCTTTGACGACATCGTCCGTGCGTGGAATGCCCAGACAATGGAGATGGGCCAAGCCTTGGCAATGGGGCTCTACCCGAGTCTCATCGTGGAGGAGCACACGATCCGAGACACCGACGCCTTCCTCGCTCGCGACGACCTCAATCCGGCACTGCGCCGACTCGTGGTTGAGGGACGAGACGGGGTACGGCGAGCCTTGAAGGCGCGTACCGCCGACGCCTAAGGAAGTCGACGGCCGCGCTGCCGATGGCAGTAGGACTGTTTGCGGCCGGCCCTATGGCTGATCGAGATTTTCGACGCGCATGCGCCGGCCGTGCTCACCGAGCACCGCGAGCCCGTCTCGCAGGCCGCCCATCGTGTCGCCAGTGGTGAACGAGCTTGTCATCGACAGGGCCGCGAGGCCGCATGCACGGTCGTCGAGAGGAATCCGCGCGAGACGTCCGGTCACGATCTCCAACTGCCGTCCCGCGGGGTCCACGGCGACAAGCACGCTGCGGTCAGGATTGGCCAAGCGCTCGAGCATCGCTTCCGCACCGTCGCGGCCCCCTTCCCACGCGCCGACGTAGGCGCTGAAGGTGAGGCCGGACTGGCGCTCAGCATGCTCGAGCAGGCGCTGCACCTCAGCGTGCTGCGCAGTCGTCAGGTCACCAGCGGGCACTTGCCCCACCCCTCTCCTCGTGGTCGGTAGGGCCGCTCGGCGTGATCATGCCCGGGCCGCTCGGCGCAGCCATGGCACCACTCGGGCTCGAGAGCCACAGGGGCTCGGATGTCGAGGCGACGTCGGACGAGCTGCTCCGACCCTTCGCCCACCCGGGTCCGTAGACGGCAAGCACGATGATGACGATCGTCAGGGCTGGGATGCCCACGAAGATGCCCAGAGCCTCCAGCGGGGTGTAGCCCGGACCGGGGTCATCGCCGTCGTAGACGACACCGCGTTCGACCGCGAGCGCCGGCGCCGCGAAGGCCATCGACGTGACCGTGATGACGGCCGCTGAGGCGGCCGAGGCAAGCAGGGTACGCATTCGTTCAGCCTAGGGGAGGCTTCCCGAGGCGTCCTCCGGCGGGGCGAACGGACGAGGTGATGCGGTCCAGAAGCGGCGCCTCCCCCAGGTCCTCGAGTGCAATGGCCTGCCCGTCACCGTCGGTCAGCGGCACCCGCCAGTTGGGGTACTCCTGGTCCGTGCCGGGCTGGTTCTGCGCGCGGATGTCTCCCACGAGATCGGTTAAGGCGACACCGACGAGCCGGGCAGGGGATGCAGCGACGATGCGGTGAAGGGCAATGACACGTTCCTCGACGGGCGCATCGACATCCGAGAGCCACTCGCGCGCGACCGCCACGTCGAGCCATTCCCGGGTCGCGATCGCATCGGCCTCTCGCTCCTCGTGCTCCTCCCTGGCAAGCAGACCGAGCTCACCGCGGATGCGCACGTGCTCGCCGGCGAGATAGCCCGCCGTAGGCGGCAGGTCGTGGACGGCGACACTCGCGAGGACATCTCCGCGCCACTCCTCGGGCGGTTTCAACTCCCCTCCCGCCCGACGCTCGAACCACAGGATGCAGGTGCCGAGGATGCCCCGCTCTTGCAGGAACTGCTGGACTCGTAGCTCGACCGTTCCCAGATCCTCGCCGATGACAAGGGCGCCTGCACGATGGGCTTCCAGCGCGAGGATCCCCACGAGAGCCTCGTGATCGAAGGCCACGTAGGCCCCATCTGCAGCCGGTGCCCCCTCCGGGATCCACCACTGGCGGAACAGGCCGAGGATGTGATCGACGCGAATGCCGCCGGAGTGCTTGAGCAGCGTGCGCAGCATGTCGCGATACGGCACGTACGCGGCGTCGGCCAGAGCGTCGGGGCGCCACGGGGGCTGGGCCCAATTCTGACCGAGTTGGTTGTACATGTCGGGAGGGCATCCCACCGTGACGCCGGACGCCAGCACATCCTGGAGCGACCAGGCATCTGCACCCTCGCCGCTCACGCCCACGGCGAGGTCATGGATGATCCCCGCCCGCATGCCGACCTCGACGGCCGCCTCCTGCGTGGACTCCATCTGCTCGTCCAGCAACCACTGCATCCACAGATGCCGCTCAATGCGATCGGCATGGCGTGCGCGCCAGTCGACGACGCCGGGCGAGGACGGGTGCCTCAACTCCGCGGGCCACTGCTGCCAGACCTGGCCGAAGTCCTCGGTGAGCGCGCACCACGTCGCGAAGTCGATCAGGCCTTGGCCCTCTGCCTCGACGTAGGCGTCGTACCTTGCCTGCCGCCCGGGAGTGAGCGGCACGCGTCGCACGATGTCGAGCGCGGCCGACTTGGCTGACCAGGCCTCGTCGCGGTCAAGCAAGTCGGCGCTCAGTCGGCGCAACGGCTTGCCGAGGCGTCGGATCGCCTTGCGGTCGGCGCCGGAGAGGTAGGCGTATTCCGGGATCTGCTCGATGCGCAGATACAGCGGGCTCGGGAATCGCCTGGTCGCCGGCAGGTACGGCGAAGGAGTGACCGGCAGGGTCGGTGCCGACGCGTGAAGTGGGTTGACGAGCACGAAGTCAGCCCCGAGCGCGTGCCCTGACCACGCAGCAAGGTCGGCCAGGTCAGCCAGATCGCCGATCCCCCAGGATCGACGTGATCGCACGGAGTAGATCTGCGCCATGAGTCCCCAGAGACGCTCACCGGACACGAGCGCTGGCGGGACGAGGCGTTCGGGAGTGACGACCAGGACCGACTCGCTCACATTGTCATCGGTGAAGGCCTTGATGACGTGCCAGCCGAGCGGGATATCGGCGGGAACCACGAACGTCGCCTCACCCGTGAGGACGCCGTCGATCTCGCGAGGCTCAACCCATCGGTTGCTCTGCGCGGGCTCGACGACCCCACCATCCTCGAGTTCGATCCACAGCCTCACACTCGATCCATGCGGCACGTGCACCCAGATGTGCGCGTACCTGCCACCGACGGCGACGACCACGGGCGGCAGCGTCCTGCGCCAGTCACGCAGATCCCGCTCGCGCAGGCTGGCTTGGATGGAGGTCTCGTCGTCGGGATCCGCTCCGAGAGCCCGGACGATGCTTGCCACAGCAGCACCAGAAGATCGACGCAGCACGCCGGACTGGTCCCAGTACTCGACGGACACTCCGTACGCACGGGCAAGATCGTCGAGGCTCACCACACCTCCGGATGCCTACCGAGCCAAGGCCGTGCCTGCTCGAGTTGGGCACCGAGGGCGATGAGGGTGAGTTCGTCGTAGGGGCGGCCCACCAACTGGATGCCGATGGGCAGGCCGTCAGCGCTCCAATGCAGCGGGAGCGACATGGCAGGCTGTCCGGTGAGATTGAACAGCGCAGTGAACGGAGTAAACGCCTTCTGCCGCTCGAAGTCCTCCGCAGGGTCGCCGCCCGCCGTGAAGTATCCGAGGGGCACCGGTGGCTGCGCGAGCGTGGGAGTGAGGATGACGTCGTAGGCCTCGGTCGCGGTGATGGAGCCCCTGGCCATCAGCCTCGCGAAGGACACCGCGCCGGCGAGGTCGAGCCCGCTGGCCCGTGCTCCTCGTTCGCGCAGGTAGCGGGTGAGTGGCTGAAGGAGGTCGATCTTGTCGGGTTCGACCGGTGTCAACTGAGAGAGGACCGACCAGATCGTCTCGAACGCAGGCACGAGCGCGTCGGGCACCGGCACCGGGATGTCCTCGACGACATGACCGAGCTGCTCGAGCAGGCCGGACGCGGCGTCGTAGGCCTCGAGGCACTCAGGGTGCACGTCAACATTCGCGATGACGGGTGCGCAGAAGCGCCCGATGCGCAGCATGCCGGGCTCCTTGCCCGCAGCACCGAGGAACGTCTCGCCCACCGGAAGATCGGGCGCGGGATACGGATCGTCAGGGAAGGCACCGGCCATGACATCGAGCAGTGCCGCGGCGTCACGCACGGTGCGCGCGATGGGCCCGTTGACGGGGAACTCGCCGACCGGATCCCGGAGAGGGCCGTTGGAGATGCGGCCGCGCGAGGTCTTGATGCCCACCAGGCCGCAGGCACTGGCCGGGATGCGGATCGATCCGCCGCCGTCGGATCCGTGCGCCGCTGCCGCGAGGCCCGCGGCCACCGCGGCCGCCGCGCCACCACTGGACCCGCCGGCCGATCGAGCGAGGTCCCACGGGGTGCGAGCGGGAGGCGCCACCGAGTTCTCCGTGTAGCAGGGCAGGCCGAACTCCGGTGTATTCGTCTTGCCGGTCATCACGAGGTTGCCCTGCTTCATGCGGACAACGACGTTGTCATCGCCGAACGGCATCATGTCGTAGGCAAGGGACCCGAGAGTGCAGCGCACACCCGCCTGGAAGTTGAGGTCTTTGACCGGTATGACGACGCCGTGCAAGACCGGAAGGGAGGCCGGATCGCGCGCCTCTCGCACCGTGTCATCGGCTGCCCGCGCCTGGTCAATGGCCATCTCGGGGGTGATGGTGATGAAGGCGCCGACAGTGTCATTGAGCGCCTCGCTGCGCGCGAGGTAGTGCTCGGCCAATTCCACCGAGGAGATCTCGCGCGCTCGGATCGCCGCGGCCTGCTCCAGGGCCGTGAGGTCGTGCAGTTCGGTCACGCCGCAGAGCCTAGGTGCCCACGAGGGACAGTGCCGGATGGGGCAGGAAGAGATCCATCCCGAGGGCTGCACGTCGTCCGCGCGTCATCGAGGTTGAGCACGCTGCTCACGTGGATCGCGGGCGGAATCTGCGCACAGGGCCCGGGTGGCTAGGGTCGGATCGTGCCTGACTCCCCCTTGTACCCTCCCGCAGAACGCCTCGACCTCGTCGACGATCTCCACGGGCGTCCCGTGCCCGACCCCTACCGATGGCTCGAGGACACCGATGATCCGCGCACCCAGCAGTGGCGAGCGGCACAGGACTCCCTCATGTCCACCGAGCGATCCGGCTGGACGATGCGGGATCGCTTCGCCGAGCGCATCGAGTCGCTCATGGGCGCCGGCTCCATCTCCCCTCCGTACATCCGCGGAGACTGGACCTTCTCCACGCGCAGGGAACCGGGTCAGCAGTTCCCCGTTCTCTACGTGACCGGGACTGATGGCGTCGAACGCGCACTCTTCGATCCCATCGCGATCGATCCCAGCGGCGTCACGACCATGGACTCGTGGCAGCCCAGCAAGGAGGGCGACCGGGTCGCCGTGCAGTACTCCATCGGCGGTGACGAGGAGTCGATCCTCGCGATCATGGACACGGCCACGGGCGAGCGCATCGAGGACGGCATCGATCGGTGTCGCTACTCCCCCGTCGCCTGGCTGCCGGGCGGCGAGCGCTACTACTACGTGCGGCGCCTGGCTCCTGAGTTGCTGCCGGAGTCGGAGCAGAAGTTCCACCGGCGCGTCTACCTTCACACAGTTGGCGAGGATCCCGACAGCGACATCCTCGTCTTCGGCGCGGGCATGACGATGACGAACTACTACGGGGTCGAGGTCAGCCGCGACGGTCGCTGGCTGCAGGTGTCGGCGTCCGAAGGCACCGAGCCCCGCAACGATCTATGGATCGCGGACCTTCACGCGTCCCCACCGGAAGCCCCGGCCTTCCAGCTCGTCCAGGGTGACGTGGATGCCCAAACCACCATCGATGTGGGACGCAACGGCCTGTTCTACATCTCGACCGATCGCGACGCGCCCCGTGGACGACTCCTCGTGAGCGCTCCTGAACACCTGTGGGACGAACCCTGGCGCGAGTTGCTGCCGGAGGAGCCCGGCTCCGTTCTCGAGGGATACGCGATCCTCGACGGCCCGGAGCTGATGCGCCCGGTCCTGCTCGTGGCCAGGACCCGTCACGTGGTCAGCGAACTCAGCGTGCACGATCTGGACACCGGCGCCCTCATCCGCACGGTGCCACTGCCGGGAGCAGGCACGCTCGGCGGCCCGGTCGAGCGGCCCGATGGCGGGCCGATCGCCTGGCTGGTCTACACCGATCACACCACCGTGCCGGCGATCTACTCCTTCGACGGGCGCACGGAGGAACTCTCCCTATGGGCAGAGCCGCCCGGCCTGGTCGACGTACCCTCCGTGCATTCGCGCCAGGTCACATACACCTCACGCGACGGCACCGAGGTCCGGATGTTCATCCTCTCCCCGACAGCCGAGCCGGACCGCGCCCGGCCCTCCGTCCTTTACGGCTACGGCGGATTCGGCATCCCGCTCTCGCCGGGCTACTCCGCGTCGATCCTGTCCTGGGTGGAGGCGGGAGGCGTATGGGCGATCGCCAACCTCCGCGGTGGCGGCGAGGAGGGTGAGGAGTGGCATCGCGCCGGAATGCTCGGCAACAAGCAGAACGTCTTCGACGACTTCCACGCCGCAGCGGAGTATCTCATCGCCGAAGGCTGGACCACGGCGGAGCAACTTGCCATCGAGGGCGGGTCCAATGGCGGCCTGCTCGTCGGTGCGGCGATGACACAGCGGCCTGACCTATATCAGGCTGTCGTGTGCGTGGCACCGCTCCTGGACATGGTGCGCTACACGACATCGGAGCTCGGTCCGACCTGGACCGTCGAGTACGGCGATCCCGAGATTCCCGAGCAGCTCGACTGGCTGCTCGGCTACTCGCCCTACCACCGGGTCGAGTCGGACACGGCATATCCCGCGACGATGTTCGTGGCCTTCGACAACGACACGCGCACCGACCCGATGCACGCGCGCAAGATGTGCGCCGCCGTGCAGCACGCGACGACGTCCGATCGACCGGTGGTCTTCCGCGGGGAGGGCGATGTGGGCCACGGCGCCAGATCGCTCTCGCGCTCGATCGACGAGGCCGCCGACACGTTGGCCTTCATCGCCCGCTGGACCGGCCTGCAGGCTTAGGAGTCCTCGCCTCGAGCCCGCTGCGTCAGCGTGGCGAGCACCATCGCTCCGCCCCAGGGACCCATCACCCAGATCGGCCAGTAGTAACCGGGCGAGTCACCACCGGCTACCCACGATGCGAACCAGACGACGTTGACGATGACGGCGACACCGATCCAGGATGCCCAACCGGCGCGCAAGGCAGTCCTTCGACGACGGGCTTCCTCGGACTCCGTAACCATAGGTGCAGAATCAGCAGCGGGGAGATCAGCGGTGATCGGCGCGAGTTCGCCGTAGGTCTTCGCGGAGTGGACCCCGCCCAGGCGCTCCTCCAACTCATCCTGAGTGATTCGGCCCTGAGCGAAGGCCTCCCGCAACGCGGCCGCCGCCGCATCCCGGTCAGCATCTCCCGCTCGTAGTTGAGGGTCCTGGACCATTACCGCAGGCTACTCGCGGAACTGCGGGATGCGCCTTCCCGCGAGAGGATGGCCTCATGGAGCGGCTGTGCCTCGTCACCGGGGCGACGGGCTATGTCGGCGGGCGCCTCGTGCCGCGCCTGCTCGACGCCGGCTGGCGCGTCCGCGTCCTAGCCCGGCATCCGGACCGGCTTCGCGATCTGCCCTGGGCCAACCACGTCGAGATCGTGCCGGGCGACGCCGGGGATGCGACCGCCGTGACAGCGGCTCTCGCCGATGTCGAGGTCGCGTACTACCTCCTGCACTCCATCCAGCAGGGCGCCGACCTCGAGGCCGAGGAACTCCGGATCGCGCGAACCTTCGCCGCCACCGCGCGAGAGCAGCACGTGAGCAGGATCGTCTATCTCGGCGGCCTGGCTCCCGACATCCCGGCAGACCGCATGAGCCGCCATATGCGATCGCGCGCTCAGGTCGGAGATGTCCTGCGATCGTCGGGCGTGCCGACGGCAGAGTTGCGTGCGGCGGTCGTCATCGGCTCGGGATCGGCGTCGTTCGAGATGCTTCGCTACCTCACAGAGCGCCTTCCTGCCATGATCACCCCGCGCTGGGTCCGGCAGAAGACGCAACCCATCGCGATCCGCGACGTCCTCCGCTATCTAATCCTCGCCGCCGACCTGCCGCCAGAGGTCAATCGATCCTTCGACATCGGCGGCCCCGAGGTGATGACCTACCAGGACATGATGCAGCGATACGCGGCCGTGGCTGGCCTGCCCAAGCGCGTCATCCTCCCGATCAACCTCCTGTCCCCTGGACTCTCGAGCCACTGGGTCAACTTCGTCACGCCCGTGCCGCGTCGTCTCGCGCGCCCACTCGTGGAGTCGCTCCGGCACCCGGCCGTGTGCAGCGAGCACGACATCGAGCGCTATATCCCCGACCCGCCTGAAGGGCTCCTGCCCTTCGACACGGCGGTCGAGCTTGCCCTCACACGCATCCGCGACGCGGATGTCACCACGCGATGGTCAGACGCTTCGACCCCGGGGGCACCGAGTGACCCGCTGCCTTCCGATCCGGAATGGTCCGGCGGGTCCCTTTACACCGATGTCCGAGTGGTCGAGTCCACCGCGAGCCCCGAGATGCTCTGGCACGCCGTCGAGGGCATCGGCGGCGAGCACGGCTACTACACGGGCAACATCCTGTGGCAGACGCGCGGCTTCCTCGACCGCCTCGTGGGTGGAGTAGGCCTGCGGCGCGGCCGCCGGGATCCCAATCACCTTGTCATCGGTGACGCCGTGGACTTCTGGCGGGTCGAGGAACGCATCCCTCCGCGTTTGCTGCGCCTGCGCGCCGAGATGAAGATGCCCGGACTCGCCTGGCTGGAGTTCACCATCGAGCCGAGGGACGGGGGTGGCTCCACCTTGACTCAGCGGGCCGTTTTCCACCCTCGAGGGCTCACCGGCCACGCCTACTGGTGGTCGGTGGCGCCATTCCACCGCTATGTCTTCCCGGGCATGGCCGGTCACCTTGCTGAGGAGGCGGAGACGTGTGCCGGCGAAGCCCCGCATGACGGGCTATCCCGCCGCGACAGCGTCGACCCCGGCAGCGTAGAAAGGTAGTCATGGGTCTCATCCGCCGCGCTGCTTCGCTCGCATCAGTCCCGGTCACGACCGGGGCACGGCTTGCTGGCGCTGCCACAGCCACCGCATTCGGCGCTGATCGCGACGCCGTCTATGCCAAGGCGACGGCGGCGTCCGTGGAGACCCTCACGGCCGCCCTCGCCAAGGCGCGCGGCCCGGCGCTGAAATTCGGCCAGGCACTCGCCGTATTCTCCTCTGCTTTGCCACCAGACCAGGCCGCGCAACTCACCGCGCTCACCCGTCTCTACGAGGACGCGAAGCCACAGCCGCTCAAGACCATCGAGAAGCAGCTCAAGCAGTTGCCCAAGGGTGTCGACATCGATCCGGAGGCCATCGCCGCGGCCAGTCTCGGCCAGGTCCATCGAGGCACCTGGACCGACGGCACCCCCGTAGCCATCAAGGTGCAATACGCCGATGCCCCCAAGGTCGTCAAAGCCGACATGATGCAGTTGCGCGCCATGGCACCGCTTGTCGGACGCCTGTTGCCGACCTTGGACGTCCGCGCACTCGTCGACGAGCACGCCGCTCGCCTAGCCGAGGAATTGGACTACACACGTGAGGCGTCCTGGCAGAAGAAGTTCCGCAGGGCCTGGAAGCCCGAAGGGATCGTGATCCCCAAGGTCCTCTTTGCCACCGAGACGATCCTTGTCACGGAGTGGATCGACGGCACGCCGTTCACTGCACTGGTCGATGAGCCGGCCCACCGCCGCGATGCCGCCGGCCGTCAACTCGCCCGCTTCTGCTTCTGGTCCCCTCGCCTAGTCGGTGCGACCCACGCCGATCCCCATCCGGGCAACTTCCGTCTGCTCGATGACGGGCGCCTTGCTGTCCTGGACTTTGGCAGCATCGCGACCGACTCCGGACTCTTTACCCACCTCTTCGCCCAGACGCTCATCCTCTCCACGTGCGGTGATGACGACGGCGTCCTGCGCGCCTGGCGCGACGCGGGCCTGGTGAGCGACACCACCACCGAGGCGCAGCTCATGGAAATGCTGGACCCTGACGACCGGCCGTACACCCGGGAGGAGTTCACGTTCAGCAAGGAGTGGCTGCAGACGCGTTCCCAGCAGTTCCAAGACCCGGTCCAGGCACTGCAGGGAGCGAGTCGCTTGCGCTTCCCCCCTGACTACCTCCTGGAGCATCGCGCGGTCATGGGAACCATCGCCTTGCTCTGCGGCCTCGACGCCACGGTGGACTTCCGAGCGGTCATCGACGGCGTCGGAGACACCATCGCCCAGCCGGCCTAGCCGACGCGCGACAATACTCCCGTGAGCGAGATTTCCCCCTACGAGCGCTTCGGCGGACACGAATTCTTTACGGACCTCGTGCGGGATTTCTACGCCGGAGTCGCTGACGACCCGGTGCTGCGGCCGATGTATCCGGACGAGGACCTCGGTCCCGCCGAGGAGCGCCTGCGCATGTTTCTCGAGCAGTACTGGGGCGGACCGACGACGTACTCCGAG
>JBMTDJ010000043.1:0-17556 GCA_049431945.1 Candidatus Nanopelagicales bacterium | reverse complement strand
CACCGCTCGCACGGAGGGGAGCAGTAGATGAAACTCGTCACCGCCATCATCAAGCCGTTCAAGCTTGAGGACGTGAAGGCAGCCCTCGAGACCCAGGGAATCCATGGCATGACCGTGAGCGAGGCCAGTGGCTTCGGCAGGCAGCGCGGTCACACCGAGGTATACCGGGGCGCGGAGTACACCGTGGATCTCGTGCCCAAGGTCAGGGTCGAGGTCGTGGTCGACGACGCGGACGCCTCGCGTGTAGCGGATGCCATCGTGTCTGCGGCTCAGACGGGCAAGATCGGCGACGGCAAGGTGTGGGTCGTGCCGGTGGAATCCGTGGTGCGTGTTCGCACAGGGGAGAGCGGCCCGGACGCGCTGTAGTGCCGGACGCGCTGTCATGACGGAGCAGGGCATGGGATGGGTGGACGGGGTGCAATCCCCGTCCACCCATCCGTCTGCATGTGTCACCGGGGCGCTGCCCCCCGATCCGTCGGCCTACCGCGAGGCGCGGCGCGAGCTTCTCGCGCGACCGGTCGGTTCCCGGCGCGCCCGCAGGCGTGCTCTGGCTTCTCTCACCGACGACTGGCTCGGGGCCGTCTTCGCCAGCAGCGGCGCAGGCGACCTCGGTGCGGCGCTGGTCTCGGTCGGCGGGTACGGCCGGGGCGAGTTGACCGCCGGAAGCGATGTCGACCTCATCCTGCTCCTGCCTGAGCGAGTGGATCCTGCGGAGAGCGGAACGAGCGCCGTTGTGGATGCGCTCTGGTATCCGGTGTGGGACTCGGGCGTCCGGGTAGACCACAGCGTGAGATCCCTTGCCGATACCCGCCGCATGGCTGCCAGCGACATCAAGGTGATGCTCGGACTGCTGGATGCGCGTCTCATCGCAGGGGACCGTCTGCTCGGCGAACGCCTTCGCTCCACCATCCTGGCCGACTGGCGCGCCCTGGCTCGCACCCGGCTGGGCGAGTTGCGCGAGATGGTCGAGCTACGACGTAAGCGCATGGGCGACGCGGCCCACCTCCTGGAGCCCGACCTCAAGGAGGCGTATGGCGGCACGCGCGACGCGGGAATCCTTGATGCGATCGCCGCCTCATGGCTCACCGACGTGCCCCGTGAAGGGCTCG
Organism: Candidatus Nanopelagicales bacterium; assembly: GCA_049431945.1. GTDB lineage: Bacteria > Actinomycetota > Actinomycetes > S36-B12 > S36-B12 > Mxb001. Next base: position 16,447 of record JBMTDJ010000043.1, on the reverse strand, counting down.
TGGAGGCGCGCGAGACTCTCCTCGACATCCGCGACGCCCTGCACGACTGCGCCATCAGCGATGGTCGGCGAGCCAGCGATGTCCTGCGTACGCAGGACCAATCTGATGTGGCCATGCGACTGGGACTGCCGGACCGCGAGGCGCTGCTGCGCGATCTCGCGGACGCTGCACGATCAGTCGCCTATGCCTCGGACGTCACGTGGCATCGCGTGGGCCGCGTGCTGCGGGAGAAGGCTCGCGGCCCCGTTCGCATGCGTCTGCGTCGCGCCGGACCTGAGCGCGTGCCGCTCGGCGATGGCGTGGTCGTCCACGACGGCGAGGTGGGCCTAGCCCTCGAGGCTCGCCCCGAACGCGACCCGGTACTCCTGCTCAGGCTCGCTGCGGCGGCTGCGCAGGCGGATCTCCCGGTCTCGCCCGGCGCGCTTTCCCGACTCGCTCGCGACTGCGCCCCGATGCCCGTGCCCTGGCCGGCCGAGGCTCGCAGCGCACTCGTATCGCTGCTGGGGGCCGGCCAGGGGCTCATTCCCGTATGGGAGGCACTGGATCGCTATGGGCTGATCGAGCGCCTGATTCCCCCGTGGGGGTTCGTGCGCTCAGCACCGCAGGGCAATCCCGTGCACGTGTACCGCGTGGACCGCCACCTCGTCGAGACGGCCGCACAGTCAGCGGCCCACGTGCGGGAGGTGTCGCGTCCGGACCTCCTGCTTGTCGCCGCCCTGCTCCACGACATCGGCAAGGGCCGGCCGGGGGACCACAGTGAGGTGGGCGCCGAGATCGCCGACTCTGTCGCGCAGTCCATGGGATTCAGCTCGGACGAGCGGGCCACGCTTGCGATGCTGGTCCGGCATCATCTCCTTCTGCCGGAGACTGCGACGCGCCGCGATCTCGACGACCCGGTGACGGCTGCACGTGTGGCGCAGGCGGTGCGCACGGGCGAGTGCCTCGATCTGCTCAGAGCGCTGACGTTCGCCGACGCGGCGGCGACCGGTCCGGGCGCGTGGAGTGACTGGAAGGAGTCGCTCATCGACGAATTGGTGGCGCGGTCGCGTGCGCATCTCGCGGGCGTCGCTCCTCCGTCGGCGCCGAATATCGCCCAGCAGTATCCGCACCTTCTCGCGGCCAAAGGTGTCGAAGTCCTTCTCGAGCCGGGCGAGGCAGCCTCTCGAGTCATCGTCGCGGCCCCGGACCGCCCCGGACTCCTGGGAGCGATCGCCGGCACCCTCGCCGTCCACCGCCTCGAGGTCAAGGGCGCCGACACCCAGACCGTCGGCGACCGCGCGGTCACCGCGTGGACCGTCGTGCCGTTCTACGGGGACTTTCCCAGTCTGGATCTCGTGACATCGGACCTGCTCCGCGCCCTGTCGGGCGAGTTCGACCTCACCGCTCGGCTCGCCCATCGACGCAGGGGATCGTCCGCCACCGCACCGCGAGTCGACTTCGTCCCAGGTGCCTCCAGTCATGCTGACGTCCTCGAGGTGCGGGCGCATGACGAGCCTGCCCTGCTGCATCGAATCGGTGAGGCGATCACGCGCGCGGGCGCCTCGATCACGGCCGCGCGAGTGGAGACGCTGGGCTCCGAGGTGATTGACGTCTTCTACCTTCAGCGTGAGGATGGCTCGCGCCTCGATGCCCAGCAGCGGGCGAGCGTGGTGGGGGCCGTGCTCGATCGCCTGCAGCAAGGCGAGGGATCGGGCGAGGCCAACACCGCCTAGGCTGGGCAGGGTCCGGAACGCTCTACCCTGCGGGAGACCTCACCGTGTTCGCTTCGCTGTCCGACCGCCTGTCGGCCACCTTCCGCAACCTCCGCGGCAAGGGCCGGCTGTCCGAGGCGGATATCGACGAGACGGTCCGCGAGATCCGGATCGCCCTCCTCGATGCTGACGTGGCCTTGCCGGTCGTACGCGAGTTCTGCGCGCAGGTCAAGGAGCGGGCGCTGTCCGCGGAGGTCTCCGGCGCGCTCAATCCCGCGCAGCAGGTCGTCAAGATCGTTCACGAGCAGTTGGTGCTCATCCTGGGTGGCGAGACCCGTCGGCTTCGCTTTGCCAAACACCCGCCGACGGTCATCCTGCTCGCGGGTCTGCAAGGCGCGGGCAAGACGACATTGGCCGGCAAGCTGGCTGGCTACCTTCGCGGTCAGTCGCATACGCCGCTCCTCGTCGCGGCGGATCTCCAGCGGCCGAACGCCGTCGATCAACTGCGCATCGTCGGCGAGCGCGCCGAGGTGCCGGTCTTTGCTCCAGAGCCCGGCAATGGAGTCGGCGATCCGGTCCGCGTGGCACGCGACGCTGTCGAGCACGCCAAGGTCCATCTGAATGACATCGTCATCGTCGATACGGCGGGACGCCTGGCTATCGACGCCGATCTCATGGATCAGTTGGCTCGGGTCCGCGACGCGGTGGAGCCCGACGAGGTGCTCCTCGTCGTCGACGCCATGATCGGCCAGGACGCGGTCCGCACCGCTGAGGAATTCGGGGCGGGGGTGGGCTTCGACGGCGTCGTCCTCACCAAGCTGGACGGCGATGCCCGGGGTGGCGCCGCCTTGTCCATCGTCTCGGTCACCGGGCGGCCGATCCTCTTCGCATCGACGGGAGAGAAGCTCGAGGATTTCGAGGCTTTCCATCCCGATCGCATGGCGTCACGCATCCTCGACATGGGCGATGTGCTCACCCTGATCGAGCAGGCCGAGAAGGCATTCGATGCCGAACAGGCCGAGCGCATGGCGCAGAAGGTCTCGCAGGGAGAGGACTTCACTCTCGAGGACTTCCTCGAGCAGATGCAGGCCGTCAAGAAGATGGGGTCGCTCGGCAAGATTCTCGGCATGCTCCCGGGCATGGGGGACATGAAGGCACAGCTCGAGCAGGTCGACGAGCGTGAGATCGATCGTGTGGCCGCCATCATCCAGTCGATGACCCCGCAGGAGCGACGGGATCCGAAGATCCTCAACGGTTCGCGTCGCGCGCGCATCGCGCGCGGTTCGGGCACCGAGGTGAGCGATGTCAATGGGCTCATCGAGCGCTTCGGCGAGGCCCAGAAGATGATGCGCCAGATGCGGGGCGGGCGCGGCGTGCCAGGTATGCCCGGCATGCCGGGGATGCCCGGCATCGGTGGCGGGGGCGGCAAGAAGTCCAAGGGTCGCTCGGGCAAGACTCCGGCCAAGGCGAAGAAGGGCCGAAGCGGCAATCCGGCCAAGCGCGCGGCCCAGGAGCGCGAGGAGGCCCTCAGGCCCGTGGAGGCGCCTACTGAGGCCGACCCGGCGCACACCGCCGACTTCGAACTGCCCGACGACCTCAAGAAGCTCCTCGGCGGCTAGCGCGGCCCGGGGCGATTGGCCCGACGCATAGGCCCTCTGGCAGACTCCTCCCTGCCGTACGCCGACCGGGGCCCCTCTCAACCTCGGACGACGTACCCGCCGGGTTCGGCGGCGACGCACCCCACGCGACGCCAACGGCCCACCATGACCACCTCACGGTGGCCGAACCGAATGGAGCAGTGCCGGCCGTGGCCGTCAAGATCAAGTTGAAGCGCGTGGGCAAGATCCACGCCCCCCAGTACCGCGTCATCGTCGCCGACTCGCGCACCAAGCGCGACGGCCGCGCCATCGAGGAGATCGGCGTCTATCAGCCGATGCAGGACCCGAGTCTCATCGAGATCGATTCCGATCGCGCACAGCACTGGCTCAAGGTCGGCGCGCAGCCGACCGAAGCGGTGCTCGTCCTGCTCAAGATCACGGGCGACTGGCAGAAGTTCAAGGGCCTGCCGGGCCAAGAGGGCACGCTCAAGGTGGCGGCTCCCAAGGAGTCGAAGATCGTCGCCTACGAGGAGGCGGTCAAGCAGGCCGCCGACGAGCCCAAGACACCGGCCCCGCGCAAGGTCGCGGAGAAGGTGGTCGACGCCGCCGTAGCCGAGGCCGTCGCCGTGGCTGCAGCTGAGGAGGCCGTCGTGGCCGAAGCGGAGGCTGTCGTCGAGGTCGCCGAGGCCAACGCCGGAGAGGTCAGCGTCCCCGAGGCCGAGGCTGCCATCGAGGTCGCCGCCGAGGCCGATGCCGTTGCTGATGCTGCAGGCGCCGTGGCCGACGAGGCCGTCGCCGAGGCAGTGGAGGCCGTCGCCGAGTCCAACGAGGCCTGAGGTGCTCGAAGACGCCCTCGGCCACCTCGTGCGCGGCATCGTGGACAATCCCGACGACGTCGCAGTGCGCACGCGCAGTGGGCGTCGCGGCACGTCGCTTGAGGTCCGCGTCAACCCCGATGACATGGGTCGGGTCATCGGTCGATCGGGCCGGACCGCGACGGCATTGCGCACAGTCGTCTCGGCGATCTCTCGCGACGGTCACGTGCGTATTGACTTCCTCGACGTCGACGAGCGCTAGCGGCGTCGTGCGCGTCGTGGTCGCTCGAGTGGGCCGCGCACTCGGCGTCAAGGGTGACCTGCTCGTCGATGTCCTCACGGACGAGCCCGAACGTCGCCTCGCCTGTGGTGCGGAACTCCACCTCATGGGTCAGCAGCGCACGCTGCGGATCGAGTCGGAACGTCCCCATGGTGGACGGCTGTGCCTGCATTTCGTGGGAGTTGACGACCGCGCGGCTGCCGAGGCCCTCACCGGATCACTCCTCGAGGCCGAGCGTCCCGAGGGGGAGCGCCCTGAGGATCCCGAAGAGTTCTACGACGATGAGCTCATCGGCCTCGAGGTGCTCACGGAGTCCGGTGACCGGGTCGGCGTCGTGACCGAGGTCCTCCACCTTCCCGCCCAGGACCTGCTGGCGGTGAGGGCCTCCGTCGACGCCGTCGAGATCCTGTTGCCCTTCGTGTCGGAGATCGTTCCGATCGTGGATATCGATCGTCGACGCATCGTCGTCCGACCACCTGACGGACTGCTCGATCCGGAGCCCGGGCCAGGGGATCCTCCGTGAGAATCGACATCGTCACGATCTTTCCCGGCTACCTCGATCCCCTCGGACTGTCGCTCGTCGGCAAGGCGCGCGAGCAGGGCATCCTCGACATCCGCGTGCACGATCTGCGCGACTACGCGCACGATCGGCATCGCACCGTCGACGACGAGCCCTATGGCGGCGGACCCGGCATGGTCATGCGTCCTGAGCCGTGGGGGGCGGCGCTCGATGCGATTCTCGCGGAGCACACCCAGCCGCTCCTGGTCATCCCGACGCCTTCGGGCAACCCGTTCGACCAGTCCCGCGCGGCCACATGGTCCAGCCGTTCCGGCATCGTCATCGCGTGCGGTCGCTACGAGGGAATCGATGCGCGAGTGGCGCAGGAGTACGCCGCTCGTGTCGATGTCGCTGAGGTGTCGTTGGGCGACTACGTGCTCGCTGGGGGTGAGGTCGCCGCGCTCGTGATCGTCGAAGCAGTGACGCGCCTCCTTCCGGGCGTCGTCGGTAATGCCGAGAGCATCGTCGATGACTCCTTCGCTCCCGGAGCCATGGAGGGCCTCCTCGAGGGCCCGGTCTACACCCGGCCCCCCGCCTGGCGCGGCCGCAATGTGCCCGACGTCCTCCTCTCAGGTGACCACGGCCGTATTGCGCAGTGGCGTCGTGACCAGGCGGTGGCCAGGACGCGCCTGATGAGACACCCGGGGGGCGACGACCTGAGTACGTGAGGGGTGCTCGGATATGGCACACTCGTGGGGCTGCGCCCGCCCATGTGGGGGCCGATCCGCCACAGGGGACCGGCCGTAGGGGGCAGACCTCCCGCCCGGTCCCGGGTGCGGAGCCGCGCCCTCCGCTGAGAGGGAACGACCGCGGGCGACCTGTGGCGCCGGCAGGAAGTGACTACGTCATGCAGACGCTCGACGATCTGGACTCCGCGTCCCTCCGCACCGACATTCCCGACTTCCGACCCGGCGACACCGTCAAGGTGCACGTCAAGGTCGTCGAGGGCAACAAGACTCGCGTCCAGGTCTTCCAGGGCGTCGTCATCGGCCGCGCTGGGGATGGCGTCCGCGAGACCTTCAGTGTGCGCAAGGTTTCCTACGGCGTCGGTGTCGAGCGCACCTTCCCGCTGCACACTCCGATCATCGAGAGGGTCGAGGTCGTGTCTCGCGGTGACGTCCGTCGCGCCAAGCTGTACTACCTGCGCAATCTGCGCGGCAAGGCAGCCAAGATCAAGGAGCTGCGCGACACGGCTCCCGCCTCTGCCGAGTGATCGTGGCAATGACCCCGGTGCCGGAGTTCTCTAAGCGATCATGACCGCCACCGGCTCGCCCGACGGAACTCCACGGGGGGCAGCCGCGTCTGACGACGTGTCGGCATCGAAGCGCGCATCACGCATCCCGGCGTGGTTGGAGTTTCCCCTGCTCATCCTCGGGGCATTCCTCGTCGCCTTCCTCGTCAAGACCTTCCTCGTCCAGGCGTTCTACATCCCCTCGGGGTCCATGGAAGACACGCTGCAGGTGGGCGACCGCGTGCTCGTCAACAAGGTCGTGTACCACCTCCGGCCGGTCGAACGCGGCGACGTCATCGTTTTCGACGGCACCGGATCGTTCATCTCGGGTCCCGTCGTGGAGCCGGAGCGCTCCCCCTTGGGGTCGCTGGGCCGGTTGGCCGGTGAGGTCGTCGGCCTGGCACCGCCTCGCGACACGGACTTCATCAAGCGCGTGATCGGCGTCGGCGGCGACCGGGTGGTGTGCTGCGATGCCGATGGCCTTATCACCGTGAACGGCGTACCCCTCGAAGAGCGGTCCTACCTCTATCGCAACAACCCGCCCAGCAAGCAGCCCTTCGATGTGCTCGTCCCCGAGGGTGCTCTGTGGGTCATGGGTGACCACCGCTCGGCTTCGGCCGACTCCCGCGCGCACCTGGGCGATCCCGGAGGGGGGTTCGTGCCGACCGACAAGGTCATCGGCCGCGCATTCGCGGTGGTGTGGCCCTTCGGCAATGCGCAGTTACTCGAGATACCACCCACGTTCGAGCAGCCGGCCCTCAACGAGGCTCCAGCAACCCCATGAGTTCCGCGCCCCCGCACGGCGACACCCAGCCCATACCGGTGGTCCAGGTCCCGCGGAACGAACAAGCCGCACCCGTCGGGCCGGGTCGGCATGCGGCACCGCGGACAGGTCGTTCGCTCGGTCGATGGTCCTTGGTGGTCGCCCGTGAAGTGGGCATCGTCGCTGCTGCCGTGGTCGTGGTGGCGATCGCTGCGCGCCTGCTGCTTGGCCAGGTCGTCTATGTCGCGGACGATGCGATGGCACCGGCATTCGCTCCGGGCGAGCGCGTTCTTGTCAGTCCCTGGGGTGAAGCCGGGGTCGATGATGTCGTTCTCGTGGAAACTGCCCCTGCCTGGGGTGCGCCGAAGGTCGGCTCCCTCGTCCGTGTCGCCGCGGTCGGCGGCCAGCGCATCGCGTGCTGTGACGACGACGGGCGCATCACGGTCGATGGCGTATCCCGTGACGAACCCTTCGCGCGCGGAGCCACCGATCAGGTCGAGTTCGACGTCCTTGTCCCGGAAGGTCGGGTCTTCGTGCTCGCGGACGATCGCTCGACCGCGCGCGACAGCAGGGCGCTGCTCGATGTCGAGCAAGGCACCGTGGATGTCGACGACATCCTCGGCCGCGTGGTCACGGTGGTGTGGCCACCGCGGGTGCTGAGGAAGTAGGGGTACGCCCGTGGCGGTGACCCTGCGAGTCGAGCGCGCCCTGCTCCGTGAGGCCCCCGTAGGCGCCGTCCTCGCCGCCATCGACGAGGTCGGTCGCGGGGCGTTGGCCGGGCCGGTGGCCGTCGGCATCGTGGTGATCGACGGCGGTATCGACTCGGCTCCCCGGGGAGTGCGCGACAGCAAGGAATGCGACGCAGCCACCCGCGAGCGCCTCGCACCGCAGGTGCGTGCCTGGGCACGCCGAAGCGCTGTGGGCATGGCATCAGCCGACGAAATCGACACCCTCGGCATCATCGGTGCCCTTGCGCTCGCAGCTGCTCGCGGCGTCAATGCGACGGGAGTACTCCCGGATATCGTGCTGCTGGACGGCAAGCACGACTGGATCTCGCGGATCGCACCTCGATCCCGTGTCGTGACGCGGATCAAGGGCGACGCCTCGTGCGCTGCGGTCGCTGCCGCAAGCATCATCGCCAAGGTGTCACGTGATGACCACATGGTGAGGCTCGCGGGCAACTTCCCTGACTATGCGTGGGAGAGCAACAAGGGCTACGCCGCCCCGGAGCATGTGGCGGCCCTGCAGCGCCTGGGTCCGACTCCGTGGCATCGCCGCAGCTGGCAGCTTCCCGGGGTGCAGACCAGTCCCTGAGTGCACGTTCGTCCACAGCGCCCGCACGTCGGAACCATCCACAGGCGCGAATCAGGTACGGCACTCATCCCGTCCGCGCGGTGACGCTTCCCTCGAGGGCCATCGGCCCATGGAAGGAGCTCGATGGGGACGCGCAATCGCGATCGAGGTCAGTGGGGTGAGGATCTCGCCGCCGACTACCTCGAGCGCCTCGGACTGACAGTCCTGGCTCGCAATTGGCGATGCCGTGCTGGCGAGATCGACATCGTCGCTGCCGATGCCGACACGCTCGTGATATGCGAGGTCAAGACGAGGACTACCGAGGACTTCGGTTCGCCCCTCGCTGCTGTCACTCCGCGTAAGGCCCTTCGCCTCAGAGGGCTTGCGGTCGAGTGGATGCGGGCTCACGACGGACGTGCCCGCGCGATTCGCATCGACGTTATCGGGATCGTGCTCGGCACTCGGGGAGCACCCACCCTGGAGTACCTGCGCGGGGTGGCGTGATGGTGGCCCGGTGCCAGACCAGCGTGATTGAAGGGGTGCAGGCACGGACCATCACTGTGGAAGCAGTCGTGAGCGCCGGGCTCCCGGGGACCACCCTGGTTGGGCTGGTCGACACGGCGGTCCGCGAGTCGCGCGAACGCGTGCGCACGGCGTTCGACCACGCGGGCCTGGACTGGCCCCGCACCAAGATCACGGTGGCCCTGCTCCCTGCGTCCATACCGAAGCGCGGCAGTGGCTTCGATGCGGCCATCGCGGTGTCCATCCTGGCCGCGCAGGGACAGGTCCCACCGGAGGTGGCATCGGCCACGTGCGTGCTGGGAGAGCTCGGACTCGACGGACGCCTGCATCCGGTGAGCGGGGTGATCGCCGCCGCGCTGGCCCTGCGGGAATCGGGCTTGCGCCTGTTGGTTCCCGTGGCCTGCGTGGGCCAGGCGGCCCTGGTGGCAGGAGTCCAGGTTGGCGGAGTGCGCGACCTGGTGCACCTGGTCCGCGTCCTGCGCGGCGAGGCTGTGCCGGAGGACGGCGAGCAGGTGCCTCCCGTGGCCTCACCCGTGCCCGACCTCTCCGACGTCCGCGGACAGTCCGAGGCCAGACGGGCACTGGAGATCTGCGCCGCGGGAGGTCACCACCTCGCGATGGTCGGAGTGCCTGGAGTGGGCAAGACCCTGCTGGCCGAGAGGCTGCCCGGGCTGCTACCCGCCCTGGATGACGAAGCGGCGCTGGAGGTGACCTCGATCTGGTCCATCGCAGGGCACGACCGCGGCGGCGTGCAGCGCCACGCGCCCTTCCAAGCCCCCCATCACACCGCGTCGGCGGCGGCCGTTCTCGGCGGTGGCCAGGGGGGCCGACTGCGCGTGGGGTCGGCGACGCTGGCCCACCGAGGCGTGCTCTTTCTCGATGAAGCGCCAGAGTTCTCGCGCCTGGTGCTGGACGGCCTCCGCGAGCCGTTGGAAAGCGGGGAGGTGCGCCTGGCGCGCGCTGATGCGCAGGCCACGCTTCCTGCACGCTTCAATCTCGTTCTCGCGGCCAACCCGTGCCCGTGCGGGCATGGCATCGGCATGGAGGCCCACTGCTCGTGTTCACCTCTCCAGCGCCGTCGTTACGCGACCAAGCTGTCTGGCCCGGTCCTCGATCGCATCGATTGCCGTGTCAGTCTCGAGAGGCCATCCCTGAGCGAGCTCGGCGAGAATCCCGAGGGCAGTGCCGACGTGGCGCAGCGTGTCGGTGTTGCGCGCGAACGCGCCGCGGCCCGATGGTCAGGTGCGGGCATCCCGTGGCGTCTGAATGCCGAGGTGCCCGGACCGTGGCTACGCCGGCACCATCCCGCGGACGAGGCCGGCACCCGGATCCTGCGCACGGCGCTGAGCCGGACCTCGCTCAGCCTGCGTGGCGCAGATCGCGTCCTGCGCGTCGCATGGACGCTCGCGGACCTTGGTGGCGCCGGTCGACCGGGTTCCGATCACGTGTCTACCGCCATGGTGATGCGGGGGACAGAGGGGCCATGGGCCGCGTGATCGACGACCGCGACGCGCGGATGCTGCTCTCCCAGTGGTGCGAGGCGGGAGATAGAGCCGTAGGGCACCGTGTGCGAGAGCGAGGCGCGGTGGTGGTGGCCGAGGAGATCCTCGCCGGGACCTCCCCATTGCCCGCTTCAGCGGGGGCGGCTGGTCGAGTGCCGGCCGGGACCTCGCTCGACCACGCCCTAGCTCGCTGGTTGGCACCCACGCAGTCCACGGCATCGCGATGCGGGGCCAGGTACGTCATCCCCGGAGAGGGGGAGTGGCCGACCCAACTCGACGACCTCGGCGATGGGGCGCCCTTGGGACTGTGGGTGGCGGGGGCGGGCAACCTTCGCCTCCTCGCCCTGCGCTCGCTCTCGGTCGTCGGTGCTCGGTCTGCGACCGCGTACGGTGAGTTGGTCGCACGCGAACTCGCCGCGCACCTGGCCGAGAACGGATGGCTCACCGTGTCAGGAGGCGCGTTCGGAATCGATGCGGCGGCCCACCGCGCGGCAGTGGCTGCCGGGGGCGCCACGGCATGTGTTCTCGCAGGGGGCGTGGATGTGCCATACCCGCGCTCTCACGCGGATCTGCTCGCGCGCATCCGCGAGTCCGGCGTGCTTGTGAGCGAGGCTCCGTTCGGCGCGGCGGCGATGCGCCACAGATTCCTGTCCCGCAACCGCATCATTGCGGCGCTCAGTCGAGGGACGGTGTTGGTAGAGGCTGCCGTGCGGTCGGGCGGTCGCTCCACCGTGCGCGAGGCACGCCTGCTCAATCGCGTCGTCATGGCATTTCCCGGTCCGGTGACCTCGCCGATGTCAGCGGGCTGCCACGTCGTCATCCGCGATGAGGGTGTCCATCTGGTCACCTCTCCGCGTGAGGTCGTGTCCTTGGTGGAGGGTCGAATGCCGCCCGCGGATGAGGGGCGTCGCGAGCCTGTGGACGAGTTGGGCTGGCGTGAGAAGCGCGTTCTCGACAGTGTCCCCGTGCGTTCCCCGGCACCACTCGGAAGCATCGCGCGGATCGCCGGCCTGGGGCTCACGGATGCCATGTCCGCTCTGGGAATGCTCGATGCGCTCGGCCTCGTGGAGCGAAGGGGAGACGGGTGGACCTTGCGCCGCGAGTGAGTCGCTCCGCGGAATATCGCGCCTCACGCGTCAGCATGGAGGGATGTCCGAGCCAGATGCCTGGGGTGAGGCGATCAGGCGCTTCGCCGATCATCTGAGCCTGGAGCTCGGACGCAGCGCACATACGGTCCGCGCCTATATCGGTGACGTGGATTCCCTCGCCGACTTCGCGCGCGAGCGCGGCATCGATGGCGTAGGCGACCTGGACCTGCTCACCCTGCGGGCGTGGCTTGCTGCGCAGGAGAGGCGAGGCTTGTCCCGCGGCACGCTCGCGCGCCGATCTGCCAGCGCTCGAGTCTTCACCCAGTGGAGCGTCGAGCGCGGACTTCTCGCCATCGACGTGGGCGCGCGGCTTGCTTCGCCGAAGCGATCGCATTCCCTGCCCGTCGTCCTCACCCTGGATCAGGCCACCGCTGTCCTGAGCGCAGCGAGCGACCTGGCGGATTCACCCATCGGACTGCGCGACCTCGCCATCCTCGAGACGCTCTACGCCACAGGGATCCGGGTGGGCGAACTCGTTGGTCTGGATGTCGACGACGTCGATCGCTCTCGTCGCACCCTTCGCGTCCTGGGCAAGGGCGGTCGCGAGCGCACGGTGCCCTTCGGTGTGCCCGCCGAGCGCGCGCTGTCCGCGTGGCTGGACGAGGGCAGGAGCGCGCTCGTGGGCGGATCGTCCGGCTCGGCGGCCTTCCTGGGTGCGCGAGGCAAGCGCATCGATCCGCGAACGGTGCGCGCCGTGGTCCATCGCACCGCGTCCGCCGTGGAAGGCGGCGCCGACATCGGGCCGCACGGCTGGCGGCACACGTCGGCAACCCACGTGCTCGAAGGAGGGGCGGACCTGCGTGCCGTGCAGGAGATCCTGGGGCATTCGAGCCTGGCGACGACGCAGATCTACACGCATGTCTCCGTGGAGCGCCTGCGCAAGACATTCGAACAGGCCCATCCACGGGCCTAGCGGCGATGCCCGCGTCAGGGGGTCAGGGGCTTCAGCACGATCGGGCGCCGTAGGAGCATCAGCGGATCGGCATACGCGCGCGAGCGCTTCAGGCCCCAGTGGATCCCGGCCGTGTGCGCCCCGCCTCCTGGCTGACCCACCGCGGTCCCGAGGACGTCGCCCTGCCTCACGCGCATGCCGACACTGACCGTGGCGACCACTCCCTCGTAGGTCGTCCGCCACCCCGTGCGGCCGAGGATCCGATGCGGGTGCTCGACGCTGACGACGAATTTGTCGGCAACCCGCCCCGCGACGCGCACCACGCCGGGTGCGGGTGCGCGGACATCGGCGCCGGCGGCCACGGCAAGGTCCACGCCCCGGTGCCCCGGAGCGTAGGGATCGGAGGGGGCAACGAACGGGCGCTCGACGACCATGGGGGACACCGGCGCCCACCAGGCCGCGACGACCATGAGGGCCGCGGTGAACAGGGACGTCATGGCCCCACGGTGGGCCGACCCCAGGGGCGGGGGCAAGGCCCTCCCGCGGACCTGGGGACGAACCACCCCTGTGGATCTGCGTAGAATCACCCCTCGGTCCGGGTTCGCCCGGATACATCGCGTGTCCCGCCCCCGCGCCGGGGGAAGGCCGTCGGTCCCGGTTCGCCGGGCAGGCCGCACGGGGCACCAGGGGCCGGAGACGACCGTCGCCGGCCGACAACCGACAGCGGTAGGGCATGCCCTACCGCACGAAGGAGTGCCCCATGGCCGTCGTCACGATGCGCCAGCTGCTCGAAAGCGGTGTCCATTTCGGACACCAGACCCGACGCTGGAACCCCAAGATGAAGCGCTTCATCTTCACGGAGCGCAATGGCATCTACATCATCGACCTGCAGCAGTCGCTGTCGTACATCGACAACGCCTACGAGTTCGTCAAGGAGACCGTCGCCCGCGGCGGCTCGATTCTCTTCGTGGGCACCAAGAAGCAGGCCCAGGAGCCCATCGCTCAGCAGGCCACGCGCGTGGGGATGCCCTACGTCAACCAGCGGTGGCTCGGTGGCATGCTCACCAACTTCGGCACCGTGCACAAGCGCATCCAGCGACTGAAGGAGCTTGAGGGCCTCGAGACCGATCCGGCCGCCGCAGGCTTGACCAAGAAGGAGCTCCTCGTCCTCGATCGCGAGCGCGTCAAGCTCGATCGCACGCTCGGTGGAATTCGGGACATGGCCAAGCTCCCCAGCGCCGTGTGGGTCATCGACTCCAACAAGGAGCACATCGCGGTGGGCGAGGCCAAGAAGCTCGGCATCCCGGTCATCTCGATCCTGGACACCAACTGCGATCCGGACGACATCGACTTCCCGATTCCGGGCAACGACGATGCGATCCGCAGCGTCACCCTGCTCACTCGCGTGATCGCTGACGCCGTTGCCGAGGGGCTCATCGCTCGCGCGGGCCGCGCGACCGCCGCGGCCGAAGGTGACGTCGTCGAGGTCATCGTCGAGGAGCCGCTCGCCGAGTGGGAGCAGGAGCTCCTGGCCGGCGGCGCTGCTGCCACCGAGACCGTTGAGGTCGTCACCACCGAGACAGAGGGATAGGCATGTCGACGATCACAGCTGCGGACGTCAAGAAGCTCCGTGACATCACCGGTGCGGGGATGATGGAGTGCAAGAAGGCGCTCGAGGAGTCCGGTGGCGACATTGACAAGGCGATCGAGTCGCTGCGCATCTCCGGGGCTGCGAAGGCAGCCAAGCGAGGCGCCGAGCGCACGGCGAGCAATGGACTCGTGGTGTCGCAGGACAACGTCATGGTCGAGCTGCTCTGCGAGACGGACTTCGTCGCCAAGAGCGAGGACTTCCAGGCTCTGGCCGGCACCATCGTCAGCACCGCGGCTGAGCTCCAGGTCGGCGATCGGGCCACGCTGGCCCAGCAGATGATGACCGACGGCCGCACGGTCGATCAGGGGGTCTCCGACCTCGCTGGCATCATCGGCGAGAAGCTCGAGCTCGGGCGCGTGGCCATGCTCAAGGCACCCGTTGCGGTGTACATGCACAAGCGTGCGTCGGATCTGCCGGCCCAGGTCGGCGTCATGGTGTCCTACACGGGCAATGAAGACGATGCCCGCAACGCCGCAATGCAGGTCGCGGCCATGCGACCGACGTACGTTACCCGCGACGAGGTGCCCGCCGATGTCGTCGAGAACGAGCGTCGGATCGCCGAAGCCACGGCCAAGGAGGAGGGCAAGCCCGAGGCAGCCCTGCCCAAGATCGTCGAGGGGCGCCTGCAGGGCTTCTTCAAGGAGTCCGTGCTGCTCGAGCAGCCGTCGGTGATCGACAACAAGAAGACCGTGGCCCAGGTCCTCGCCGATGCGGGTACGTCGGTCACGGCGTTCGCCCGCTTCGAGGTGGGCCAGGGCTGAAGTCCGGGAGGCCCGCGCGGACGGGCCTCCGGGACGCTACCGTCTAGGCCATGGGAGGGCCGGTGTCGGACAGCGGGGCCGTCCAACCATCGCTCGAGGGCACGATCGATACGTGGCCCGAGACACCCGAAGGCGGGTGGGAGCGAGTCCTCCTCAAACTGTCAGGGGAGGCGTTCGCAGGCGACGGCGACCTGGGCGTCGATCCCGACGTCGTGCAGTCGATCGCCGGCCAGATTGCGGCGGTCGTCCGCGGAGGCACGGAAGTCGCCGTCGTCATTGGCGGAGGCAACTACTTCCGGGGAGCCCAACTCTCGCAGCGTGGCATGGACCGTGCGAGAGCGGACTACATGGGCATGCTCGGTACCGTGATGAACTGCCTCGCACTCCAGGACTTCCTGGAGAAGCAGGGGGTCGAGACGCGAGTCCAGACCGCCATCACGATGGGGCAGGTTGCCGAGGCCTATGTCCCGCGTCGCGCCATGCGCCACCTCGAGAAGGGCAGAGTCGTCATCTTCGGCGCAGGCCTGGGGGCGCCGTACTTCTCGACAGACAGCACGGCGGCCCAGCGAGCATTGGAAATCGGGGCCCGCATCGTCCTCATGGCCAAGGCTGTCGATGGAATCTACGACTCGGATCCCCGCACGAATCCCGACGCGAAGCGCTTCGACCGGCTGTCCTACGACGAGGTCCTGGCACGCGACCTCAAGGTTGCGGACGCTACGGCGATCAGTCTCTGCCGTGACAACGACATGCCCATCCTGGTCTTCGACCTTCTCGTCGAGGGCAACATCGCGCGTGCCGTGCGAGGTGAGAGGATCGGGACCCTGGTCACGCGTACCGATGGGAAGGACACCACGTGAGCGAGCAGGTCGATGAGATCCTCCTTGAGGCCGAGGACAAGATGGACAAGGCCGTCGAGGTTGCCCGCGAAGAGTTCTCCACGATTCGCACAGGTCGAGCGAATCCGGGCATGTTCGCCAAGGTCATGGTCGACTACTACGGCACCCTCACTCCTGTGAACCAGTTGGCCTCGTTCGCGTCGCCCGAGGCGCGCATGATGATCGTTACGCCGTACGACAAGGGCTCCCTTGCCGCGATCGAGAAGGCAATCCGCGACTCCGATCTCGGCGTCAATCCCACCAACGACGGAAGCATCATCCGTGTCGTGCTCCCCGCCTTGACGGAGGAGCGGCGCAAGGAGTACATCAAGGTCGCACGCCAGAAGGCAGAGGACGCGCGCATCTCCGTACGCAACATCCGTCGTCACGCCAAGGAAGCGATGGAGAAGATGGTCAAGGATCACGAGGTCGGCGAGGACGACGCCAAGCGCGGCGAGAAGCATCTTGAGGATGCGACCCACAAGACAGTTGCCCATATCGACGAGATCCTCAAGCACAAGGAAGCCGAGCTCCTCGAGGTCTAGTCGATGACAGACCCCTCAGGAGCGACGGACCCGGCGTCCACTCCTAGTCGCGCCGGTCGCAATCTCCCTGCCGCTATCGCCTCCGGAGTCGTGCTGGCGGCACTCGTCGTCGCCAGTCTCGTGTGGATCCCCTGGCTCTTCGGTGTGCTCGCTGCCGCAGCGCTGTGCCTGGGCGTCTACGAGCTCACGAAGGCGTTCGGCACGGCCGGTATCCGCGTCGCGCGCACCCCCGTCTATGCGACCACGCTCGTCGGCATGGCGGTGGCCTACATCTGGGGGACCGAGGCGCTACTCATCACCGTGGGCGCCGGTGTCGTT
>JBMTDJ010000042.1:0-17589 GCA_049431945.1 Candidatus Nanopelagicales bacterium | reverse complement strand
ACCCAGGGTGTGATGAAGAAGAACATGCTGCCTCCGGTGCGCCGAGCCGATGCTGAGGTCAAGGGAAGCAGACCGATGGCGGCAGATGGGGGCCATCGGAGGGCGAGTCGCGATGTCGGTCACGTCGGCATCGGGAACGATATGGTCATGGATTCCCATCTGTTGCACCTGCGGACAAGCGGGCGGCTCACTACGGATCTCACTGCCGAGGCCGCAGAGTTCTGCCGTGGTCGAGGCGATGGTCTGCTGCAGGTCTTCGTGCCCCACGCGACCGCGGGCGTGGCGATCTTCGAGACCGGCGCTGGGTCCGAGGAGGACCTGGAGATGACGCTGGAGTCACTGCTCCCGCGAGGTGCGGCGTACCTGCACCGGCACGGATCACCCGGTCACGGTCGAGATCACGTCATGCCCGCACTGATCTCGCCGAGCGTCACCGTCCCCGTGATCGATGGGCGCATGCAGTTGGGCACGTGGCAAAGCATCGTTCTCGTTGATCCGAATGCGGACAATCCCCAGCGCGAGGTCCGTCTGTCCTTCCTCGCGGGGTGATCGCTACCAGTCGACGCGACGGAGTTCGAAGCCGCTGGTGTCACCGGGGATGAGGGCCTGCTCGCTCACGCGAGTCCACGTGGCGTCGGCCTTGTCTCCTGGCTCGGCGTACGACGTCACGGGAGCTATCGAGAAGGGGAAGTCGTAGTTGACGATCGCGTAGCCGACCGCTGAGGTCGCCAGGAAACTTCCGTCCGCCTGCTCGGCGAAGGTGAAGGTGGTGAGCAGTCCGTCGCCCGATCGCGGGTCGCGTCGTGACTGCGCCGAGAGCAGGTTGCCATGGCCATACGCAACCCACATACCGCCGACCTTCGTCACCGGCTGGACGACATGCGCGTGGTGCCCGAGCACCAGATCAATGGTGCCGGAATCCGCCAGTTGCTGGACGACATCGCGCTGACTCTCCGTGGGAGGAGACACTCCTTCCTCGCCGTGATGCAGCGACACGACGACAAGGCGGGCACCGTCATCGCGGGCACGCTGCGCGTCAGCGACGATCGCGTCAGGCTCGATGAGATTGCAGCACCAGTCATAGGGTCGTGGAATGCCGTTGAAGCCGTAGGTATACGACAGCAGTGCGACCGGCACTCCGCGTACGTCGATCATCGTGATGTCGGCGGCCGCGGATTCCGACGAGGCTGACCCAGCGTGCGCGAGACCTGCGGATTCCAGGGCATTGATGGTGCTCACCACACCATCGAAGCCCTGATCGAGAGTGTGATTGCTCGCGGTGCTGCAGGCGTCGAAGCCCATCGCCGCAACCGCCTCGGTGATCTGTGGTGGGCCATTGGGCACATCGGGCCAAGCGGTCCATGGTCCCTCGCGTGATCCCAGCGGGAACTCCATGTGGCACACAGCGAGATCCGCGGCCTCGATGAGCGGCGTGATGCCCTCGAGCTGGGCAGTGAAGTCCGGGGAACCGCCGCCGTCGGCCACGGCCTGCTCGACGATCTCCTTGTGCAGCAGGATGTCACCGACTCCGGCGATCGTGATCGTGCGTCGCTCATCCGCCGGGACGAATACCGTCGAGGCAGCATCTGGGACGACAGCATCCTTCGTGCCAGGGTCGGTGACTACCTGCTGCGGGTCCGCCGTCTGACCGGTCCTCTCCGCGACGGCCGAGGGCACGCCGGTCGGGGTACTGGCAGCAGCGGGAGCAGCGGTGCCCGGCCAGGGCGGATAGAAGCCGACGACTAATCCTGTGAGCAGGCTCATCGCGCCGAGAGCGGCCAGGTCACGAGGCCGGGGGAGCCGCCAGCCGCGAGTGGCGTGGCGTCCCTGCGGATGCCCGTCGGCACGCTGAGGTTCCGGCGGACGTGGCGTCCCCCGGGGCGCCGCATGCCGTCCCATGGCTCAGAAGTATCGGGAGCAACTCACGTCGCGCGTGGGAGCCACGCGGGAGCACGTCGCGAAGTCGGTCAAACCACGTGTCTGAGCACCCCCAGCGACCGTCCGGGGCACCTTCACCCACGACGAGGTAGGGACCCGTTCTCGATGGTGTCCTGAGCACGCGGTCGTGCGTGAGGTACGCCGGCGACGACGCCGCAGAGCAGGGGCACGATGACGACGGGGATGCTCCAACGCATCGATTCACGTTGTGGGATCGGGCATTCGATGGGCAACCCCGGGCCACCATCTGTCACCCGGCGTGCCGCATCCGGGTTCGATCTGCCCGCTATGGCAGGGTCGGGGATCCCATGACCGCACTCGCCCAGGCCCCCGCGTCACCGTACCTGCGTCGCTGGCAGATCCAGGCGCTGCAGCGGTACCTCAAGGCCGAGTCCCGGGACTTCCTCGTCACCGCGACTCCCGGCTCGGGCAAGACGACGTTCGCACTGACGCTTGCAGGGCGCCTGCTGGCGCAGCGCATCGTGCATCGCGTCATCGTGGTGGTGCCCACCGACCATCTGCGCGGCCAGTGGGCCGACGCGGCCTCTCGCCTAGGCCTGTGGCTTGACCCCGACCTGCCCAACTCGGTGGGCCCGGTGCGCGAAGGCACCCACGGCTACGTCGCGACCTACGCCCAGGTCGCTGCCAAGCCGATCCTCCACCGCAATCGAGCAGAGACCCGGCCGAGCCTGGTGATCATGGACGAGATCCACCACGCGGGCGACGGCCTCACGTGGGGTGACGGTCTGCGCGAGGCCTTCGACACCGCCAAGCGCCGGCTGGGGTTGAGTGGCACTCCGTTCCGCACCAAGGCCGACGAGCGCATTCCCTTCGTGTCCTATGAGGACGATGGGGAGGAGGTGCGCTCCATCGCAGATTTCACCTATTCGTACGGCGATGCGCTCGCGGATGGGGTGGTGCGTCCGGTCGTCTTCGCGGCGTACACAGGCACGTCGCGATGGCTCAACGATGCGGGCGAGGCATTCGCCGCGATGCTGGGCAGCGGCACCAAGAAGGACGAGGACAAGGCGTGGCGCACGGCACTGTCTCCGACCGGTCGGTGGGTGCCCCACGTTATCGCCGCTGTCGATGAGCGAGTGCGTGCTCAGCGCGAGGCCGGCATCGAGGATGCTGCCGGAATCATCCTTGCCAACGATCAGGAGACGGCCCGCGCGTATGCCGACATCGCCCAACGAGTGACCGGGGAGGTGCCGGCCGTCGTGCTCTCGGAGGATTCCGATGCATCTCAGCGGCTCTCCGCGTTCACCCATGGACGCACGCGACTCGTTGTGTGCGTCCGCATGATCAGCGAAGGGGTCGACATCCCCCGGGCCACGGCCCTCGGGTACCTCTGCTCGGCCCGCACGCCGCTGTTCTTCGCGCAGGCGGTGGGACGAGTGGTGCGAGCGCGCGGCACCCAGGAGTCAGCCTCGGTCTACCTGCCTGCAGTGCGTCCGCTGCTCGCGCTTGCCGCGGAGATGGAGTCCGCCCGCAACGCGGTCGTGCGCCTCATGCCTCGCGATGACCACGACCTCGATCCAGATATCGAGCGGATGGCCGGTGAGGGCTTCACGGCACTCGATGCTGATGCTCAATTCGCCCACGTCCTCACCGCTGGACGTGCGATCACCGCGGAGTCCCTCGACCTCGACGACAACGACGTTGACTACCTCGGCCTCCCCGGCCTGCTCAGTCCCGAGGACATGGCCACCGTCCTCGCCGCCCGCGATGCGAAGCTCCGCCGGCAGGTGGCCGAAGCAGTCGACGAGGTCGACTTCAGGCCAGCGACATGGCGGGACACCCAGGAGGTCCGCAAGGACATCCATCGGCTGGTGAGCGTCCTGGCCGCACGGACGGGCAAGGCCCACGGGCAGGTGCACGCGGAATTGCGCCAGGTGATCCCCGGTCCGCCGACGGCAGTTGCCGGTTACGACACGCTCGTCGCGAGGCACGATCACCTCATGTCGCTCGTGATGTAGCCGATCACGGGCGTGGTACGTCGGCGACCCGGACATCGAAGCCGACATCCTCGCCCTCGACGGTCTCGACGGTGATCGTCACGTCGTAGGTATTGCCGACGGCCGGATCGCCGATGACGCAGACGATCGTGGCGCCCACTTCGGCGCGCAGATCGGAGGGGCACTCGATCGGCGGCATCTCCTCTAGGGGGATGCCCTCGGACTCGGCGAGTGCCTCGGTCGCCTGCTGCTCGACCTCGGCCGATGAGATGGACGCTGTTCCTACACTCACGGTGCATGCCGCTGCAAGCAGGCCCGCGCTCAGCATCGCGGTCATGAGGCGAACAGCTACGCGTTGGCGGACGTGCACGCAAAGGTGCTGTCGCAGTCCTAGGAGGAGATCACGGAGAAGGATGCGCCTTCGGGATCGGCCAAGGTGGCCATGGTGCCGACCGCACCGGTGGTGCTCTCGCGCAGCAGCCGACCACCCGCAGTGAGCACGCGGCCAGCCACAGCGTCGACGTCGTCCACGCTGAAGTAGGCCATCCATGCCGAGGTGTCTCCTGCGATGGGCCTGACGCCGATCGCAGGGATCCCGTCGTTGCCCAGTTGCAGGTATCCGATCGAGCCCGGATCGGGTTCGGGCACCTGCACTTCAAAGCCGAAGAGCGCTTGAAGGAAGGTGCGGGAGGCATCGACGTCCGCGGTCTCCACCACGCACCAGTCGAGGAAGCCCGGCTCACCTCCGGGCGGGAAGCCGGCGAAATCATGCGCCTCCCACAGGCCGAAGGTCGCGCCGACCGGATCGTGGACCACGGCCATCCGGCCAAGTGGCCCGATGACCATCACCGGCGTCGTGACGCCGCCGCCCGCCGGCTCGACCAGTGCGAGGGTCCGGTCAATGTCGGACGTCGCGAGGTAAGTGGTCCAGCATGCGGGCGTCCCCCCGCGGGCGGGTCCGACTCCGGCAGTCGGGACGTCACCGCAGAACCACATGGCGTATCCGCCGAATTCCGGGCCGGACCGCTCGCCTGCTCGCCATCCCATCGCTTCGGCATAGAAGGCGAGGGCGGCGTCCACGTCATGGACACCGAGGTCGACCCAGCATGGAAACCCATCGCGCAGAGACATGCGGGAAGGGTAGACCTGGTCCGCTGTCCACCGTGCTGACCCTGCTCTCCAACGACGGGGGCAATCCTTCGAGTACGACCCCCCGGCCCTCCGCATCGTCAGGTGACGAGCCAGGGCCCTGCACGCACGGTGACCGGCGATGGGGAACCAGATGGGCTCGGCATGGGTCATAGTGGGAACGACCGACAGCCACGCGAGGGGAATCCGTAATGAAGCGCCTACTGCAGCCGAAAATCATCATCCCTGTGGGGATGGCGGCTGTCGTCGTCATCGGGCTTGCGCTCTACCTCCTCCAGCCATGGCGGATCTTCACCAACGTCGAGGTCAATGAGGCATTGCCGAGCGTGCCCGTCACACAGAGTTCGGCACCGTCACCAAGTTCTTCAACCGCTCCGTCTTCGTCGCCTACAGTCCAGACACTGGAGCCCAGCGAAGCCCCAGCCCCGGTCGAGCCCATCGTCCTCGCTGAGGGCGAGTTCATCTCACATGAGCACGCGACCACCGGCACGGTCCGGATCCTCGAACTCCCCGATGGCAGCCGTGTGCTGCGCATCGAAGGGCTGGACACCAGCGATGGCCCCGATCTCAAGGTGTGGCTGAGCGATCAGCCGGTCATCGATGGCGTCGACGGCTGGGGTGTCTTCGACGACGGGCTCTACGCGGAACTCGGTGATCTCAAGGGCAATCGCGGCAATCAGAACTATCCCATTCCCGCCGATGTCGACATCGCGGACTTCACCGCGGTCTCCATCTGGTGTGCGCGTTTCGCCGTGTCCTTCGGTGCGGCGGAGTTGCGCGTCTAGGTCCAGCAGCTCACACGACGGGTGGGCGACCGGCGCGTGACATGCGCCCGATCGTGCGCCAGGACATCGGGCGTCGTCCCGTGGGTCGATCGCGAATTCCCTCAAGCAGGCCCTCGAACCAGGCTCGCAACTGCTGCCTGTCGCGCTCGCGCGCCAGGGTGATGAGGATCCAACTCCCCACGTATATCGGCTCAAGAGGCAGCGGCAGATTGCGGCGGGCGATCCAGACCCTGTTGCGGGCATTGAGACGCGCGTGCTCGGGGAAGCGCTTGGGGTCGTTGGCCTCATGGTGCACCACGAGGTCGCCGGCGTACCAGGCGGCATAATCGGCATCCCAGACACGCCACGCGAGGTCGATGCCCTCGTGGGCGTAGAAGAAGTCGCTCGCCCACCCGCCCGCTGCCTCCAGCGCTCGGCGGCGCACGATGGTGGCGCCCTCCCACAGCGCCATCGCGGGGCTCGAGCGCTCGGGGTCGCCGACACGCAGGCGCGGCACCCATCGGCGTGGTGAAGGCAGACCCGTCGGATCCACGACGCGCGGCTGGATGAGGCCCATTCGAGGGTCGGCGTCGAGGAGGGCGACGGCGCGCTTGAGGACGTGGCTATCGGCGAGAACCGCGTCGTCGTCGAGGAAGAGCAGGATGTCGCCCTCGACGGCGTCGATGCCGGCGTTGCGTCCCGCGGGGATTCCCACATTGGTGGGCAATGCGACAGCGCCAACGCCCTCGGGAAGTCCTGTCGGCACCCAGCCGTTGCCGACCACGACGATGTCGCACGACACGCCTTCCTGGAGAAGGACGGATTCGAGGGCACGCTGCAGACCCTCGGGTCGTCGTCCCATCGACAGGACGATGACCCCGACGCGGCGGAGTGACCCGGTCACCGCAGGCGCCGCGAGGTCACGATGGCGGCGATGTGCCCGAGGATCACTACGGGCGCGAGCACGACCAAGGCGCCCACGAGCACACGGGTCGCGATGAGATCACCTGCGATGGCGTCGATGACGGCGGCGATGAAGGCGAGGATGGTCAACTCCACTGAGTGGTAGGCCCGATGGAATGGCACGAAGCGTGCCGCCGACCTCAGGCTCCTCAGTGTGCGGCCCTGCGGGGTGCCGACCTCGCGATTGTCGGGCAAGCGATCGAGACCGGCGGCCGCGCGTGACACGTGCACCATGTCATTGAGCGCCTTGTTGTAGAGGATGAAGAGCGCGAGGAGGACGCCGAGGACGGGCCAGATCGACGTGAGAGTGCCGTCGGTGAGGAGCGGCACATCGGGCCAGCCGGACGCGCGTACGCCCAGGGCGATGGGGATGACTGACTCGGCGGTGTAGTGGCCGATCTTGTCAAGGAAGACGCCTCTGGGCGAATACTGCTCGCGCCACCGCGCGATCTCGCCGTCGCAGCAGTCCAGGAGCATCTGGACCTGCCCCATGATCAGCGCGAGGGTGGCTCCCGGTAGCCCGGGGATCAGGAGGGCGAGCCCGGCGGTGACGCCGGCAAGGATCATGAGGACCGTGACGCCATTGGGCGTGATCGATGTCTTCAGCAGGATGCGCGTGAGGTACGGCGAGAGCTGCCGCAGGTAGACGTGAGCCACCCAGTGCTCGGCCCC
Organism: Candidatus Nanopelagicales bacterium; assembly: GCA_049431945.1. Classification (GTDB taxonomy): domain Bacteria; phylum Actinomycetota; class Actinomycetes; order S36-B12; family S36-B12; genus Mxb001. The sequence continues at coordinate 10,145 of JBMTDJ010000042.1, read as the reverse complement.
GGCGCGATTGGTGACGCCGCCCGGCTGGCACACGACACGCAACTCCGCGATGGAGGGCTTCGCGGGGCGGTCAGGCACTGCTCTCCTTCAGGACGCGTATCCATTGCACGCTGGCGATGATCACGAAGAGTAGTCCACCCCAGGCAGCTCCCCAGGCGAGCAAGGGAACGGTCCACACGAGTGCATAGGCGATGACGAGGGCGATGATGCGTCCCTCGACACCGAGTCCCGCGACATTGATCCATCGGGGCATGGCCCGGCCCTGCACGGCGCGGTAGAGCAGGTCGTAGTGGTGGAAGACCACGACGAGAAGCCATGCGAAGGCTGCAGCCTGGCCAGGGGCGGAGAGCGGCCAGGCGACAGCGATGAGGACGGCGTACTCGATCAGCCTCTCGATCGGTGGCAGCGTCCAAGACCAGCGCGACCTGGCGGGCAGGCGCATCGCGAAGAGGAGAGGCCCATGGTCGGCCTGCAAGGCGACGATGGTCGCCTCGCTATCCGTAAGTGGCAGCGTGCTCGTCCGCCGGATCCGCTGGAGAGTGCTGAATCCGAAGGAGACCGCGCTCGCGGCGAGTAGTGCCCACAGGGCCCACGTGGGTCCTGCGACGATCACTGCAAGGCTCAGGATGAGCCAGCGTTCACCGATGGGCAGATAGGCGATCTTGCGCAGCCAGTGGCGCCATCCCGATGCACCGGTCCGTGCTGCTGCACTCGTCCCGCGCATGGCGGCGAAGGTGTAGTCCGACATGTGGCGCACGGACTGCAGTGCCAGGAGGCCGATGGCGATGAGCCACGCGTCGTGGCCGTTGACTGCAGCGCCGATCGCGAGGCCGCCGTAGGCAAGCGCCTCCTTGACGCGATCGGTGGAGGCATCAAGCCACGCCCCGAGCGGGCTGGTGCGCCCCGTCGCACGCGCGACGTCGCCGTCGACGCAATCGACCACCAGGCTGACCTGCAAGAGGAGTGCGCCCGCCACGTAGGCCGGCCACTGGCCAAGGGCAAACAGAGCCGCGGCAGCGATCGCCAGGAGCATCGACAGGATCGTGATGGTGTTGGGGCTCGCACCGTGGCGGATGGACCACGTGGTTAGTGGCTGCGAGAGGGGCCGAAGGACGAACGTCGAGTAGAAGCCATCATCCACTCGCGTCGTGCGCGCCATCGCTAGTTCCTGCGCTTCCGCGCCGCCACGGAGATCGTGCGATCGACAGGTATGCGGGGCAAGCGCCGCGCGATGGAGATGACGGTGCCACCCTCCTTGATGCGCTGCTTGATCACCTGGCGCAGGAGTCGACGGTCCTCTCGCGAGCCGGCCTTGAGAGGACCGGCAAGGCAATAGACGTCGCCGGGGAGGTGGAGTGCCGTCATGGTCGTCACTCGGCGCAGCAGGGAGTAGGGGAGGTCCCCGGCGGGGCGATTGCGGAGTGAGTAGGCGTCGAGAGCTTCCAGAACAGCGGCTTCGATCTCCTCGGGAAGCGGGCCGGGGTAGCCGAGCAGGCCGGCGACGAGATGGATGTTTTGGCGCAGACTCAGTCCGCTAGTGAGCAGATCAGCACCACCGGGCGAGAAGATCCAGCGACCGGTGCGTCGCACGGTGCCCGCATCCGGATCGAGCATTCCCGTGAGCACCTGGCCGAGGAGGACGTCATTGTCGCGCCCGGGAATCGTGATCGCGACGAACTCACCGCGTCGGACCTTGAAGGTGACATCGGCAAAGATCGACCGGTTCTTGGTCTCGACAGATCCTGTGAGTCGACGGAACTTGGCCATCTTGGTGTCGCCGCGACGTCGCCTTCGCCAAAGGATATCGACGCGGACGTCGGCGGCGTTGACCGCCACGCTCGGGCTCACAGGAACTCCCGGACCATGCGCTGCTGGGTGCGGCGGAAGAACACCAGGCCAAAGGCCAGCACGGCCAGGCAGAGGAGCAGCGTGACGAGGTACGCGTACCAGGGGAGCAGTGCCTGATCGGGCCAGAAGCCGATGCGGTAGAGGCTGAGGATGCCGGTGAGCGGGTTGAGGAGCGTGAAGGGCTGCAGCCACTCGGGCACGCGGCTCACCGAGTAGATGATTGGCGAGACGTAGAACATCACTCGCATGAGCACGGAGATGACGTTGCGCGAATCGGGTGCGATGGCGACGAGAGGCATGATGATGAGCGCAACGCCATAGAGGAGTATCGACTGCATGATGATGCCGGCCGGCATGCCCAGGAGCAGCCAGAGGGACGGAGGCTGCATGGTGATGGCGGCGAAGACCAGGTAGAGGGGCCAGACCAGCAGGAATTGAATGAAGCCGACGGCCACGACCTCCATCGGCCACACGTACCTGGGCACCGCAGTCGTCATGACGCGTGCGGCTCTGCGGCCGCTCACCTTGCTCGCCAGCGCCACCGACCCCGTGACCCAGGTCCAGGGCAGGATGCCGGTGGCGACGAAGAGCAGGAACGGCTGGTAGCCAAGGGCCCGCTCGCGACCGAGCAGCAGCGTGAAGACGGCCCAGATGACGACGATCTGAAGTGCCGGCCCGAGGACGCTCCAGACATAGCCGAGCCGGAACTTGATGTAGCGCTTGTGCAGATCGGCGCGCACGAGCAGTTGCAGGGTGGTCCGCGCTGCCCAGAATCGCCGCAGCCAGCCCAGCCGCGGGTCCTGCTTTGCTGCCGTCAGGAGCGCCAAGCGGTCACGTCCCGGCCTAGCCAGTCTTCGAGCGCGGCGTTGTGTGGTGCGAAGTGAGCACGCAACTCCTCACGCGTCTGCGGGGCCATCGGGGGATAGCCGCGCTTCGCCTTGCGCGCCCCTCGCGAGGACTTGCGATGCTCCAACTCGACCGTGTCTGCCTTGGTCGCGTCCGCGCCGAGGAATCCGAAGGCGTCGCGCATCGCCGACTGCGGGCTGGCGAGAAACTCCTCGAAGATCATCACGTGCATGGCCTGCCGTCCGTAGAGGCTCTCCAGACCCCGAAGCTGCTCGGCGTAGTAGCCGCGCCTGACGTACGCGAAGCGCCACTTCGCCCGGAGTTGCGGCGGGTCGACCCACCGTTCGGTCTCGGCGTCCAAGCCATCCTCGAAGGTGTCGAACGGCTCTGAGCCCTTCTCCCGCATCATCCAGTAGTGCGAGTAGGCCCGTGCAGACGGCTCGCGCAAGATGATGAGAATGCTGGCCTGCGGCACGGTGTCATGCATGCGCTGGTGGTAGACCGGATCCGTCATGTAGATGGGCGTGGCCTCGCCGATGAGGCGCTCGCCAGCGCCGGGGGTGAATTGATCGGCATACCACTCGGGACCGCGGTCGAAGTGCCGGTCGAAGAAGTGCAGCTCCTTGGGTCGCGTGACGTAGATCTCTGGGTGCTGATTGAGCATGGCCCACAGCGTCGTGGTGCCTGCCTTCATGGCCCCAGCCACGAGGAAGTCAGGAAGTGGCATGGATCCGAATCCCTCCCAGGACTGGTGCACGCGGATGGCGAATGCGCTGGCTCGGCCGCGGACGATCGACGCCTCAATCTACCGTGACGTGCGGCGAAGGGAATGGAGCGGACCACTACTATGTGGAGGTGTCCGAGCCCGCGTCACATCACGCCCCAGACATCTCCACGTGGATGAGGCCGGACGCGATCCTCCTGCATATCGGCGTCCACAAGACTGGTACGACGGCGATTCAGTCCGCGCTGGCCCAGGCCAAGGATCAGCTCACGGCCGCGGGCATCCTCTATCCCGCGCCCCGGTCGCACTTTGACACCGGCATGGCCGCGCTGGGCAGGCAGGCGGGCTGGGATCGCCGTGATGAGCCGCGCGACAGGAGCAGGTGGCTCGACGTCGCCAAGCGGGCGCGGCGGCATGAGGATCGTGTGCTCTTCAGCAGCGAAGTCCTGTGCGAGGCGGACGACGAGATGGCTCGTCGCATCGTGGAGGAGCTCGGCACCGAGCGCGTGCAGGTCCTCATCACCCTCCGCCCACTCGAGGCGCTGCTTCCCAGCACGTGGCAGCAGTACCTCAAGTCTGGTTACGCGCTTCCCTACCGCCGCTGGCTGCGCCGCGTGCTCAAGTCCATGGACTCGTCGACGACGCGATCCTTCTGGCGTCGTAACGATCACGGTCGACTCGTCGAGCGCTGGGGCGCGCTGGTCGGAGCAGACAACGTCGCCGTGCTCGTCGTCGATCCACTCGATCGCTTTGGCCTCTACCGCGACTTCGAACGCATCCTTGACCTTCCCGAGGGTGCGCTGGTGCCGGCCGCCCCTACCCCCGGCAATCGCTCCCTGTCAGCAGCGGAAGCGGAGGCGCTTCGGCTGTTCAACAAACGCATGCGCGATGAGATGCCCTACGCTGCCTACCATCGACTCATACGTCGGGGGGCGGCTCTCACCTTGGTCGAGGGGCGCAAGCCAGACCTGGAGGAGCCCACGATCATGACGCCGCCGTGGGCCGTGGAGCGTGCCAGGGAGTACGGCAGGGCGTCCGTCGAGCGCATCCTGGCCAGTGGCTCTCCCGTTTTCGGGTTGATGGACCTCCTCACGCCGACCCACGAGGTGCCTCAGCCGGAGCGTCCGGACACGAACTCGATTCCCGTCGACATTGCCCCCTTGCTTCTCGAAGGTGCGGTGCGCGCGAGCCTGGGGCAGAAGTTCGGAGGGGCCGAGCCGACCGCCTCGTCGAGCGGCCTGACGATGGTGTCGTGGCGATCACTTGCCGGCGAGTTGGCCGGCCGAGCGCGGCGGCGCGTCAGGAGGGCGACGAAGTGAGCGACAACCTGCAGGAATTCGCGCCGTCTGATCCGCTCGCGACCCTACCCGCGCCCGGCAGCACGCGCACGGGCCGCCTGCTTCGCCGCGTGACCGGGGGACCGGGGACTCCGATCTTCGATGCGGCCGTCTGGGCCAGGCGCAGTGCGCTCCAGTCGCGACGGTGGCTCCGCCGCACGCAGCAGGGGGCTATTCCTGCTGCGCCGCAGGCCGGCGAGCAACTGCGATCGCTCAGTCGTGTGCGCACCCGGGCGGTGATCGACGCCCAGGCAACGCCGATCGATGTGCACCTGCGCACTGCGGTGTGGCTGCGCGACCTGCTGGATGCCCATGGCATCGAGTACTTCGCCATGCCGCGCAATTCTCTTTTTCTCGACCTCGGCATCCGAGCCGCTGACGCGGAGCGGTTCCGTGATCTCATCGCCGACGAGTGGGATCGACGCGCCATCGTCTACGGTCCGTACACCGACCGCATCTATCCGGCTGAAGCCCCACGTGGCGGGCCAGCTCCTGGCAGTTTCGCCCGCGAGCGCGCCGTGCGCCTGGTGCTTGCGACCGGTCCCCAGGGGGTGGACTGGGCATGGCCACTCGACGCGGGCGTCACCGTCCACTTCTGGGTCGACATGGACGGGGGTGTGCTCGGTGCGCCGATCCGCAATCGCTACGCGACGTACCTGCTGCAGTCCACGCGCGCGAGCGTCGCGGAGCTGGACTTCCATGGCGAGACCTTCCGCTCGCTGAGCGATCTCGTCATCCCCCACGTGGACGACATCGACTTCCCGGTAGACCTGGTCTACACCTGGGTGGATGGCCGCGATCCGGTGTGGCGAGAGCGCATGCTTCACAAGCGCGAAGTGGTGCTCGGCAAGGTCACGGCAAATGCGATCGCTGACGCGCGCTTCCAGGATCTCCAGGAGTTGCGCTACTCCCTGCGCTCTGTGCACGCCTTCGCGCCATGGGTCAATCGGGTGTGGATCGTCACCGACGGGCAGACGCCGTCGTGGTTCGATCCGTCTGATGATCGCGTCACCATCATCGATCACCGCGACATCTGGGATGACCCGGACAAGCTGCCGGTCTTCAACTCCCATGCGATCGAGGCACGGCTCCACCACATCCCCGGGCTGGCGGAGCACTACATCTACTTCAACGACGACATGATGTTCGCCCGTCCGGTTCAGGCGACCGACTTCTTCGCCCCCGGTGGCCTCATGAAGATCTTCCCGTCACCCCACCAGGTCGGCCTGGGTGGGCGCACGCTGCACGAGGGCGCCGCCCAGACTGCGGCCAAGAACGATCGTGAGGTGCTCCTCGCTGCGACCGGCACGGTGCAGACTCAGCGCCTCAAGCACGCGAGCTATCCGCAGCGGAAGTCGGTCGCACTGGAACTCGAGGAGCGCTTCCCCGAGTACTACGCGCGGACGACGGGGGCGACCTTCCGCAGCGCGACCGACATCTCCTGCATCTCGCTGCAGTCGTGGTACGCGTTCCGCACGGGGCGTGCGGCGTCGAGTTCAATCTCGTTCCGCTACATCGACCTCATGACCGAGGATGACCTGCGTGAGATGGAGGTGCTGCGCAAGCAGCGCAATGCAGCGATCATGTGCCTCAACCAGAGCGAGAACTCCGAGGTGGACCCGCTCATGGTGCAGGAGAAGCTCCACGACTTCCTCGACGACTATCTGCCCGTCCCCTCGCCGTACGAGGCGACGCCATGACCCAGACGGTCGTGGTGCTCGCGGCCGGCCTGGGGAGCCGCCTGGGCAGGCCCTTCCCCAAGCCGCTCACCCATCTGGCTAACGGCACGTCGATCCTCGAGCGGCAGATCGGTCTCCTGCGCCAGCAGCTCGGTGACGGAGCGCGCATCCACATCGTCGTGGGCTTCAAGATGGAACTGGTGATGGAGGCCGCTCCTGGCTGCCTCTTCGTCTATAACGAGGTCTTCGACAGCACCAACACCGCGAAGAGCCTGCTGCGCGCCCTGCGCGCGAGTCCCGATGGGCCGGTGCTCTGGCTCAACGGCGACGTCGTCTTCGATCCCTCCGTCCTGGATCGGATCGCCGGCATGGTCGGCGGGGAGACGTCATTCGTGTGCGTCTTCCCCGGTGTCGTCGGCGCGGAGGAGGTCACGTACCTGCTCGACGCCGAGGGATACATCGCCGGTATCGGCAAGGAGTTGCCCGGTGGGCTCGGCGAGGCCATCGGCATCAACTACGTCTCCGCTGCCGACAAGGAGTCGCTCGTCGCAGGTCTCGAGCGTTGCTCAGACACCGACTACTTCGAGCGCGGCATCGAATACGCGATCGGCGACGGGGCGCGCTTCCTTGCGGTCGATATCGGCGCGGGCACCGCCGTCGAAGTCGATGTCGAGGACGACCTGCGCCGCGCCAACGACCTCACCTAGCCGAGCAGGCGCCGCTTGGCTTTCGCCGCTGTGCGGCGCGCCCGGCCCAGGAGGGTCGGCTTGGGCTTCGGCTTCGGAGCGGGCTTGGGAGCGGGCTTCGGCTTGGGTTCCGGCTTGGGCTTGGGAGCGGGGACGGCACCATCCGGGGTGACGGGGCCGCGCGGCGCGAAGATCTCCTCGGCGAGTGCGGCGACCTGCTCGTCGGTGATCGTCGGCGGGATCTCGCCTGTCGCCGGGGGCTGCGCGAGCCACTCGTCCCACAGAGCAGCATCGACGTCGTCATCGCGGCGTGCGAGCTTGACGAACTTCTTCGGTGAGTAGGCCTCGGCGATGGCGTCGAGAATCTCGGGAGGAGCTGCGGCATCCTTCCCGGGGAAGCGCTCGGCCACTTCCCTCACCATCATGTTGCGCTGCTTGCCGTTCCATCGGCCGTCGATGCGGACCCGGGGGACGCGTGGATTGAGCAGGCGGACGTACTCGGTGGCCTCCCCTGAGAGGCGAACGTTGAGATTGCGCTCAGGGCGCTGCCAGCCGCCCGGCTCCTCAGGTGTCGGCGGCGTGAGTCCGAGGTGGCGCAGCAGGACGCTGAGCGCGGTGTCACCACCTGTCTTGTAGCGCTCGAGGTAGGGCCAGGCGTAGAACGCCTCCGCCCCGAACTCCGCCCGCCAGCGCTTGAGGATGGCGGCGATATCGAGGGAGCGCCCCTGGGTCGACATGAAGTCGTCAACGTCACGGCTCGTGCGACCCACCTTGATGGATTGGCCGTAGTAACTGCCGACGGCATGGTCGGGGCGACGGAAGTAGGCAACAACCTCGACGTCGTCGAAGTGTTCGCGGCACATCGCGGCGTAGTTGGCGATCGTGCCGCGATCACGTTCGACCGACAGCCGCTCGCTCGTGATGATCGTCGTGGGGTAGGTGCTCGCCATCTCCTCGAGTTTGCCGTGCACCTCGCGACGAAGGTCATCGAGTTGCGCCGGGCTGCGGATCTCATAGCGGCGTTGCATCCAGCCGATGTCGGGCTGTCCCGCCATAAGGAAGTTCAGGTGTTCGCCCCCACGCCACAAGTCCGGGCAACCCACACCCTGCTCGGCGAGATAGTCGACGTTGGCGCGCAAGAACGCCTGGAGGTAGGTGCTTCCGGTCTTCTCAAGCCCGATGTGCACGACGAGGCGCGACACTCGCATACCTCCACTGATCGGCCAGATGCGTGCCGGATCGCTACCGCCGGACAGGCGTCAGCGATCCGGGTGAATCCAGGAGCGATCCTACTGGCAGGAGACTGCCCCCGACGTCACGGCGCACGTGCCGAGCGCGTTGCCGTTGGGCTTGGTGAAGCCCATGCTCCACGACCCCTTCGTGGCGCCAGGCGTAGCGAGCACGATCGCGAAGTCCACCTCGTTCCACAGGTACGTCGCCGGCTTGTACGGCTTGTATGTGTCCGACATCGCGCTGCCGTCAGCGTGAGTGAGCGGCCCGTACTGCGGAAGCGAGTAGCCCTGGGTGGGGTTGAGCGATGTCCCACCCCCGCCAGCGACGAGCTGGGTGGGCTGGCCGGGCACCTGGACCGCCTGGGACAGATGCTCGTGACCGGAGATGATGAGCGAGTAGCGGCTCAGCAGGCCGGATCCGGCCGCGGCCTGGTCAGCGGAAATCCACGGCACCCAGTAGTGGTCGCCGCGATCGCTGTACGCACTGGAGGTCACACCGAACAGTGGACGGTGCGTGACGAGCCATGCATCGCTTGCCTTCTTTGCGAGCTTGTTGGCCTTCTTGTAGGCCTTGCGCTGGATGGGCACGTACGGCGAGGGCACGGAGTCCCAGCCGTTGGTGGAGTCGACGACGACCAGGCGCACACTGCGATTGCCCGCGAGGTCGACATCCGCCGCCCACGTCGGCGACAGGACGATGGGTGCCTGGCTGCGCTTCGGGGCGCAGGCCGCCGCGCTTGAGGGCTGGATGTCCATGAAGAGGAAGTAGCCATTTCCGGCCATGTCGCACGCCTCGTGGTTGCCGCGGCTCGCCAGGATCGGGGCGGCTGACAGCATCGGGGCCGCGGGATCGAAGAAGTCCGCGAACCAGAGCGCGGCGTTGTCGAGGAAGGGCTCGCCCGTGGTGATGGGCGGGCTGCCGCCGCACTTCGCCTCGTCGGCGGCCGGGCAGTCGGTCTCGCGGTAGACGTAGTCGCCACCGTGGACGATGAGATCCGCGGACTGCTGGCTGAGGAGCGCGGCGTTGGTGCTGAGCGGCCATGCCTGCGATGACGCGCAGTCCTGCACCGACAGCTTGATGCGGCATCCGGTGTCGGAGAGGTAGGCGATGGAGGCCGCGTCGGTGGGCATCGCAGCCGGAATCGCCGTGCCCTGAATGCTCGCGGAGGTCGCACCCTTGGGCAGTGACGCGCTGCACACGCGGACCGCGCTGAACGCGTTGCCTGTGGTCGCTCCAGGGCGGCGGATCGTCATCGCGACACTCGACTGTTTGCCGCCGACCGTGACGTCGACCGACGGGCAGTCGGCCCCGGCGGCGACGATGGCGCGAGCCACGATCCCCGACGGTGACACGTTCGTGGGCGCCACCAGGGAGTAGGCGACCACGCCGTCAGCGGGCACGAGAGCGCGCTCGGTCGCTGGCGCCGTGGTGGTCTCGGCCCCGTTAGCAGCGCTGTGCAGCATGGATATGCCGAGACCGGCCGCGAGGGCGAGTGTCAGCACGGGGACGGAGCGGCGAACGGTGCGAGACGACATGGGCGAAAGGTACCCCGCACGGCTCCTGGGAGTCTCGATGAGTCCGGCTATCGGACGCGCGCGGGCGGGGACATCCAGGATGAGGCTGGCCCGGTGTCGTGGGTTGCTCGACGCGGATCTACGCCAGGCTGAGGCGAATCTGGTGCGAGCCCACGACCTTCATCGTGACGCCTCCGTAGGTCACGGATCGCGTGATCCGGAACTGCCCGTTTTCGAGCACGTAGCTCCAGAAGTTTTCGCCGATATCGGCAAAGTTG